>JADZAF010000001.1 GCA_020852755.1 Bryobacterales bacterium
CGGAGGCTTCGAGGAAGCTCGCGGCCACTTCGCCGGACGTGTGGGAGTAATGCACCGCGGCGGAAAGCGGAAAGAGAGCGAGGGCTGCAGCCAGGATGATTTTCATGAGAGGAAACCTGAGGGACGCAGAGTTCTTCAGGGTAGCGCCGCGCGGGCACGCAGTCAAACGCGGTGCTATACAATTGCCTGCATGATGCGAATGCTTTATCTGGCGGTCTGTTTCGCGGCCGCCTGTCCCGCTGAAATCCTGATACGCGTCGAACGACCCATGCCGCCTCCGGACTGGGCGCTTGCGGAACGGGCTCTGCTGGCCGCTTACGGAGAAGCCGCCCGCGAGTTCGCGGGCAAATACCTGGACGACCGCGGCTTCCTGCGCTGCCTGGAACGCTGGGGCGGCAACGACGGCCCGGACGACGCCATGGAGAACTTCCACAACTGGCCGCTGGTGTACGCGCTGGGCGGCCCGGCAGACCTGCTGGAACTGTACCGGAAGGCCTGGGAAGGGCACTTGATACAGTACACCAAGGCGCGGGCGCCTTCCGTGGAGATGGCGCGGGAAGGCATGTTCTACAAGGAATTCATCACCGCCTTCGACTGGGAGCACACGGGAGAAGGGCTGGCCGCGTTCCATTTCTACAGCCTCTCGCGGCCGGACGACCCGATTTACCGGCAGCGCGTGCGGCGTTTCACGGGCTTCTACATGAACGAGGACCCGGAGGCGAACAACTACGATGCGAAGCTGAAGATCATTCGCAGCCTCCATAACGGCAGCCGGGGCGCGAAGATCAGCGACGCGAGGCCGGAGGACTGGGGCGGCGAGGCCATCCCCGGGCAGCCGGAGCGCCTGGACCGTTACCGCACGGCGGGCAACATCCGCGGGGACCATCCTCTGAACCTGTGCGCGGCCACTCTGGCAATGAACGCCTACATGCTGACCGGGGAGAAGAAATACCGGGACTGGCTGCTGGAGTACGCCGGCGCGTGGCGGGACCGGGTGATCCAGAACGGCGGCAACATCCCGACCAACATCGGCCTGGACGGCCGCATCGGCGGAGAGTGGGGAGGCAAGTGGTACGGCGGCACGTTCGGCTGGAACTTCTGGCCGCAGGAGAGCGGGCGCAATTACTATATGCGCGGCCCGCGCCTGGCCTTCGGCGAAGCCCTGATGCTGACGGGCGATTTCGGGTTCGCGGAGCCGCTGCGCCGCCAGATTGCCAACCTGTACGCCGCGCGCAAGGTGGAGAACGGCCGCATCCTGCTGCCCAACAAGCACGGCGACCAGGGCTGGTACGGGTACACGCGGGACCAGCACTTCGACGTGCAGCGCGACATCTACCTGTGGGCCATGCAGCCGGCGGACCTGGAGCACCTGGGCGAGGATCCGTGGATCGGGTACCTGCTGGGGAAGAATCCAAGCTATCCGGAGAAGGCGCTGCGCGGCGATTTCGAGCGGGTCCGGAGGCAGGTGGCGCGTTTGCGTGCGGATCCGAGCACGCCCGACACGCGCGCCTCGGACCATCCGCAGCAGTACAACCCGGTATCGGCGGCCACGCTGGTGAACCTGACGGTGGGCGGCAACGACCCGGGCAGTTCGGGCAACATCCTGCACAGCCGTGTGCTCTACTTCGATCCTGTGAAGCGCCGGACGGGGCTGCCGGAGGACGTAGCCGCGCTGGTGGAAAAGATCCTGCCGGAGCAGACCGTGCTGACGCTGGTGAACACGAACCCGGTGCACGCCCGCAAAGTGATCGTGCGAATGGGAGCGTACGGCGAGCACCAGTGCACGTCGGTGAGCGCGGGCGGACGCAGCGTGACGGTGGACGCGCGGGAGTTCACGGTGGAACTGGCGCCGGGCGCGGGCGAAACGCTGACGATCGCGGTGAAGCGCTACGCGAACCAGCCGGTGCTGGCGCTGCCCTGGTGAGCTACTCCCTGGGCGGCTCGTCGCCGAAGAGGTGGATCTCCTCGGCCTTGGGCGGGTGGGTTTCGACGTAGATTCCGGCGAAGAAGGCCGCGGCGCTGAGCAGCACGGCCGCGATGCCGATGGCGTCGAATCCGCCGATCCAGAGGATTCCGCCCAGGGCAACAACGGCGCGCAGTGTCCACGTCAGCGCCCTGGTGTAAGGCTGTTTGGAGCGGTGCAGCCGCGCGCCGGTCCGGCCCAGAAAGAAGCAGAAGAAGACGGCCAGGACCAGCAGCGTGAGCCGCAGCAACGGCATGAAGCGTCAGCCTCCCGGGGTCTAGCCCCGCAGTTTCTTGAACGCGGCCAGGCAGCGCTGCGCGGTTTCGAGAGGCGGATAGGCGCTGCCCTCCTGCTCGACCAGGTAGTGGTCCAGCCCGCCCTTTTTTTCGGCAGCCTGGAAGATCTTCTTCCATGGCGCCGCTCCCTCGCCGAGCAGCACGCGGTAGCCCTTGGCGGGGTCGGGCGACCAGTCCTTCAGGTGGATGGCGCCGATGCGCCCGGGATTCTTGTTGATCCAGGCCACGGGATCGACCTTAGCCTGAAGGCAGGTGCCCACATCGAGCTGCAGCACGACGTCCCTGGGGGTGTTCCTGGCCAGCACTTCCATGGGGAGCACGCCGTCGATGGGCATGAACTCGGTCTGGTGATTGTGGAAGCCGGCGCGCATTCCGGCGGCCTTCATCTGCTCATTGGCCCGGGTGAGAGTCTCGGCCACGGCCTTCCATCCGTCGAGTCCGTTGACTCTTCCGGCGCTGGCCATGACGATGAAGCGGCTGCCCAGGATCCGGTTGAGTTCGATGGTGCGGGCGAGCCGGTCGGGGGCGAAGGAGTTGGAGCCGTTGTGAGTGGCCAGGCAGGGCATGCCGAGGTCGTTGAGGAGCGCGCGGACCTCCCTGGCGTAATCGGGAGTCCAGTCGGCATAGGGAGAGAAAAACTCGACGCCTTCATAGCCCATCTTGGCGACGGCGCGGACGGTGCCCATGAGGTCGTTCTTCAGCTCTTCGCGAACCGAGTACAGCTCCAGGCCGACCGGAGGCCGTTTGCGGGCCGCGGACGCCAGCGGCGCGGCGGCCGCCAGGGCCAGCAGAGACCGGCGGGAAATCGGGTTGGATGCAGTCATAAGCGATACGAAAGAACGATAGCACAGGTGGGGGAAGAGGGGCAGGATGAGAGGACGGCCCACCTGGAAGGCGATTGGTGAACCGGGCCGGCAGGCGGCCGGGTGTACAATCGGGGCTGCCCGTGCGGGCGGAACGGAGAAGAGCGCTTATGCGCAACAGGCTGGCGGCCGCGGCGGTGGCGGCGCTGCTTTCAGGTCTTCACGCTCCCGGGGACATCGCCGGGGCGCAGGAGCGGATGGTGGACCTCACCCGCGTAATCGACCCCACAGGCCCGGATGTGCCGCGCAAGTTCGTGGTGCGCACTCATGACGCGCTGGAAGAGATTCCGGGCAAGGTGCGGCCGGAGGGGGAGTGGTACGTGATGTCCGACGTGGACCTGATGGTGCACGTCGGAACGCATATCGAGTCGCCGTACCACTGCCTGCGAAAAGGGGCCGATCTCTCCCGGATCCCGCTGGAGCGGCTGGGAGGCGACGCGGTGATCCTGAACCTGACGAACGCAAAGGCGGAAGGCGGAGTGACGCTGCAGCAGGTGCAGGAAGCCGCACGGGCGGCCGGAGGGGTTCGGAAGGGCGACATTGTTCTGTGCCGCATGGGACCCACGCGCAACTTCTCCACGGCGGCGCTCCGATGGCTGGCCGGGCAGGGGATGAAACTGATGGGGGTGGATTCGGGCGGCGTGGAACTGGACGACAAGACGCACGCCAACGTCAACCACCTGGTCCTGTTTCGCGCAGGCATCCCGCTGATCGAGAACCTGGCCCACCTCGAACGGGTCAGCCGCGCGCGGGTGAAGGTCTACGCGCTGCCGGTTCCGGTTCGCGGACTGGACGCCTTTCCGCTGCGGGTCATCGCCATCGAGTGAGCGTCACAGCTTGTAGCGGTCGTAGTCGAAGGGCTCGTTTACCAGGTGGTATTCCGGCTCGCCCTCGCGCTGCAGGTAGGGCGTCTTGAGCGGGGTGCGGGGAAAGTCGGTGAGCTTGCGGGGGACGGCGGTTCCTCCCACCCATTCGTACAGAGGGATCTCCCAGGGATTGAAGGTATCGCTCAGGCCGCGCTCCTTGCCGATGCGGAGGAAGTGCACGTTGCCGGGCTCGTGGCCGCCCAGGTAGTGCCCGATGGTGTCGAGGCGGAACTTGTCCCTACCGAACAGGACCAGGTTGGTGAGATAGTCTTCGCCGATGGTCCAGCCGTTGCCGTCGCGGGCGTAGATGCCTTCGATGATGGAGAGGCCGGTGTTCAGCGTGCTGAGGTTGTCGCAGGTCTTCTGCGCCCAGATCTCCTGGCGGATGGGCGTGATGGGCTCGTAGCCGTAGCGCAGGTTGCCGGGCGCGTCGTAGCGCGCGTAGCCGATCCTGCGGTGGCGCTCGAAGGCGGCGTTGACGTCGGCTTCCACGCGCGGATTGAGGTAGGGCTTGACGTACTCCGGCATCTTCAGCACGGTGTCCCACCCGCCGCAGAAACTGGTGAAGGGATGGGCGACCAGGCCCTGCTCGTTCTTGACGGCCAGGGTCAGGCACATGCTGTGGGCCTTCCACTTGGAAATGTTCAGCAGCCAGGTGCCGGGCTCGCCGACCGGGGCATAGTGGGGGATGCGCTTGAAGACGACCCCGTCGGGCACCGTGTGCCAGTTGGTTTCGAAGCCCTCGAGCAGGTGGCGGGGCCTGCGGGCGGGTTCGTTGATGACGACGCCGAGGCGTTCGTTGATGTCGTTGAAGCCCCGCACGTCCCAGGTCTCATAGCGGGTGGACTCGATGAAAAAGAACTTGCGCAGGCCGAGTTCCTGAAGGGCTTTGACGATGCCTTCATAGAACTGGGGGTCGGTGCCCACGCCCCAGTTTTCGGCGGGAGGGCGGGTATCGTGAGCGCCGCTGGCATTGGGCTTCAAAACGATGCGGTGGGTGAGCGGAATGCCGGGCTTGTCCAGGGGCACGAAGATCTCGCGGCCGAGCGTGAGACCTTCGCGCAACTTGGCGGCTTCGTCCATCTTGTGGGGGACTTTGGTACGGCGGATGAAAACGGCCTTGGGATTCTGGTCGATGAAAGGATGGACGCCGAAGTAGGGCTTGGCCGCGGGGAGGGCGGCGGCTGAGGCGGTGGTGAGGAATTGCCTTCTGGTCACATCCACTCCGATCTCGAATCATACAACAGGCTCTGAAAACCCTGTCAACTAGCGCACCTGAGCTGAGCGGCGCTGCGGCGCTAAGCGCGCTTGACTTGTCGGGTGGGGTGTGATAGAGGTGATCTGCCCTACAGAAAGGGGGCCTATGTCCTTGACCCGCCGCGAACTCTGCGCGTCGGCCGCTTTCAGTGCAGCCGCTGCGAAACCTAACAATCTCTCCGCTTCGCAAGCCGGTGGGCCGGACTGGGCCGCGGTCCGGGAGGCCTTTCCCTGGTTGAAGAACAAGCTCTGGTTGAC
>JADZAF010000002.1 GCA_020852755.1 Bryobacterales bacterium
TGACGCAGCACCGCCAGCGGCTTCTGCGCCAACAGGCGGTAGCCGGCCAGCCAGCCGGCGCCGGTGGCCAGCAGCGCCGAGAGGGCGATGGCCAGCAGGGTAAGCAGCGGGTCAAACCGGAAGCCGGCGTCGAAGAAGCGGTCCAGGAGCAGCCCGGAAAACAGGGCGGCCAGCAGGCTTCCCATCAGCCCGGCCAGCGAGCCCAGCAGGAGAAACTCTATCGAGAAGATGGCCGCCACGCGGCGGGGCGTGGCGCCCAGCGCCTTCAGCACCGCCACTTCGCGGATCCGCCGGAAGCGCGTGCCGGCGACGCTGGAAGCCAGCACCACGGCGCCCGCGAAGAGAGCGAAGAAGGAAACGAACCGGACCACCACCGCGATCTGATCGACCACCTCCTGGATGATTTCCAGCACATCGGCGGCGTTGATTACCGTCACCGTGGGGTAGCGGCGGTAGGCGGCCCGCTGCAGGGCCGGCACGTCCTTCGCCCGCACCCGCATGCCCCCGAAATAGATGGCCGGCAGGCCCTCCAGCGCGCCCGGTGTGAAGATGAACTCGATGCCGGACCCGGGGCGCACCGACTCCGTGCGGTGAATGCTGGCGACCGTCGCCGGGATGTTCCGGCCGGCGGAGGTGAATTCCAGGCGGGCGCCGGGCTTCACCCCCAGGATTCCGGCGGCATCCTCCGCCACGGAAACTTGCGCCGGTGAAGCGCCCGGCTCGGGCCGCCACCACGCTCCGCTGAGGATCTCGGTGTGCGGCGGCGGGCTGGCCGCCCAGGTCACCGAGCGGGTCCGCAGGAAGCGGCGGCCGAACCGGCGGATCGGCAGTTGCTCGATCCGCACCCCATTGATGGCCTCCAGGCGGGCGGGCACCGAGGCGACGATCTCCGGCGGGCTCTCCACCCCGGGCTGTCTCTTCAGCAGCTCGAGCAGACCGTCGCGTTCCCGTGGAGTAATGTTCACAAGGAAAACGTTCGGCATGCCCGGAGGCGCGCTTCGGAAGATCTGGGCAAGCATGGAGTGCTGGACCAGGAAGATCGTCAGAGTGAACATGACGCCGACCCCGAGCGCGGCCAGCACGAAGGGGGCCTGGCTGCCCGGGCGGTAGAGATTGGCGATCCCGTGGCGCACGCTGGGCGGCGGCTTCCAGGGCAGCCGGGCCATGACCAGCCGCAGCAGGTCCAGAAGCAGATGGCCGGCGCCCGCGAGAACCACCAGGCCCGCCAGGAGCCCTCCGGCGAACCAGGCCCCGATGCGGGCCGAATGCCCCGCGCCGCCGCCGGCCACCGAGGCGGCCAGCAGACCGAGTCCGGCCAGGATTGCGAGGCTTCCCGCCGCGGCGCGGCGATAGTTGCGCCAGCGCTCCCTCCAGGAAGGCCTTGCGTCGGGCATGTCGCGCCGCAGGATCAGGGTCGGCCGGACACGGCGTATGGCGGCCAGCGGCGGCCAGGTGAAGAGCAGCGTGGTCAGCACGCCGGCTCCCAGCCCGTGTACCACGGCCATGGCATCCAGGCTCAAGCCCGCCCGCACCGGAAAATAGCGCGCCAGCAGGAAGGGGAACACGGACTGAACGGCCAGTCCCAACAGCACGCCGAGCACGGATCCGGCCAGGCCGAGCCCCAGCGTCTGCAAGACGTAGATGCGGATGATCTGCGAGGAGCGGGCGCCCAGGCACTTCATCACCGCTATGGAATCCATCCTCTGGCGCAGGTGGGATTGCATGGCGGTGGCCACGCCCAGCGCGCCCACGATCAGCGAGACGAGGCTCACCAGGCTCAGAAACACCGTGGAACGGTTCAGGCCGCGCGTGATCAGCGGGTGCGTCTCCCGGAAATCGGCGATCATGGCCTCCGGAAAAGCGCGTTTCAGGATGTCGCGTACCTCGGCTACGGAGGGTCCACCTGCCGGAAGCCGGAACAACTGGCGGTGCGAGGCGCGGCTGCCGGGCGCCAGCAGACCTGAGCGGTCGAAGGCGGCGTGGCTGAGCATCAGGCGGGGCCCCACGTTCAGCGTGCCGGTCATCCGGTCGGGTTCGAGGGTCACCGCGGCGGCGACCCGGTAATCCTGCTCGCCCAGGTGCACGGCGCCGCCGGGTTGCACCCCCAGTCGCAGCAGCAGGTCTTCCGACGCCGCGACCGTCTCCGGCGTGAGCGCATGACCCAGGCTGTCCGCGGAACTGAGCCGGACCTGGCCGTAGAACGGGTAGAAGGCGGGATCGACCGCCTTGACCGAAACCAGAAGCGGATCTCCTCCGCCAGGGGTGGAGACCATGGACACGGTTTCCACGATGCGTGTGCGCACGACGCCACGGCGCGCGAGATCCGCCATCACGGCTTCCTGGGCCGGGCTGGGCGGCTCGAAGGTGCGGACCGTAAGGTCGGCGGCCATCAGGGTGCGGGCCTCTCGCAGCAGCATGCCCCGGAACGCCTCGCTGAAGCCGCGTACGCCCGTGATGCAGGCCACGCCGGCCGCCACCGCCAGGATGACGAACAGGAACTTTCCCCGGGCCGCCCGGCCTTCCCGAAACGCGATGCGCAGGGCGGTGCGCCAGGCCTTCATGACTCGTCCGCGGCGATCAGCCCGTCGCGCAGCAGAATGCGGCGCCCGGCCCGCGAGCTGATCTCCGGATCGTGGGTCACCAGCACCAGGGTGGTCGCTTCCCGGCGGTTCAGTTCAATCAGGAGATCGAGAACCAGCAGGCCGTTGGTGGTGTCCAGGTTGCCGGTCGGCTCGTCCGCCATAATGACCGGAGGCCGCATGGCGAAGGCGCGGGCCAGGGCCACCCGCTGCTGCTCGCCTCCGGAAAGCTGGACCGGATAGTGGCGGCGGCGCTCCAGCAGGCCCACCTGCCGGAGCAGGTCCCGGGCGCGCCCGGGGTCCGCGCCGTCCCCGGCCAGCTCCATGGGCAGCAGGACGTTCTCCTCGGCGGTGAGGGTGGGAATCAGCTGGTAGGACTGAAACACAAAACCGATCTTGCGGCCCCGGATGCGGGCCAGGGAATCCTCCGCCAGCCCGGTGATGTTGGTGCCGTCCAGGATCACGCTCCCGGACGAGGGGTTATCAAGGCCGGCCAGCAGGCCGAGAAGAGTGGTTTTGCCGCTTCCCGAAGGCCCCATGATGGCGACGAACTGGCCCTGCGGAATCGCCAGGTCCACGCCGCGCAGAATCTCGACCGTGTGAGCCCCGCTGTCGATCCGCTTGGTGAGCGCGGAAGCCTGGATGATTGGGCGCTGGTTCGGCATCGGGTCCCTTACCTATTATGATCGACGTAATGGCTCGGACATCGCATCGCTTCATCCGTTTGCTCCCGGCGGCCTGTCTGGCACTGATGGGGTGCCGCGGAGACCGCATACCGGAGCAGCCGGCTCCGCCGGAGTCTCCCGCGCCCCCCGCGGCGAGCGCCGCGAAGCCCGATAGCCGGCCGGTCGTCGTGGCTTTCGGCGACAGTCTAACAGCCGGATTCGGTGTGGACCCGGGCCGGAGCTATCCCGATTTCCTCCAGGAGATGCTCGACCGGGCCGGCTACTTCTACCGCGTGGTTAACGCGGGCATCAGCGGGGACACCACGGGAGGGGGACTGGCTCGGCTGGACTCCGTTCTGTCACTGAAACCCAAAATCGTGATCCTCGAACTGGGGGCTAATGACGGACTGCGCGGCCTGCCGCTGGAATCGACCCGCGCGAACCTGGAGGAGATCATCGTCCGGTTGCGGCAGGAGGGCGCCAGGGTGGTCCTGGCCGGGATGACCCTGCCCCGCAATTACGGGCCGGACTACATACGGCGTTTCGAGAACATCTTTTCCAGCCTCGCCAGGGCCCACGCCACGGCTCTGATCCCTTTCCTGCTGGCGGGGGTAGCGGACAAGGAAGACTACATGCAGAAGGACCGCCTCCATCCGACCGCCGAAGGCAACCGCAAGGTAGCGGAGAACGTGCTGAAGGTCCTGGCTCCCCTGCTTGAGTCCCGGTGACAGGCTGCCTGACCCCGAAAGCGGGGTGATTGGGGGGGATCCAGCCTGTCACCGGACGTCCGCAGTCCCCGCGGCCGCGGCCTGGAGGCGTCCCTGCGGCCGGAGAACGGCCGGCTAGCTGGAAGACTTCGGCTCTTTGTGTTTCTTCTCCTTCTTGGGCTTCTTTGCCTTCTTCTTGTTTTCCGTCTGGGACTGTTCCTGGCCCGTGCCTTGAGCCGGAAACGCGGCCAGGCCGAAGGGGACGGCCAGAGCAGCCAGAACGAGCATGGCTAACCACTTCTTCATAGGTTTCGGTTCTCCTGTGCACTGCGCACAATCCGATAGTGCGGCATGTGGAGTCCGAAAGCATTAGCCCCGCAGGGCTAGAAATCCATACGAATTTCGGGGAGGCGGCAGGGGGGCCGTACAAAATAAAAAAGGCCTCCGATCTCTCGGAGGCCTTGGTTTAAACCGGGCAACGTCCTACTCTCCCACGCGGTTGCCCGCGCAGTACAATCGGGGCTGAGGGGCTTAACTGCCGTGTTCGGGATGGGAACGGGTGGGTCCCCCTCGCTACGGTCACCCAGAAGCTTGCCGCCGGGCCGCCGGGGCGCGCCCGGCGAATCCGGCCAAAACTTGAATATTGACGGGGCTAAAACCACAAGCCTGGAACCCCAAAAATTCCGCTGCTGTGAGGCGAGTTAATTTTATGGTCAAGCCGAACGGGCAATTAGTAACGGTTAGCTCAATGCATTGCTGCACTTACACATCCGTCCTATCAAACAGGTCGTCTTCCTGTGCCCTTGATACCCTCGCGGGTTGGGAGATCTCATCTTGGGGAAGGTTTCGCACTTATATGCTTTCAGCGCTTATCCTGACCGAACTTCGCTACCCAGCGGTGCCACTGGAGTGACAACTGGATCACAAGAGGTTCGTCCACCCCGGTCCTCTCGTACTAAGGGCAGGCCCCCTCAAATCTCCTGCGCCCACCACAGATAGGGACCGAACTGTCTCGCGACGTTCTGAACCCAGCTCA
>JADZAF010000003.1 GCA_020852755.1 Bryobacterales bacterium
CCAAACGCGCGTTCCGGGTCACACTCCCTGACGGCCTCGACACCTCCAGAGCGGTTCCGACCTCTGCCGTTCCCCGACTTCTGCCACCCTACCGCAACTCGCGCCGAGTTTCATCACCTTTGGTGGGTCGCAGGCCCATGGGGCACTCCCTTTGGTCGCGGCTCGGAAGCGGTAAGCCGGCGGGCGCCGGCACACCAGCGGGCGCCGGCACACCGGCGGGCTTATACTGCGGATGTGGCGGGCAACTACACCTTACTTGTTTCCGAGAGCGAGCTGAAGATGCTGCTGGTGGCGGTGCGGCAGGTGAAAAACACTCTGCGCATCGCCGAGGAGCAGAGCCTGCAGGCGGGCGAGCCGCTGGGCGAGCAATACGATCCGGTGAAGGAATCGTACGCCGCGCTGGAAAGGAAGCTGGCCGGGCTGCTAAAATAGAAGAGCCTCTCCCCTGAATTCCGCGCGACTTATGAAATTTGGCGTCATTGTTTTTCCCGGCAGCAATTGCGACCACGATGCGTGGTACGCGGTCTCCAACAACCTGGGCCGCCCGGCCGAATATATCTGGCACGACTCGCACTCGCTGGGCGACGTCGACGCCGTGATCCTGCCCGGCGGTTTCTCCTACGGCGATTACCTCCGCTGCGGGGCCATCGCCAAGTTCTCGCCCGTGATGGCGGCGGTGCGGCGCTTCGCCGAAGACGGCGGGCTGGTGATCGGCATCTGCAACGGCTTCCAGATCCTGGTGGAGACCGGGCTGCTGCCCGGCGCCCTGATCCGCAACCGCAACCTGCGCTTCATCTGCAAGCCCGTGGAGCTGAAGGTGCAGACGGTGGATTCGCCGTTCACCAACGCGGCCGGCAAGGGCCAGTCGCTGTGCCTGCCCATCGCCCACGGCGAGGGCTGCTATTACGCCGACGAGCGCACCCTGGACGAGCTGGAAGCCGAGGACCGGGTGGCTTTCCGCTACGTGCGGAACCCGAACGGGTCGCTGCGGGACATCGCCGGCATTCTGAACCGCGAACGCAACGTCCTGGGCATGATGCCCCACCCGGAGCGGGCCACCGAGCCGCTGATGGGATGCCGGGACGGGCTGGTGGTCTTTCAATCCATGGCGGCCGCGCTCGCCTACCGATCATGAGCGTCATCACTCCCGAACTCATCGAGCAGCACCAGCTCACCCAATCGGAATACGAAAAGATCGTGGCCCTGCTGGGCCGCGAGCCCACTTACACGGAACTGGGCATCTTCAGCGTGATGTGGAGCGAGCACTGCTCGTACAAAAGCTCGCGCCTGCATCTGAAGAAGCTGCCCACCCGCAGCCGGCTGGTGTTGCAGGGGCCGGGCGAGAACGCGGGCATCATCGACATCGGCGGCGGCTACGCCATCGCCTTCAAGATCGAGTCGCACAACCACCCCAGCTTCATCGAGCCGTTCCAGGGCGCCGCCACCGGCGTGGGCGGCATTCTGCGCGACATCTTCACCATGGGGGCGCGGCCCATCGCGGTGATGGATTCGCTGCGCTTCGGCCCGCTGGACGACCCGGAAGCGGGCAAGCGCAACGCCCGCATCCTGACCGGCGTGGTGGAAGGCATCGCGCACTACGGCAACTGCTTCGGCGTTCCGACGGTGGGCGGGGAGTGCGTATTCGAAAGCTGCTACAACGGCAACCCGCTGGTGAACGTGTTCGCGCTGGGCGTATTCAAGAAGGACGACATCTTCTACGCGCACGCTTCCGGCGTGGGGAACCCGGTGATCTACGTGGGCGCCAAGACCGGGCGCGATGGCATACATGGCGCCTCCATGGCCTCGGCCGAATTCACCGAGGAATCGCAGCAGAAGCGGCCCAACGTGCAGGTGGGCGATCCGTTCATGGAAAAGCTGCTGCTGGAGGCCTGCCTGGAAGCCATGCAGACCGGCGCCATCGTGGGCATTCAGGACATGGGCGCGGCGGGGCTGACCTGCTCGACCTGCGAGATGGGCAGCCGCGGGGGCACGGGCATCGAGATCGAACTGGACCGGGTGCCGCAGCGCGCCGCGCACATGACGCCTTACGAGATCATGCTCTCCGAATCGCAGGAGCGCATGCTGCTGGTGGCCGCGAAGGGGCGCGAGGAGGAAGTCTTCCGGGTCTTCCGCAAGTGGGGCCTGGACGCGGTGACCATCGGAGAGGTGACGGGCGACGGGCTGCTGCGGGTCCGGCAGCACGGCGAAGTCGTGGCGGAGATCCCCAACCGGGAACTGGCCGACGAAGCGCCGCTCTACGACCGGCCGCACACGCCGCCTCCGCCGCCGGCGCCCGCGCCGGAGATCCCGCCGGCGGAGCCGGGCGCGGCGCTGCTCTCGCTGCTGGCTTCGGGCGACCTGTGTTCCAAGCGCTGGATCTGGGAGCAGTACGACTACATGGTCCGGACCAACACGGTGCAGGGTCCGGGCGGGGACGCGGCGGTGGTGCGCATCAAGGAGACGGGAACCTCCATCGCCATGGCGCTGGACGGCAGCGGGCGCTACTGCAAACTTTCGCCCCGAGAGGGCGCGCGCCTGGCGGTGGCGGAATGCTGCCGCAACCTCTCCACGGTGGGCGCGCTGCCGGTGGCGGCGACCAACTGTTTGAACTTCGGCAACCCGGAGAAGCCGGAGATCATGGGGCAGCTGGTGGAAGCCATCGAAGGCATGGGCGAGGCCTGCCGCTTCTTTGAAACGCCCATCACCGGCGGCAACGTGAGCCTGTACAACGAGACGCTGGGCGAGGGTGTTTTTCCAACCCCGGTGCTGGGCATTGTGGGGCTGATGAAGACGGCGCTGCCGCCCAGCATCGATTTCAAGCAGCCGGGCCGGGCGGTGATCCTGCTGGGCGGCGCGGGCACGGCCGGCGCGCCGCGCTTCGGCGGAACACAGTACTCCAAGGTGATGTTGAAACAGATGTGGGGGCTGCCGCCGCTGCTCGACATGGACTACGAGAAGCGCGTGCAGGCGGCCATGCGGGAGATCGTCGCGGCGGAGCTGGCGGAATCGGCGCACGATCTGAGCGACGGCGGGCTGGCGGTGGCCGCGGCGGAAGCCTGCTTCGGCCCTTCGGCCACAGGAGCCGAGCTGGACCTGGATTCGGACCTGCGCCCGGAATTCCTGCTCTTCCACGAAGGACCCTCGCGCATCCTGCTTTCGACGTCCGCGCCGGACAAAGTCGCGGAGATCGCCGCCCGGCACGGCGTGGAGGCGCCGCGGGTGGGCAGCACCGCGCCCGGGCGGCTGGTGGTGAGAAATCGTGGCCAGGTGCTGTTGGATCACGCTATCCTGGAATTGAGGGACGCCTGGGAAAACGCGCTCGAACATCATCTCCGGGGGTGAGCCATGCCGGATAAATTCCGCGAAGAGTGCGGAGTGGTCGCCATCTACGGGCATCCGGAGGCGTCCAAGCTGGCCTATCTGGCGCTGTACTCTTTGCAGCACCGCGGGCAGGAGAGCGCGGGCATAGCGGCCAGCGACGGGCGTCGGGTCCACTGCGTGAAGGACATGGGCCACGTGGCCGACATCTTCACGCCTCCGGTGATCCGCGACCTGCCCGGGAGCCTGGCCATCGGGCACACGCGCTACTCCACGGCCGGGGACACCGTCTTGAAGAACGCGCAGCCGTTCTCGGTGGTGTGCAACAAGGGGCACGTGGCAGTGGCCCACAACGGCAACATCACCAACGCGGGCGAGCTCCGGGCGGCCCTGGAGAGTGACGGCTCCATCTTTCAGGCTTCCAGCGACACCGAGGCGATCCTGCACCTGCTGGCGCGTTCGCGGGAGCGCACGCTGGCCGGCGCGCTGCGGGAGGCGCTGCTGCAACTGGAAGGCGCGTTCTCGCTGGTGTTTCTGGCCGAGGACCGGGTGATTGTGGCGCGCGATCCGCACGGCTTCCGGCCGCTGGTGATCGGGCGCCTGGAGATGGCCGGGCACGAGAACTCCTACGCCTTCGCTTCGGAAACCTGCGCCTTCGACCTGATCGGCGCGGCCTACCTGGATGAAGTGGAGCCGGGCGAGATGGTGGTCGTGGGTCCGGAGGGCATGACCCGGGAGCGCTTCGCCCCGGCCCAGCCGCGCTCGCAGTGTGTCTTCGAGCACGTCTACTTCTCGCGGCCCGACTCGGTGGTCTTCGGCCGCCCGGTGGCCCAGTCGCGCGAGATGCTGGGCCGCCTGCTGGCCCGGGAGTGCCCGGCCGACGCCGACCTGGTGGTGC
>JADZAF010000004.1 GCA_020852755.1 Bryobacterales bacterium
ATAGATCACCACCAGGTCGGGATAGGCGCTCAAATCGACTGTGCGCCGCTCAACATTCGACGGCATAGCTATTGCTCCCTCTCTCGGGACTATTGTCCGTTGCGCGGGGGGCTCAACTCAACCCGGGCTCCAGCCGGTGAACGCCCGCTTCCGGCCGAAACTCGGGAAGCGCCGCTTTCAGGCCGCGGGCAAAGGGAGCGGTAGGATGTTCCCTCGCGTTGTTCCCAAGACCGCTCCCTCCGGTCGCGGCTCGGTATGCAGGGTCTCCCGTTACCGGCCAGGGCGGCGCCGCAGCCGCAGTTGTTCCCAAGACCGCTCCCTCCGGTCGCGGCTCGGTATGCAGGGTCTCCCGTTACCGGCCAGGGCGCGGCCGCAGACGGTAGGTACGCAACGCGTGGCCGGGGATGCGGGCCGCGAGTCTCTGCGAGGAAACGGCGGCCGGTTCCAGATCGGTTTCGATGTGGGTGGCGCGCATGGCCGATTGAATGCCGCCGGTCAGGGCCAGGGTAAAGGACCGGTCTTCGGGCTCGAGGTTCCACAGCCGCGCGATCACACCCGCCTGGATGCCTTCTTCCGCGGGCTTCAGGCTCCACAGGAGCACGTTGGGATCGGAGACGGCAACCAGCGACCAGGTGTGCTCCGGATAGGGACCGCCGCCACGCACCGGGCCGGTCACCAGCGGGTTCTGATGCTCGAGGGCAAACCGCATGGCATCCGCCGGGCGGAAGCGATCGTGCACCTGCAGGGAGAAGCGCTGCAGGAAATGGCTGTCCCCGCCCTGGTTGGGGATGCCCAGCTTGGGTCCGTCCACCTGGCCTCCGGCCAGCACGCGCACCAGCGGCGTCTGTGTATCCAGGAACGAGACCCCGCCGGCTATCGCGCTGTTGCCCGGCTTGAAGAACGCGCAGTCGCGGTTGGACAAGGTGATGCCCGCTCCGTCCGGGCCGCTGATGGACAGGAAGTGGTTCAGGGTCAGCCAGTCCAGGCGCGAGTTGACCGGCGAGTAGTGGCCGCCGTCCTTCAAGAGCCGGGCGCGCAGGATGGCGCCCAGTTCCTCGTGCCGGATGTCGGGATCGTCGAGGTTGAAGCTGAAGGTCCACTGCTCGACGGCGCCGAAGTTGCGCGTGATTTCGTTTTCGATATCGATGCGGCGGGAATCGCGGTAGAGGGTGATGCGGGAGGTGTGCGGCAGAGGGGAAAAGGCGCGGGCTGTGAGGGTCGCCGATACCGGTCCGGCATTTTCGATCGAGAGCATGCCGCCGCCGAGGCCAAGGTCGTTGATCCACAGACCGTCCGCCGGGCGGGCGAACTCGCGTCCCGGGCGCGACTTGTCGATCAGGCTGGAGATCGCGCCGCGATCTTCCATCCGAAGGCGGTAAGCGGCGTTTTCGAGAGTCCCCTGCCCTGCGTGCGCGGCCGGCGGGAATTCCTCGCCGCGGCCGGGGCGGATTTCGAAGACCCGGTATCCCACCGCAGGCACGCCCGCGGCCCACACACGCAGGCGGCGCAGGCCCCGCTGATGTCCGGCATCGGGGAGAGTCACGACCTGGGAGGGAACGGCGCGGCCGGCGGCGAGGTCGACGACGTGTACTTCGGCGGGACCGTCGTAAGGCAGATCGGCGGCGTCGTTCCGGCTCCAGCCCAGCGGATTGAAGACGAAGAAGCGCAGCTGGGCGCCCGTGCGGGCGATGAGGCCTCCCAGCGCTCCGGCCGCCTCCTGGTGCAGCGTGTACACGTAGGACTCGATCTCGGCGGCCAGGCGGCGCTGCCACCCGGCCCGGGCCTGGCGGGTCACCACACGCCCGTCCGCGGTCCAGTTGTGCTCCCAATAGAGCCCCAGGTTCATCCAGGCCTGCTCGCGGGACCCGGCGCGGCCTTCGAGAAAAGAGGGCTCCCGCAGGCCGGCCAATACCGCCATCGCTTCGGCGGCCCGCAGGGCCTCGACCGCGCGGCGCACCCGCGCCGACACTTCCGGCATGGAAGCGGAGTAGAGGTCCCATTCGTTGCCGAAGGCGGCGGCGTATTCGGGAAGCTCCCGGCCGTGCGTGCGCTCGAAATCCTCGAAGAAATCGGTCACGTTCGAGACTACGACCTTGCGCGCGGGTGTCGTCTTCTCGCGCGCCACGCGCACGAACTCGTCGCTCAGGGTTTTCAGATCGTCCCAGCCCTTGCCAAACAGGCCGGTAACGGAGTAGGGCCAGCGCGAAAGGAACCGCGGATCGTTTTCCGCCAGTTGAAGGGACTGCTCCGGGCGGGCAGCCTCCGCGTATCCGCCCACCGAGCGGTTATCCTCCAGCAGGCTGTTCCACTTCATCAGCAGGCGGCTGCCGTCCGGACCGCGCCACCAGTAGGCCTCGTAAGGCCGGGGCGTGTTGCGGATGCGGGTCGCGCAGTCGCAGATGCCTTTCCAGCTGTAGCGCGCTCCGGACCCGGCCCACAGGGCGCCCAAGCCGTAAGGCAGAGTCTGGTTTTCCATGGCGACCGCCAGGGGGAAGCGCAGGCCGTGGCGGCGCTCCAGCGTTCCGGCGTAGTACATGCCGCGCAGCACAGCTTCGGTGGGCATGCCGCCGTAACAGGAGACCAGGGCGTTGAGCGGCACTCCGATGCGGCCGTCGCGGATGCGCCCGATCAGACGGCCGAATTCCTTCGCGGTGCGGTTCTTCTGATAGGTCCAGACCCAGTAGGTTCCGTCGGTGTTCCAGCGGCTCTGCTGCTCGGGCGGCAGGCCGGCGGTCCGTTCCGCGAGGGCGAGGTAGTAGTCCAGCATCTCGAGGAATACCCGGCGGTAGGTCTCCTCATCGCCGCTCCACATGTAGTCGGTGTGGTCGTCCGGAGCCAAATAGACGCGGCGGGCCTGACCCAGGGCGGAAGCGGACGCGGCCAGCAAGAGGATCATTGGCAACCAGGCCATGTCTCACTATGGCGAATGCCTGCTATCCAGGCAACCCGGAACAGCGGCCGCCGTTCTATACTTGCCGTTCAGTGAGCA
>JADZAF010000005.1 GCA_020852755.1 Bryobacterales bacterium
TAACCCCCACCCCGCGCGGTTTGGGGGTTATGTAGCCTGTCACCGAAACTCAATCGTTCCCGCTCACTTGGACGAGCGGAGCGGGCGGCGGGTTTCCGGCCAGCACGGAGGCGGCCTGCTCGGGAGTGAATTGCTCCACCCGGGCGGAGATGTTCATGGAGCAGAACTTGGGGCCGCACATGGAGCAGAAGTGGGCGTCCTTGAAGCCCTCGTCCGGCAGGGTCTCGTCGTGCATGGCGCGGGCGGTTTCGGGATCCAGGGAGAGTTCGAACTGGCGGTTCCAGTCGAAGGTGTAGCGGGCGCGGGAGAGTTCGTCGTCGCGGTCGCGGGCGCCGGGGCGTTTCCGGGCGATGTCGGCGGCGTGGGCGGCGATCTTATAGGCAATGATGCCCGCTTTCACGTCCTCGCGGTTGGGAAGACCCAGGTGCTCCTTGGGAGTCACGTAGCACAGCATGGAAGCGCCGTACCAGCCGATCATGGCGGCCCCGATGGCGGAGGTGATGTGGTCGTAGCCGGGGGCGATGTCGGTGACCAGGGGGCCCAGGGTGTAGAAGGGGGCCTCGCGGCACATCTCCATCTCCTTGGCGACCTGCATCTCAATCTGGTCCATGGGCACGTGGCCCGGCCCCTCGATCATCACCTGGACGTCGTGCTCCCAGGCGATCCTGGTCAGCTCACCGAGGGTCTTCAGTTCGGCGAACTGGGCCTCATCGCTGGCATCGGCCAGACAGCCGGGCCGCAGCCCGTCGCCCAGGGAGAAGGAGACATCGTGTTTGGCGAAGATCCTGCAGATTTCGGGGAAACACTCGTACAGCAGGTTCTGGCGGTGGTTCTTGACCATCCATTCGGCCAGGATGGAGCCGCCGCGGCTGACGATGCCGGTGATGCGCCGGGTGGTCAGCGGAATGTACTGGACCAGCAGCCCGGCGTGGATGGTCATGTAGTCCACGCCCTGCTCGGCCTGCTCCTCGATGACCTCCAGCATCAACTGCGCGCTCAGGTCCTCGATGCGCCGCACCCGCGCGACGGCCTCGTAGATGGGAACCGTGCCGACGGGGACGGGGGAGGCGTCGATGATGGCCTGCCGGATCCTGGGAATATCGCCCCCGGTGGAGAGGTCCATCACGGTATCGGCGCCGTACTTGACCGAGTAGCGGAGCTTCTCCAGTTCCTCCTCGATATTAGAGGTGACCGCGGAGTTGCCGATGTTGGCGTTGATCTTGCAGGCCGCCGCAATTCCGATGGCCATGGGTTCCAGGTTGCGGTGGTGAATGTTGGCGGGAATGATCATGCGCCCGCGGGCGACCTCGGAGCGGACCAGTTCCGGGGCCAGGCGCTCGCGCCGGGCGACGTACTCCATCTCCCCGGTGATGATGCCCTGCCGGGCATAGTGCATTTGGGTGCGGACTTTGTCCTGTTTCCGTTTCTCGACCCATTCCGTGCGCATAAGAGTGAATCCTCCCTTCCCTCTTTCCTCTATCCCGTCAGCCCCGTGTGCCGGCGGCGCCCGGCCCGTACGGATGGACGGCTTCCCGGATGCTCAGCCCCACTACTTCGATGCGGGAAAGATCGGTGGTCCCGATCCCTTTGGCCTCGGCCAGCTTGAGCGTATTGTCGCCGCGGTGAAACGGCGGGGCGCCGCGATCGGAGCGGGGATCGTAGCCCATCACCGCCATCGAAACGGCGTCCACGCAAACCGGGTTGAAGCCGGCCAGGATGAGGCCGGGCCGGATGCGCTTGACGCCCGGATTCCACTCGCCTTCGCCGCCCACGATGGAATCGACGCCGTCCACGACAGAGAGGTCAACCGGGCGGGCGGCGACCAGGTCGGCCACGATGCGAGGCACCCGGTAGCCGGCCTCGCGGGGCGAATCCGGGTGGAGTTCCCGGGGCACGCCCTTGGGCGGCGCCGTCTTCCCGCTGTGGCAGACGGGGCCGCGCTCCTGGCGCGGGTCTTCGTTGCCGCTCTCGCCGCAGTCCCCGCCGTAGAGCGAGCAGGGCGTATTCCCGAAACTGTTCTTGAGCGCCATGGTGACGCCGGCGATCCAGTGGTTCTTGAGCTTGGAGAAGGAGGCAAAGACGTCGCAGTCGGCGAAGGAGTGGTTCAGGTGGTAGGCCGGAAAGACGTACCCGCCGCCCGGCACCTTCATGGAAACGTACTGGCTGCCGTGCCCGAGGTTCTGGGTGTTCTCCCACTCCACTTTGCAGCCGGCGTTGTTGATGGCGGCGACATCCAGGCCGTAGCGGGTCCACAGTTCCAGCTCCTGCCGGGCGGGGAAGAAGCTCTCGATCAGGCGGACCCGCCGGGCGCCCGCGCGGGCCAGCAGGTGGACCAGGGCCAGCACGCTGTCCGGATCGTTGCGGTAGGGCAGGTCGGGCTTGACGGGAAAGCGGGTGATGTTGCCGGTCAGGTTGAGCTTAACCGCGACGGTCTTGCCCTTCACCAGGCGGCCGATTCCGCCCAGCTGATCGAAGGCGCGCGCCAGGCTGGTTTCGAAGGAACGGTCGTAGGAGCGGCAGCGCCCCACGGCTACCCGGGCCGCCGGGGCGGCGGGGGCCGCGGTCCGGGAGGCGGCCAGGCCGGCCAAACCGGCGAGCGCCGCGCGGCGAGACACAACGCGTTGAGTAGTCATTTCCGCCTTTCGGTTTTTTTGGGGCTTTTCTTAGCTGATTGTACCGCCGGCGGCCGGGGTTTGTGAGGCGGGGGGACCGGATGCCCGAGCGGGGAACGAGGAGGGACGTCCGGTCCGGGCTGCGAAGGAGTTGCGCTTATTATGGGGGCATGAAGGCCTGCCTGCTCAGAGCACCCGCTCCGGTCGAGACCGGCCCGCTCGAATACACCGAAGTTCCCACGCCCGAACCGCGCCGGGGTGAAGTGCTGGTGCGGGTGCGCGCCTGCGGGATCTGCCGGACGGACCTGCACGTGGTGGAAGGCGAGCTGCCGGTACGCAAGTCGCCCGTGATCCCCGGCCACCAGGTGGTTGGGGCCGTGGAGCGTTGCGGACCGGAGACCGGGCGCCTCCGGCCCGGCACGCGGGTGGGTATCCCCTGGCTCCACCGGACCTGCGGCGCCTGCGAGTACTGCCGTGGAGGCAGGGAGAACCTGTGCGAGAGCGCCGCCTTCACCGGCTGGGTTGCGGACGGCGGGTATGCCGAGTACATGACGGCCCCGGAGGACTTCGTCTATCCCATACCCGAGGGCTTCGGCGACCTGGAGGCCGCACCGCTGCTCTGCGCAGGAATCATCGGGTTCCGCGCGCTGCGCCTCTCGGGAATCGCCGCCGGCGGCCGCCTGGGGCTGTACGGGTTCGGGGCTGCGGCGCACGTGGCGATCCAGGTGGCGCGGGACCGGGGCGTGGAGGTGTACGCGATCACCCGCCACGCCCGGCACCGGCAACTGGCGCTGGAGATGGGCGCCGTGTGGGCAGGCGATTCCACGGCCCCGCCGCCGCAAAAGCTGAATGCGGCGATCATCTTCGCGCCCGCCGGCGAACTGGTGCCCGCGGCCCTCCGGGCGGTCAGGAAGGGCGGAACGGTCACCCTGGGCGGCATCCACATGAGCCCGATCCCGCAAATGGACTACTCGCTGCTGTATCACGAGCGCGTGCTGCGCAGCGTCGCCAACAATACGCGCCGGGACGGGGAGGAGTTCCTGGCCGCCGCCGCCCGGATTCCCGTGCGCACGCGCGTGCAGCTTTTCCCGCTCGCCGACGCCAACCGCGCCCTGCAGAGCCTCAAGAACGACGCCATTGCCGGGGCCGGAGTGCTGACAATCAACCCGTAGCTTCCTCCCGGCGATGTAACCGGCGAACGGCGCTTCGCATCTCATAGGCAGGGGTTAGTCGGAATGGTCGACTCGCTTTTTAACCGGGTGTTTTTCTGCGCGCACCGGAGGACTACGTTCCCAATGACCCCCCGCAGCGGTCTCTCGCCGACCGCCAGGCGCACGGGCACCTACGTGGTCTGCCTGGACTGCGGCAAGGAGTTTCCGTACGACTGGAAGCGCCTGCGCATGGAGCGTCCGGACGAGGCGCCGCAAGCGGAGAAGCCGCAGCGAACAGCCAGCCCGCGCCGGCCGGTTCGCCAGACGGCGGCCGCATTGTTGCAGCCGCTGGCGCGGCTGTGGTCCTGACGCGGCTACAATGGACGGTTGGCGCAGCAGCCCTTTCTCATCACATTTGAAGGCGTAGACGGCAGCGGAAAAACCACCCAGCTTCGGGCGGCGGCGGCGCAGTTCCGTGCCTGCGGCCGCCAGGTCCTGGAGACCGCGGAACCGGGCGGCAGCGTTCTGGGCCTGGAGATCCGGCGCATCCTGCTGGATTCCGGCAGCCGCCTGACGCCCCAGGCGGAATTGCTTCTGTATACCGCCAGCCGGGCACAAAACATCCGGGAGCTGATCCTGCCGGCCCTGGCCGCCGGCACTCTGGTTCTCTCGGACCGGTTCACCGACTCCACGGTGGCTTACCAGGGCTACGGGCGCGGCCTGGGCGCCGAGACGGTGCGGGAACTGGACGCGCTGGCCTGCGGCGGGCTGGCGCCGGACGTTACGGTGCTGCTGGACCTGGATCCCGAAACAGCGCTCCGCCGGCGCGCTGAGCGGAATCGCATGGAACTGGAGGGCCCGGCCTTCCACCAGAAGGTGCGGGCGGCCTACCTGGAGATGGCGGCCCGGGAGCCGGAGCGCATCCGAGTGATCGACGGGCAGGGTCCGGCCGGGACCGTGGCCGCGCGCGTCTGGGATATCCTGAAAGCCTATGTTTGAGCGGTTCTGGGGCAACGGCCAGGTGGCTGCCGCGCTGGAGCGGATGATCGCCAGGGAGCGCATCCCCCAGACCATGCTGTTCGCCGGCGCGGAGGGGCTGGGCAAAGCCACGCTGGCCCGGCGCTTCGCCGCCCGGCTGCTGGGCCATCCGGAACTGATCGAGCAGGACGACCTCAGCCTGCCGCAGAACCGGACTGCGATTGCCGGGCGGGAGCGCTGGCCGGCCGAGAAGCGCAACGAGGACCCGCTGCTGTTCGCCTCGCACCCCGATTTCGTGACCTTCGCGCCGGACGGCCCGCTGCGGCAGATCTCCATCCACCAGATGCGGCTGCTCAAAGACCGCGCGCGCTACAAGCCGCTGCGCGGGCGCTGGCGCATCTTCCTGGTGGATCGCCTGGACCGGGCCAACGAGCAGGCGGCGAATTCGCTGCTGAAGACCCTGGAGGAGCCTCCCGACCACCTGATCATCATCGCCACGGCGGAGAACGCCTTCGACCTGCTGCCCACCATCCGCTCGCGGGCCGTGCCCTTCCACTTCACGCCGCTGCCGAAGGAAACCATGCAAGCCTTCGTGGGTGCGCAGGGGCTGGACCACCCGGACCAGCGCATTCTGCTGGCGCACGGCAGCCCCGGCCGGGCGGTATCGCTCGACCTGGCGGCGTACGACAAGCGGCGGCGCGCCATGCTGGCCCTGCTGCGGGTAGCCGCGGGTGCGGCGCAGTGGAGCGAGTGGGTCCCCTATTCGGAAGCCATCTCACGCACCAGGAGCGAGAAGCTGGAGTGGTACGTGGAAGCCCTCTACCCGCTGCTGCGCGATCTGCTGGTGCTGCGCGAGACGGGGGGTGAAATCGGGAACGAAGATCTGCGCCGGGACCTGGAAGCGGTGGCGTCGAAGGTAACCTTCGCCTGGATCCGGCAGGCGGTGAGCAGGGCCGACGAGCTGATCGACCTGGTCCGCCGCAACATCCAGAAGGCCGTCGCCCTGGACGGTCTGATCGTCGAATTGCAGGCCGCGGCCCGGGGCGCTTGAAGGAGGCAATCATGCGTAATCCGCTGGGCGCTCTGGCGGCGCTGGCGCTCGTACCGGCGGCGGGTTTGGGCCAGCCGCTCCCCGGGACCGGACTCCTGACCGAGCAGGGCGATCTGGCGGCCCGAATGGTGGAGGGGATTCACCGCTACCTGGACCGGGAGGCGGCGGCCGCGCCCGGGCGGCGGCCGCGTCCCCGCGATCCGGAGCGCAGCCGGGCGCTGCTGCGCAAGATGATCGGAGCGGTGGACGCCCGGGTCTCGCCGCCCGGCCTGCGCTACCTGTCGCGCGCCCCGCTGGCCAGCGCGCCCGGATACCGGGTCTATGCGGTCGCCTGGCCGGTGTTCGCGGGGGTGGAAGGCGAAGGTTTGTTGCTGGAGCCGGAAACGGCGCCGGCGGCGCGCGTGGTCGCGCTGCCCGACGCCGACTGGAGCCCGGAGACGATCGCGGGCCTGGCCTCCGGCGCGCCCGCCTCCGCCCAGTTCGCCCGCCGCCTGGCGGAGAACGGCTGCCAGGTGCTGGTTCCGGTTCTGATCGACCGGAAGGACACCTGGTCCGGCGTGCCCTGGATTCGCATGACCAACCAGCCCCACCGCGAGTGGATCTACCGCATGGCTTTTGAGGTGGGCCGTCACGTCATCGGCTACGAGGTGCAAAAGGTGCTGGCGGCGGTGGACTGGTTCGAGAGAGAGAACGCGGGCCGGCCGGCGCCGGTGGCCGTGGCCGGTCACGGCGAGGGCGGCCTGCTGGCGCTTTACAGCGCGGCGCTGGATCCCCGCATCCGGGCGGCGCTGGTGAGCGGCTATTTCCAGGGCGGCCGCCAGATCTGGAAGGAGCCGGTCTACCGCGACGTCTGGGGCCTGGAACGGGAGTTCGGCGACGCCGAGATCGCCGCGCTGGCGGCGCCCCGGGCGCTGGTGATCGAAGCCGCGCGCGGCCCCGAGGTTTCCGGGCCTCCTCCCCAGACCAGGGAGCGGAGCAATGCCACACCCAACGGCGCGCTCACGACCCCGGCGTTGGAATCGGTGCGTGCCGAGGCGGAGCGGGCGCGCGGATTCCTGGCGCAGGCGGGAGGCAGCGTGCGCCTGGCGGTGAGCGGCGGCGGGCGTGGAGAGCCCGGGTCGGATGCCGCGCTGGCCGGGCTGCTGGAATCGCTGGGAGTGAAGCACGCGCTGCGGCCCGCCGGTCCCCCGCCCCCGCCGGTTGGGAAGGAACACGACCCGGAGCGCATGAGGCGGCAGGTGGATCAACTGGTGGCGCACACCCAGCGGCTGGTGAAGGAATCGCCGCGCGCCCGGGAGAAGTTCTGGGCCAGCGCCGATTCATCCACCCCGGCGCGCTGGAAGGAGACCACGCGTTTCCACCGGGACTACATCTGGGATGAAGTGATCGGGCGCATGCCGCCGCCCAGCCTGCCCGCCAACCCGCGCGCCCGCCTGGTCTTCGACCAGCCCAGGTTCCGCGGGTATGAAGTGATGCTGGACGTCTGGCCGGACGTGTTCGCCTACGGCATTCTGCTGCTGCCGAAGGACATCAAGCCCGGCGAGCGGCGCCCGGTGGTGGTGTGCCAGCACGGGCTGGAAGGGCGGCCCCGCGACGTGGCGGATCCCTCGGTGGACAACCCGGCGTATCACCGCTACGCGGTCCGGCTGGCGGAGGAGGGCTTCATCACCTTCGCGCCGCAGAACCCGTACATCGGAGAGGACCGCTTCCGGCTGATCCAGAGAAAGGGCCACCCCCTGAAGCTGGCGCTCTTCTCGTTTATCCTGGGGCAGCACCAGCGGCTGCTGGAGTGGCTGGCGGCGCAGCCTTACGTGGACCCGGCGCGCATCGGCTTCTACGGGCTTTCCTACGGAGGAAAGACGGCGGTGCGCGTGCCGCCGCTGCTGGACGGTTATGCCCTGTCGATCTGCTCGGCCGATTTCAACGAGTGGGTATGGAAGACCACCAGCGTGAACGCGCGCTACACCTACATGCTGACCCGCGAGTACGACATGTACGAGTTCGACTTCGCCAACGTGGTGAACTATGCCGAGCTGGCGGCGTTGATGGCGCCCCGGCCGTTCATGGTGGAGCGCGGGCATCACGACGGGGTCGCGCCGGACGAGTGGGTGGCCTACGAGTTCGCCCGGGTGCGGTTCTTCTACGACACGCGCATGAACCTGCCGGAGCACTCCCGCATCGAGTTTTTCAACGGCCCGCACAGCATCAACGGCCAGGGGACTTTCCAATTCCTGCGCCGGCACTTGAAACGAGACGGCCGCTGAGTATGGCCAAGGATACTTGAGATCTTTTGGACGGGAGCTGTCAGCGATCTGCGGTCGGCGTTCAGCTTCTTGATCCGCGCACCCGGCATGCGTTTCACTTCGACGGCACGCCGGGCCAACCCGGCGTCGCGGATGCCGCTGCGAAATCCCTGCTCGGCAATCGCACCCACGCCGAGACGCTGATTGCTGAAGCGGATCGCTGAGCCAAGTGCCGAGCGCCGACAGCTTGCCCCTCATGCAGGCGGCGCTGGTTGAGCGCGCTGCCGCGGCGCCGATGCCGCCACGACACCCGGGGCTACGGCGCCCAGGCCGGAACGACGTAGGCGTAGAAGACCGTGATCAATCCGATGGCGATGGCCAGGATCACGCTGTGCTTCAGAGTGAAGCGGAACAGCGCGGCCTCTTCGCTGGGCTTCATCCCGGTGGCGGCGGCCGCGACGGCAATGGACTGCAGGCTGATCATCTTGCCCATGACGCCGCCGCTCGAATTCGAGGCGGCCATCAGCAGCGGATTCAGCTCGAGCCGGTTGGCGGTGATGACCTGCAGGTTCCCGAAGAGGGCGTTGGCGGAGGTGTCGCTCCCGGTAAGGAAGACGCCCAGCCATCCGAGCATGGCGCTGAAGAAGGGGAACAGCACGCCGGTGGCGGCGAAGGCCAGGCCCAGCGTGGCGGTGGCCCCGCAGTAGTTCATCAGGAACGCCAGGGCCAGCACCGCCGCGATGGTCAGCAGCGGCAGCAGCAGCTGCCGCACCGTACCCATGAACACCCGCCGGAATTCACCGAACGACATGCGCAGCAGCAAGGCGGAGAGGATGGCGGCGAACAGGCAGGCGGTGCCGGAAGCCGAAAGCCAGTTGAAGTTGTACATGGCTGCATAGGGCGAGGCCGTGCCGACCACCGGCGGGATCCGCTCAATGGCGTTGTGCAGTCCGGGCCACGGGAAGGCGAAGCTAACGGTGTTCAACTGGTTCTGCACCGGCTTGAATCCCCACAGAAGCACGAAAATGACCAGCAGGGCGTAGGGGCCCCAGGCCAGCAGCAGCTCGCCGCCGCTATGCCGCCGCGGCACGTGATGCGCGACACTGTTGTCTCCCAGGGTGAACTCGTCTTTCGGTTTCCACAGCTTGAACAGCACCACCAGCGATCCGATGGCGGCCAGCGAGCTCAGGATGTCGGTGAGCTGCGGCCCGACGAAGTTGGACACCACGAACTGCGTGGCCGCGAAGGAAACGCCGCAGATCGCGGTGGCCGTGAAGACGCCCTTGAGTCCTCTCCAGCCGCCCATCACCACAATCAGGTAGGCGGGCACGATCAGGGAGACGGGCGCGCAGATGCGGCCCACCCCGGCGCTCAGCTTCTCGAGCGGCAGGCCGGTGATGGTAGCCAGGGTCAGAACCGGGGTTCCGATGGATCCGAAGGCGACCGGAGCCGTATTCGCGAGCAGGCAGATGCCGGCCGCGTAGAAGGGTGAGAATCCCAATCCGGCCAGCATGGCCGCCGCCACAGCCACGGGTGTTCCGAATCCCGCCGCACCCTCGATGAAGGCGCCGAAGGCGAAGGCGATCAGCAGGGCCTGCAGGCGCCGGTCTTCGGTCAGGCTGCCGACCGAGTCCTTCACGATCTCGAACTTGCCGGTCTCCAGGGTGATGCGGTAGAGGAGGATGGCGCAGAACACCACCCAGCCGATGGGAAAGAGGCCGAAGGCCGCGCCGAAGGCGACGGAGTTGAGCAGGGTGCCCGGCGGCATCCTGTAGAACAGCCCCGCCACTACCGCGGCCGCGCCCAGGCCGTACAGGGCGGCCACCCAGGCCGGCTTGCGTTTCACGCCCAGCAGAAACAGCAGCGTGAAGATGGGGATCGCCGCGACCAGGGCCGAAAGCCAGAGGTTTCCGGCAACCGGAGTGTAGTTTTGGGACCACATGATTGAGTGACCTTGATAATCGATAGGGAACGCAACTGTCAAGTGCGGGACGAGCGAGCGTCGACGGTTACCGGAACGACCGTTCCCGGCGGCTGCGGCCCGGCCACGGGCTTCCGCTCCAGCCGGCTTCAGCCGTAACGCCTTGACGCCGGGGCAGGAATATGGAATAAATCTCAAAGCACGAAGAGGAGGATGCATGCCCGCTCCCGCCGAGGCTCCCGCCCCGATCCGTTTTCAGCGCAACGCCGCGTTTCTGAGCGGCGCCGGCTCGGCCGGCATTATCTTTTCGGCCGCCCGGGACAGCGATGTCCTGGCGGCCCTGCTGTCGGAAACCCGGCCCTTCCCGCCGCGCACCATCGACCTCGGGGAGATCTCGGTCGAGGCCGAGACCGGCAGGCCGATCGAATTCGGCCGCGGCGCCGACGCCGTTTCTTTTCGGGCCAAGGGCGGCGCGTATGCCGGGATCGGCGTGTATCTGAAGGGCTCCGAGGCGCTGTCGAGGCTGACCCCGGACGAGTCCCTGCTACCCGGCTTCGAGCTGGCCGATGCGGCCGACTCCAGCTACGTGATGCTGCGCTGGGGCTACGGAGCGGAGGCCAACGCGCAGGGCGCCATGGCGCTCGGACCGGCGGGCCGGGCCACGCTGGCGGCGGAGGGCTCCCTGGAAGGGCTGTTCGCGGTGCTGCGGCAGACGCCGCGCTCAATGCCCGCACGGAAAGCGCTGCAGGCCGCGGTCGACAACTGGGTGATCCCGCGCAAGGTGGAGTCGGCTAGCCAGCTCGAACCCGGCACGTGGCTGGTGGCCGAAGTGACGGGCTCGGTGAAGGCCAAGGTGGGCGCGCGGGTGGGCTACGACTTCAACTGGATCCGCGAGGCCGAACTCGGAAATCTCAAGGGCGACGTCGGCCTGCGGATTCAGCTGGCCGCCGGCGCCGCGGTAAGCTTCGGCGCCAGCGGCCGGTGCTGCGTAGTGGTCTCCCGGGAATCCGCGCTGCCGGTGCTGCGCCTGCGGGTTTACCGCCTGGCCAGCCGCAATCTGAACCTGGCTTTCGACGCCGGAGCCGTTTTCCAGCCGGTCAGCCCCCCCCTGCCGCCCCAGGCCGACGACTTCATCAAGGCGGTATTCGGCACGCACGGCGCCCAGGTTCTGAAACATATCGCGGTGGTCGAGAAATGGACCGACCCGGCGCAGAGCCTGGACCAGCTGCTCGCTTCGGCGGGCGTGGAGGAAGCCAAGCAGCTGGTGGCCCACATGGCCGGCGTCAAGGTCGAGGACCTGCAGAAGTCCTTCGACCGGGTGCATGCCACCGCCGTCCGTTTCATCGGGCAGTGGAACCAGCTGCCCCACACGCTTTCCTCCACCGTCCTCAAGCTGGTGGAGGAGCAAACCGACCTGGGCCCGGTGCGCGAACTGGTCCGCGGCATCGCCAATGCCGATGCGGCGGGGCTGCGAACGCTGCTCAACGAACAGCTCCGCAACGTCGCGTTCTTCACGACTCCGGCTGGTATGATGCTGGAGTCCATGGCCGGCGAATCGGTACTGGCGCTGCTGGCCCGGCCTATCGGCGAGGTCCGCCAGACGGCGCAGCTGGCCCTCTCCATTCTGGACGGCAGCCAGATGGAAGCGGTCCTGGTCCGCTTCCAGGAGTACGTGGAAGAGCGGCTGAACGTGGGCAAGCTGCTGGACACAGTGACGGCCGCCGACTTCGCGGCCCTGGACGCCCTGCTCAAGAAGCGGGTGGGGGAACTCCTCGGCAAGACCATCGATTTCTCCGACCTGGAGACCATCCGCTCCACCATCCAGATGCTGCTGAAGAAGCGCCAGCAGTTCTACGAGCAGGCGGTGCAGGCGCTGAACCGCAAGTACCAGCTGCTGTGCACGGGCGCTTTTCAGAAGACCTCCACGGACGAAGCCCTGCTGGATATTCGCTTCGACTTCCGCGGCGACCCGGCGGGTGTGGGCGAGTTCCTCAAGCTGGCCCTGGCCGGCGATTTCGACCGCATCCTGACCGAGCCGCGCGGCGGGGTGGAGCTGAACTCGGCGCGGATGACCCACGGCATCCAGCGCCAGGCGCAGATCGACGTCACCCTGCCGTACTTCGACTCGACGCACAAGCACCTGAACCAGGCGCTGGCCACCGTGGAGGCCCGCGAGCAGGACGGCCGCGTGCTGGTCTACGAAGCCAGCGGCAAGGACACGGTGGCCAACAACCGGCGCACCTCCACCCTGGCCCTGGCCATGAGCCTGCCGGTTCCCTCCCGCAGCGCGCAATTCGCCGTACACCGGCCCAGCCTGCAGCTCTCTTATTCGCTGCGGCAGGCCATGCGCGGCATGACCCAGGCGGACCTGCTGCAACTCGGCCCCATGCTGGCAGAACTGCTGCCCACGCAGCTTCCCGCGGCGGCCCGGCCGGCCTTCGCGCGCTACATCGATCAGCGGACCGAGCAGGCCATCCCGGGCACGCCCAGCCTGATGGGCAACGCACTGCTGTCGGTGGAGGTGGCGGTTTCCGAAGAGGTGGCGGCGAAGATCGGCGCGGCCTGGCTGACGCTGCCGGCCGGGAAGGACGCCGAGGCGTACAAGCGCATCTCCTTCGCGCTGCAGAAGGCGTTGAAGACGTTCATCCCGCGCATGTACTTCAGCGCGGTGGATCGCTACCACGACGTGGTCCCGGCGCACCTGCTGCTGGCCTACTCGGCCATTCCGAACTTCACGGACTCCCCGGACCATCACTGGGACTGGCCGGCCGTGGCCAAGCGGCGCGCGGCTCTCAAGCAAGGGGAACAGAGGTTTGCCCTCCTGCTGGAAGAGGCGCGCAAACGGGTGGCGGCCGCACCGGACCTGGGCGGGGTGGTGCAATTCTACAATCCGGACGACGCCGCTTCCATCCTGAAGTCGCTGGGCGGCCAGGACAGCCAGGGCTCGCTGGTGCGGGCCCTGCTGACCGGCCTGCTGGGCGCCGAGGCCGAGATCGTCAAGACGGCGATCGAGGCGGGACGGAAGATAGCCTCCTTCGCCGCCGCGGCGGACAAGCCCTCGAAGGCGATCGCGGCGCTGGCGGATTTCGCCGCCAAGCTTACGGAAGCCTTCAACGAGAAAGTGCGCAGCCTGTACCTGGGTCCGGCCATACAGCCGCTGGGCACGCGGCTGCTGCTGGAGGCGTCGCGCGCCATCGTACGGGCTCCCAACGGGGAGTTCTCCCGGCACAACGCCATCTTCAACCTGTATTTCCTGGAGAAGGACGCTCCTTTCGATCCCAGGGCGTTTCTGGAAAGCGGCCAGACCTCGGGCTTTCGGGTGGCGGTCCGGGAGCGCGTGGTCGAGCTGATGTAAAGGGCACAAAGCAGGCCGCCGCCCGGGGGTCTGGAGGGGTACAATATCCCCAACGGACACTGGGACCGAAATGCGCGCTCTTCCCGCTCTTTGTCTGCCCGGCCTGCTGGCCCTTGCGGCGCCGGCGGCCCCCGTCGATTTCAGCAAGGACGTCGAACCGCTGCTCCGAACGTCCTGCCTGCCCTGCCATGCCGGCGAGCGGGCGCAGGCCGGCCTGCGGCTGGACTCGCGCAGCGGGGCGTTGAAGGGCGGGGTATCCGGCCCGGCCGTGACGCCCGGCAACAGCACGCGGAGCCGCCTGATGGACCGCGTGACCGGCCTGGGGGGCAAGCCCCGCATGCCGATGGGCGGGAAGCCGCTTTCAGCCGGGCAGATCGCGATTCTGAAACAGTGGATCGACCAGGGCGCCCACTGGCCCGAGAGGGACGCCGCGGCGGCGGTGCGCGTGGAGAAGCACTGGGCTTACGTAAAACCGGCACGCCCGGCCCTGCCCGCGGTGCGCGATGCGGCCTGGGTGCGCAACCCCATCGACCGCTTCGTGCTGGCCCGCCTGGAGAAGGAAGGGCTGCGGCCCTCGCCCGAAGCCGGCCGGGAGACGCTGATCCGCCGCCTCAGCCTGGACCTGACCGGGCTGCCTCCCGCCATCGCGGAAATCGACGAATTCCTGGCCGATTCGAGTCCCCAGGCTTACGACAAGGTGGTGGAGCGCCTGCTGGCGTCGCCGCATTACGGAGAGAAATGGGCCCGGCCATGGCTGGACCTGGCGCGCTACGCGGACACCAACGGCTACGAGAAAGACCGCCGCCGGTCCATCTGGAAATACCGCGACTGGGTGATCGACGCGTTGAACCGCGATCTGCCCTTCGACGAATTCACCATCGAGCAGATCGCCGGCGACATGCTTCCCAGCCCCACGCGGGAGCAGTGGATCGCCACCGGCTTCCACCGCAACACGATGTTCAACGAAGAGGGCGGCGTGGACAAGGAGGAGGCCCACTGGGAGAACCTGGTGGACCGGGTAAACACGACCGCCACGGTCTGGCTGGGCAGCACGCTGGCCTGCGCGCAGTGCCACGACCACAAGTACGATCCGTTCACGCAGAAGGAATACTACCAGCTCATGGCCTTCTTCAATAACACGGATCGCACGGTGCGGGATTACGGCGACACTTCGCAGAAGTTCATCGAGCCGCAGCTCGATCTGGCCACGCCGGAGCAGGAGGAGCGGCGGCGGACCATCCAGGCGGAGATCGACGCGCTCGAAGCGAGGCGGAAGACTCACACCGCGGCGCTGGCCGCCGAGCAATCGGGATGGGAGCGCGGCCTCCGGGAGGCGAGCGGCGACTGGGCGCCGCTTGAGGTGCTGAAGATGAGTTCCAGCGGCGGTTCGACGCTGAAGAAGCTGGAGGATGGCTCGATCCTCGCCGCAGGCATCAACCCGGCGCGGGACGAGTACGTGATCGAGGCCAGATCGCCGGGAGCGGGGCTCACGGCCCTGCGCCTGGAGGCGCTGCCGCACGAGAGCCTGCCGCGCGGCGGTCCGGGGCGCGACGCGTATGGGAACTTCTTCGTCACCTCCATTGAAGTCGAAGAGGGTTCCCCGGGCGGAACGGTGCGGTTTCTCAAGACGGCGGCGGACGACGGACGGATTGAAGACAAGAGGCTCCGGCAGCTCTGGGGCGTGGATGCGTCGCGCGAGGAGAAACGCCTTCCGCGCCAGTTGGTGCTTCCGGCCGAAGGGCGCTTCGGCTCCGGCGGCCTGCTGCGGATACGCATCCGGCAGTTCTCGGAATTCGGCGGCCAGGGCCTGGGCCATTTCCGCCTGTCCGCGACCCGGTCGGAAAACCCGAAACGGATCGTGGGGATCCCGGCCAGGCTGCGCCCGGTGGCGGAAATTCCAGCCGCTGCGCGAACGGAGGAGCAGAAGAGCGAACTGGCGGAGTACTTCCGGTCCACCGCCCCCTCACTCGAGCCGGTCCGGGAGCGGCTGGCGGAACTGCGCAAGGAGCTGGACAGCCTGGGGATCGCCAGCACGCTCATCGTGCGGGAGGCGGCTTCGCACGAGCGGCCGTCGGCAACCATCCGCCTGCGCGGCGTCTTCACCAGCCGGGGCGAGACGGTTCATGCGGCGGTGCCCGGCGTGCTGCATGCGCTGCCGGAAGACGTGATGCCGAACCGGCTCGGTCTGGCCCGGTGGCTGGTAAGCCGGGAGAACCCGCTGACCGCCCGGGTGACCGTGAATCGCATCTGGGAGCAGTATTTCGGACGGGGGCTGGTGGAGACGAGCGAGGATTTCGGCCGCCAGGGGTCGCCGCCCACGCACCCGGAACTGCTCGACTGGCTGGCCAACGAACTGATGGATAAGAAGTGGAGCCTCAAGGCCATTCACCGCCTCATCGCCGGCTCGGCGACGTATCGCCAGTCCTCGAACGTCTCACCGGCGCTGCTGGAACGCGACCCCTACAACAAGCTTCTGGCCCGGGGGCCGCGCTTCCGCCTGGAGGCGGAGGCGATCCGCGATACGGCCCTGGCGGCGGGCGGCCTGCTGTCGGACAAGATCGGCGGGCCGAGCGTATTTCCCCCGCAGCCCGAGGGCATCTGGGATCTGCCCTATAACGACGATCAGTGGGAAGAGAGCGGCGGGGAGGACCGCTACCGCCGCGGCCTGTACACTTTCTGGCGGCGCACCGCGCCCTACCCCGCTTTTCTTACCTTCGACGCCACCAGCCGGGAATTCTGCACGGTCCGGCGCGCCCGCACCAACACCCCGCTGCAAGCCCTGACGGCGCTGAACGACCCGGCTTTCGTGGAAGCCGCGAGAGCGCTGGCAAAGCGGATTTTGAAGGAAGCCGGCCCGGATGCGCGGGCGCGGGCGGAATACGGCTTCCGCCTGTGCGTGGCCCGGCGGCCAAACGCGGGCGAGTCCGGTCGCCTGGTCGAGGCCTACCGGAAGGAAGTCGAGTTCTTCCAGCGGCGGCCCGAGGAGGCCGCGCGGCTGGGAGGGGACCCGGAACTGGCGGCCTGGACCGTGCTCTCCAACGTCCTGCTCAACCTGGACGAGACGCTGACCAAGGAGTAAGGGATGGACTTGAAAGCGATCACCCGGCGGCACTTCTTTTTCGACGCCGGATTCGGCATCGGGTCGCTGGCCTTGTCGGCGCTCCTGAACGAGAGGCTCTTCGCCGCGCAGGCTTCGCCCCCGGCGGGCAAGCCCCACTTCGCGCCCAAGGCCAAGAGCGTGATCTTTCTCTTCATGGCGGGCGCGCCTTCCCAGCTCGATCTGTTCGATTACAAGCCGAAGCTGGAACAGTACGACGGGCAGCCCTGCCCGGAGGAACTGGTCAAGGGCGAGCGCTTCGCTTTCATCAAGGGAACACCGCGGCTGCTGGCTTCGCCGCACCGCTTCGCGCGCCACGGGCAGTCGGGCGCGGAACTCTCGAACCTGCTGCCTCATCTGGCCAAGGTGGTGGACGACGTGGCCATCGTCAAGTCGCTCCACACCACTCAGTTCAACCACGCGCCCGGGCAGATCTTCATGAACACAGGGCACCAGGTGATCGGGCGGCCCAGCCTGGGGTCGTGGCTGACCTACGGCCTGGGGAGCGAGAACGCGGACCTGCCGGGCTTCGTGGTGCTGCTCTCCGGGACCAGCCAGCCGGACGGGGGCAAGTCCTGCTGGGGGAGCGGCTTCCTGCCCACCGCCTACCAGGGGGTGGAATTCCGTTCCAAGGGCGATCCGGTGCTGTTCCTGTCGAACCCGCCGGGCATCGGCGCGGATACGCGGCGGCGCTCCCTGGACCTGCTGCAAGACCTGAACACGGCGCATCATGAGCAAGCGGGCGATCCGGAGATCCTGACCCGCATCGCGGCCTACGAGATGGCCTACCGGATGCAGAGCAGCGTTCCCGAGCTGACCGACTTGAACAAAGAGCCCGCCGAGGTACACGAGTTGTACGGGACGGAACCGGGCAAGGCCTCCTTCGCCAACAACTGCCTGCTGGCCCGGCGGCTGGTGGAGCGCGGGGTCCGTTTCGTGCAGTTGTACCACCGCGGCTGGGACACGCACGGGGCCAGCAACAACGAGGACATCGTGAACAAGCTGGCGTGGCTGTGCCGCGAGACCGACCGCGCCTCGGCGGCACTGGTTACGGATCTGAAGCGGCGCGGCCTGCTGGACAGCACGCTGGTGGTCTGGGGCGGCGAGTTCGGGCGCACGCCCATGAACGAGGCGCGCAGCGGTTCGAAATTCCTGGGCCGCGACCACCATCCCCGGGCTTTCACCATGTGGCTGGCCGGCGGGGGCATCAAGGGCGGCGTCACGGTGGGGAAAACCGACGAGGTGGGCTACAACATCGTGGAGGACCCTGTCTCGGTGCACGATCTGCACGCCACCCTGCTGCACCTGATGGGCCTGGACCACACCCGGCTCACCTACCGATTCCAGGGACGCGAGTTCCGGCTGACCGACGTGGAAGGCCAGGTGGTTCGCAAGCTGCTGGCGTAGCGCGAAGCCAGGAAGCATGCCTGCCCCGCGTACAGGTAAGGGGCCATGAACGGCCGGGGACATGGGTAACACTTTAGACCGGCGACATCGGTAACACTTTGCTCGCCGTAGCGCCCCCCAGTTCTCATTGCAGCATACCAGGGTGGCCCCCAGGCTGGTCGCTGAGGCCGA
>JADZAF010000006.1 GCA_020852755.1 Bryobacterales bacterium
CCTGCCAGGTAGCGGCCCGGCGGTAAGTCGCTGGTTTCTCCTTGGCCAGGAAGCCGGCCGCGGTGAATAAGGACACGGCAGCCACCGCCAGCCACGTGGCCCAGCGGCGGCGCGGAATCAGGACGCTCAGACGCATGACATTTTCTCCGTAGAGTCCCGCAGGCCCTGGTACAACTCGAAGGCTTGCTCGGGTTTCAAACCGTCGTGCACGACGCCGCGCACGGCCTGGATCATCGCCACGGGATGCGCCGCCTGGAATACGTTGCGTCCCATGTCCACGCCGGCCGCGCCCTGGTCCACGGCCTCGTAGGCCATTTGCAGCGCTTCCCGTTCGGGCAGTTTCTTTCCGCCGGCGATCACGATGGGCACGGGGCAGGAGGCCGCGACCTTTTCAAAGCCCGGCGTGCAGTAGTAAGTCTTCACCACGTGCGCGCCGTTCTCGGCGCACACCCGCGAGGCCAGGCTCAAGTAGCGGGCGTCGCGGGTCAGTTCCTTGCCCACGGCGGTCACCCCGAGTACGGGGATGCCGTAGCGGGCGCCCTGGTCGACGATCGAGGTCAGGTTCCGTATGGTGACCGCCTCGAAGCGGCTGCCGATGGCTGCCATCACCGCCAGCATGGAGGCGTTCAAACGGATGCATTCCTCGATATCCAGGATGACTTCGTCGTTGAGTTCGGTGAGAACCGTGGAGCCGGCCGAAGCGCGCAGCGAGATCGGCTTGCCGCTGGTGGGCGGAACCACCTGGCGAAGCGCCCCGCGCGTGCACATCAGGCAGTCGGCGTGTGCGATCAGCGGCACGATGCTCAGGTCCATGCGCTCCAGGCCGGAGGTCGGGCCCATGATGTATCCGTGATCGAAAGCCAGCATCACGCTCCGCCCGCTGCGCGGGCTGAAGATGCGCGCGAGGCGGTCCTGCATGCCCCAGTCGAGGTGGTTGGAGCCTTTCAAAAAGAAGCTTTCGCTTTTCTGGGGAATACCGATGCCGTAGTCGCCGGCATCCAGGTTTCCGGTAGTGTCAGCCATGGATCATCTCTCCTGGAGCGGTGGTGTCCGGTTCGCCGCCAGGGCGGCGTGAAAACCCCGGAACAATAGGGAAATCGAGACCGCTCCGGGATCGGCGGACCCGATGGACCGGGGCCCCAGGTTTCTGGCCCGGCCGTATTTCGCCTGCAGGGATGTGGTGCTCTCGGCGCCGTGCCGGGCCGCCTCCGCGGCCCGGGCGAGCGCCCGGTCCGGGGGCAGGCCCTGGCTCGCTGCGACGCGGGCGGCTTCGACGGCCGGCGCCAGAGCGTCCAGCATGGTTTTGTCGCCCACTTGCGCCGGGGTCTGGGCGCGAAACTTGGCCAGTCCCGACTCGAGAGCCGCGGCCAGGTCTCCCCCGGACAACTCGCTCGAGGGCGGGCAGCCTTCCGCCATCCCCAGCAGGAAGGAACCGACCAGAGGGCTGGCCGACCCTCCGTCTACCGAGAGAACGCTCCAGCCCGCCGATTCGAGCAGGGCCTGAGCCGTGGGCGTGACGGCCTCCAGCGATTCCAGGATCGCCGCTGCCACCAGGGACATGGTGGTTCCGTGATCGCCGTCCCCGGTCGCCGAGTCCAGCTGCGACAGGAGATCCCGGTTCGCTTGCAACAGGGAGGCCGCTTCGCGCAGCATCCCCGCCAGGTCCGCATAGCACAGTCCGGCCGCCACCAGCGCGTCTCCTCAACACACCTTGAGATAGGGCGTGTCGCAGGGGGCCTGCCACAGGCGGACCAGTTCATCGTCCATTCTGGCGACGCACATCTGGAATCCGGCCATCTCCTGCACGGTGAGGTACTCGCCGATGAGTGGCGAAACCGGTTCGATGCCGCGTTCGGTGAGAATGCGGTGCACGGCTCGGTAAACGATGAACAGTTCCATCAGCGTGGTGGCGCCCGCTCCGTTCAGCACCACCAGCAGCTTGTCGCCCGCCTTGGCCTGCACCGCCTCCAGGAGGCGATCCAGCATGGCGCGCGCGGTCTCGTCCGCGGTCAGCAGCTTCATGGAGCCGGTGCCGGCCTCGCCATGCTGGCCCATCCCAATCTCCATCTCGTCTTCCGCGAGTTCGAAGATGGCCTGGCCCGTGGAGGGATGCGTGGCCGTGCGCAGCGCCACCGCCAGGGTCGCCATGTTGCGGTTGAAGCGCTCCGCGACGGCGCAGACCCGGTCGATATCGAAACCTTCCTCGGCCGCCGCCCCGGCGACCTTATAGAGCGGCACGCAGCCCACCAGGCCCCGGCGCTCACTTGCCGGCGCGCCCGCTCCGGGAGCGATGTCTTCGTGGGTCAGGATGGAGCGGACGTGCAGGCCCTGCTTCCGCGCCATCTCCAGGGCGATGTTGGAACTCATCACGTCGCCCGAGTGATTCAGCACCACCAGCAGGGTGCCCGCTTCCCGCTCCACGGCTTTCAGGGCCTGAAAGACCTTCGGCGCGGCAGGCGCCGCGAAGATTTCACCCACCACGCTGGCATCCAGCATGCCCCGTCCTACGAAACCGCTCAGCGCGGGTTCATGCCCGGCGCCGCCCAGGGTCACCAGCGCCACCTTGTCCCGGGGCTTGGGCTGGGCGCGAAACACCAGCTTGCCGGAATCCAGCCGGATCCGGCCTCCGAAGGCCAGCGCCATCCCTTCCATCAACTCAACCGTGAGATTGGCCGGATCGTTGATAAATTTCTTCATCGCCATGGCAGCGCTCCTTCAGGCAATCTCCTGCATCAGTTCGACAATGGCGCCGTCGTCCCGGATGAAGCCCACACGCAATCCGGGCATAGGCTCGAAGGGCTCGACCAGCACATCCTTGCCTGCCATGGCGGCGCCCAGGTCCTTCACCATGAAGGCCACGTGAGCACCGGACTTGAGTTCTTCCGCCATGGGGCTGTCCGCCTCGAAGCGCAGCCATTCGATCCGGTAGGGGCTGGCGGCGGCGTCGGTGACATAGAGCCGGGCCGCCTCCAGATAGGTTTCGCCGGACCGTCTCCGGGTGGTTGGAATCCCTACGTGATGGAAAGTCATCGCTCTCCTCTACAACTTCGCGGCCGAGTTGGTGAACCGCAGACCCGCTCCGTCGTGATAGGTGCCGTATTCGGTCACGATGGCCCCGTGGGGGCCGGCGATCATGAAGTGCCGCGCCGTGCCGCGCCCGAGAGCGTCCACTTCGCCTTCCTTCACGACTTTCCAGCGGCGCGCGGTGATGGAGCGCGTCTGGCTGCGCGGCACCTCGACCGGGCAGGGCCCGTCCTGGGGGGCGCCTTCGCCGAAAGTGCAGATCCAGCCGTGCCGGACGTGCCAGGCTTCGCGCTTGGGTTGCGCGTTGAGAGTGGTCTCGTGGCCGTGCTCGACGATCATCTGGCCGGGCAGCAGGAAGATCTCATGGCCGAACACGTTGGTGGCCTGATCGTTGTACCAGATGATCCCCGCCATTCCAACCCGCGCGAAATCGCCCAGGTTGAAGTCCACCGCCCACATTTCCTCCCGGAGGCGGGGCGGGATGGGGTAGCCGAATCCCCGCATCATCTCGAAATAGGCTTCCTTGGCTTTGTCGGCCAAAAACTTGCCGTCCTGGTAGAAATCCTCGTTCTTAATTGCAGTCATAAGTCTCTCGCTCGTCTCCGCTGCGCGTGTCCGGACGGTGGCGCAGGCCCCCGCCGCCAGCGCACTGGTCAGGAACCTTCGTCTCGGATATCCCTGGCTGGATTTCATCGCACGTACCTCTTCTAACGGAACTGGATCCACACCTGCCGTGCAGCGGCCGGAGTTGTTTGCCGAACCGCCTGGAGAATCGAGCCCGCGGACTGCAGGTCTGCAGATCGAAACGGCCGGCCGCGCATCTTTGAAACTCGGTTTCAAGAATAACACGGCCGCACAGGGCAACAGGAGGCGGTTATCCGATAAGCGGTTTTCGGCGGTCCCGGTTTGGAGACGGCAAGACCGGTGTTTGAGCGGCCCGGGCCTGCCGCTCCGCACCTTGCCGGCGGCCCTTGAACGACCCGGAAACCGCGCAGTATAATCCGGTACACTCAATGGGCGGCGCCGCGCTCTACCGCCGCTTTGAAGGAGCTTTTCATGACTGGACGGCGTCAGTTTCTCCGGAGCCTGGCCGCAGCGCCGCTGGTGGTGCCCGCTTCCGCGCTGGGCCGCGACGGCTTCGTGGCCCCCAGCGACAGGATCGCGCTCGGCGCCATCGGCGTGGGCAGGCAGGGCTCCGGGGACATGCGGGGATTCCTCAATAACGCGGACGTGCGCGTGCGGGCGGTGTGCGACGTGCAGCAGGCCAACCGCGAGCGAGCCGAGACCCTGGTGAACAACCGCTACGGCGCCAAGGAGTGCTCCAGCTACAACGACTATCGCGAGCTGCTGGCGCGCTCCGACATCGACGCCGTGCTCATCGCCACCGGCGAGCGCTGGCATCCCATTATTGCCGTCGAGGCCGCCAACCGGGGCAAGCACATCTACTGCGAGAAGCCTCTCTCGCTATCGGTGGCGGAGGCCAAGGCCGTCCGCGAGGCGGTGAACCGCAACGGCGTGGCTTTCCAGTTCGGCACCCAGCAGCGGTCGAGTTTCTATTACCGGCACGCCGTCGAACTGGTCCGCAACGGCAGGATCGGCGAGCCGAAGACCATCATGATCGGCACGGTGCGCAGTCCTTCCGACCGTCTCTTTGGCACGCCGAAAGATCCGCCGCCGGGTTTCGATTGGGACATGTGGCTGGGCCCGTCGCCATGGGCGCCGTACTCGGACATGCGCGTCTCCGTGCAGGCCTGGCTGTTCATCAGCGATTACGGGCTGGGTTGCCTGGACGGCGCGTGGGGCATTCACGACGTGGATATCGCGCAGTGGGTGAACGACGCCGATGCCACCGGGCCGGTCGAAGTGGAAGGCGCCGGGCTGTTCTACAAGGATATCCGCGACACTCCGTACGAGTGGACGGTCGAGCACGTGTATGCCAACGGAGTGCGCCTGATCCACATGGACATGCTGACGGCGCGAAAGCGGGCCAAGGAGTTCAGTGCGCTGCCTTCCAACGGCGCCAGCGTTTTCTTTGGGACCGAAGGCTGGGTCTATGTCAGCCGGGAGGGCCTGGTGACGCATCCCGCTTCGCTGGCCGGCGAGAGGATCGGTCCCAACCAGGTGCAGGTGATCCGCAGCAGCGACCACCGCAGGAACCTGCTGGATTCCATCCGCACGGGTCATCCCACGGTCTCGCCGGTGGAAGCGGCTGTGCGGGGCCAGACCGTTGTGCAACAGGCCTACATCTCCATGTGCCTGGGGCGGAAGCTCCGCTGGGACCCGGCGCGCGAGGAATTCACCGGCGACGCGGAAGCCAATCGCATGTTGTCGAGATCGTTGCGGAGCCCGTGGCGCTTATGACCCGCTCAGCGGCCGTCTCCGGGAGAACGTCAATGATTCGGATTGTCATCGGTCTTTTCGCCATTGCGCTGGCAGCCGTACCGGCCTGGCCCGCGGATGTGGACGCGCTGATCCGTCAGATCGCGAAATCGGATTTCGATCAGGACCGCGAGGCGCAGTTCGCGCTTTCCGCCCTGGTGGCCAAAGCGCACAGTTCCCCGGTGGAGATGCGGGGACTGGAAAAGCGTTTAATCGCGGGCCTGAAGGGCGCCACCCCGGCCGGAAAGGATTTCCTGTGCCGGCAGCTGAGTCTCATCGGCTCGGAAGCCTCCGTGCCGGTGCTTTCCGCGATGCTGCTCGATCCGAAGACCGCCGACACCGCCCGCTACGCGCTGCACCGCATTCCCGGGCCGGAGGTGGACCGCGCGCTACGGTCCGCGCTGTCCCGGACGGCGGGGATCACGCGTATCGGCATCATCAACACGCTGGGCCGGCGCCGCGACGCCGCTGCCGCGCCCTCGCTCCGGCGCCTGGCCATGGGGACCGACACGGCCACCGCCGCCGCGGCCGCCTCGGCCCTGGCGGAGATCGGCAATCCCGCGGCCGCACAGGCGCTCCTGGACGCACTCGGGAATGCGGGCAGCCCGTCTCATCTGGCCATAGCGGAAGCGGCGCTGAAGGCCGCGGACCGGCTCCGTGCGCAGGGCAATTCCGCGGCGGCGCTACCCCTCTACAAGAAGCTGTACGCGGCGGGCGAGCCGCTGGTGGTGCGGGCCGGAGCGCTGCGAGGCCTGGGCGCGGCGGGCGGCGTCCAGTTCAAGCCGGTGCTGCTGGAAGCGCTGCGCGACAACAACTCCGGTCTGCTCCAGAACGCGGCCATCGACACCCTGCTTGAGACCTCACCCGGCGAGCTCGTCTCCGGGATGGCGAAGTTGGGCGAAGCCGGGCAGGCGCGCGTTCTGGCGGCGCTGGGCGGCCGGGGCGACGCCTCCGCGCTGCCGGCCTTCACCGCCGCAATGAAAAGTCCCAGCAAGCCGGTGCGCGTCGCGGCCCTGGAGGGGGCCGGCAGGGTAGGGAACGCCGCGCTGGTGCCGGTGCTGGCCGCCGCGGCGGCGGCCGGAGAGCCGGAAGAGCAGGCGGCCGCTCGCGCAAGCCTGGTCCGCTTGCGCGGCGAGGACGTAGACCGCGCGCTCGTTGAGGCGATGACGGCCTCCGGCGAACCCAAGGTGAGGCTGGAACTGATTCGCGCGGCCGGCGAGCGCGGTCTCTCCGCCGCCGCTCCCGCGCTGCTCTCGATGGCGCGGGATGCCGGCCCCGAGGTGCGCCGCGAGTCATTGCGGGCGCTTCGCGAAAGCGCCTCCGCGAAGGATATTCCCGGCCTGCTGGAACTGGTGCTCAGGCCCGCTCAGAGCGGCGACCGCGCCGAGGCGGCCCGTAGCGTGGCGGCGGTGCTGCGCCGTTCCGATGCCTCGCGTTTCAGCGACGTGCTGTCCGCCTTTGCAAACGCCGGCGACACGGAATCGCGCACGGCCCTCATGCAGGTGATGGGACAGAGCGGGAACCACACGGCCCTGCTTCTGCTGCGGGGGTCTCTAAGAGAGGAGGACGCGAACCTGAAGCGCGCCGCGATTCTGGCGCTCGGCGACTGGCCCGATGCCACTCCCGTCCCGGACCTTCTGGACGCCGCCCGCACGGCTTCCAACCCGGCCCACCAGGTGCTCGCGCTGCGCGGCGCCGTTCGCCTCATCGGCCTGCCCGGGGCCTCGCGTGCGCCTCGCGAGAGCGTGAAGCTGCTGGCCGAGGCGATGAGCCTCGCCAAGCAGGCGGACGAGAAGCGCTCGATCCTGGCGCTGCTGCCGCGGTTCCCGACCCGTGAGGCGCTGGAGTTGGCCCGGGCTTCCTTGAACGACGCCGAAGTGGCGGCGGAGTCCAAGGCCGCGGTGGCACGGCTGGAACGTACGGTGAGGAGATGAGCGGCATGCGGACACGAACATCGATTTGCGTTGTGTGGGTGGCGCTCGGCGCGCTGCTGGCCCCGGCCCAGCAACTGCCGCCGGAACAGCGCGAGAGCGTCGATGCGGCCCTTCCCGCCAGAGCGC
>JADZAF010000007.1 GCA_020852755.1 Bryobacterales bacterium
ACGGCAATGCGGTCGGCGCGTGCTCCGAGGAACTGGCCCACCCGTTGGACGCTGAATGCCATAAGAACGCTCCGGCACTTGGCTACGTGCGTGTCCAGGACTGCCGGGCGCGCCGAAAACGGTGTCCGCCCAGCAGCAGGACCGCGCCGAGTGCGAACTGGCCGGCACTGGCAGGTTCCGGCACCGGGGTGCCCGCCGCCGTCAACAGCAGGCCGGACTCCGAGCCGAGTGAGTACCCCTCCTCCAGCACCACCCATAGCCGCGCCGTATCCCAGGCGTCGATGGCGGCGCTTCCCTGGTTGGATTGCGCGGCGGCCACCTGCAGGTACTGTGTCAGGTTCATGGGGTTGCTGCGGCCGCTGGCGTCCAGAAAAACAGGAACCGCAATGCGTAGCGTGAAATCCCATGCGCCTTTTGCGTCGGTCCTGATCTCGACATCACCCTGCGGGTCGTGCTTGTAGAATTCCGAGCCGCCCAAACCGATGTTATTGATGTTCCAGGCGTAATCGAAACTACTCTGCCATATGCTGTTGGGGCCGAAGTCCCCGCGGATGTAGGCGATCATGGAGACGCCGCTGAAGCATTCGCAAAGGGGGTTGATACTGCTGTGGCCATCCACGTCCATTTCGAACACGGCAGTGGTCGCGGTGAGGGCGGGCCCTTCGATGAACGCCCTGTCGGTGAGAGTCAGGATGGCGCCGGTTTGGCTGGCGTTAAAGGTCTGCGCCTTCGCCTTCAATTCGCCCTCTACCAGATCGCCGCTGGCCGAAACGTACCAATTGAACGGCTGGTTCAAGCCGTTTATGCCGCTCCCGGATCTGGATGCGGTCAACTCGCTCGGATGAGAGCCGGCCTGCGCGGGTTGGCCGGGGTAAGTCAACGTCATCCCGATACTGGAGGCCAGACTGCCCGCACACGCGAGCAGGCCCGACAGAGTGAGGCGGAGAGTGAACGCCCAGTGCATGTCAAATGATGGGCGCCTGCGCGGTCCAACAGAAAGTCAAATGTCGTAAACTGACGTTAATCGAGGGGATTCGCTCACCTATCATGTTGAAATTTCGAATGCCGGCGTCGGAGGCGGTCCTCACGGCCGTGGAGCGGATGATCGCGGCGCCAGCGTTCGCGCGGCAGGGGCGGGCGGCGCAGATCCTGCGATACCTGGTCGGTGAGACGCTGGCCGGCCGCGCGGCGGGTATCAAGGAATCGGTCATCGCTCTGGATGTGTTTCGCCGCGAGACTTACGATCCCCGCGTGGATTCGCTGGTCCGCGTGGAGATTGCGAAACTGCGCCAGTGCATCGCCCGATACTACGCCGAGGACGGCCAGGACGACCCCATCCGCATCGAAATTCCCAAGCGCAGCTACGCTCCGGTCATCTCCGAGCGGATCGGGGAGACAGGCGTCGACGGAAAGGTCGACAAACCGCGCGTGCCATTCGCCACAGCCGGGCGGTGGGCTGCCGCGGTTCTATTAGGTCTTTCCGCGCTGCTCGCCACGGCAGGATGGCGCCGCGGCGGACCGGCCGGGCTAAGCGGCCCGCCATCGGTGGCCGTGATGCCTTTTACCGACCTGAGCAGCGCCAGGCGCCTGACGGGTTTCTGCGAGGGGCTGACGGAGGAAGTGACCAGCGCCCTGGCCGGCGCCGATTACCTTCGCGTGGCCGCGCGAACGTCGACGGCCGGATTCAAAGACCGCCACTGGGACGCCCGCCGCATCGGACGGGAACTGAAGGTACACGCCCTTCTGGAGGGTAGTGTTCAAGGCGAAGGACGGGTGGTCCGCGCTACGCTCCGGCTGGTCAACGCGGCGGACGGCTTCCACCTGTGGACCCAAACGTTCGAGGGAACTCTGGAGAATCCGGCCGAGTCACAAAGAGATCTGGCGCGAAGAGTGGAGTCGGTGTTCCGGTTTTACCTGACCGGAGCCACTCGGGGCCTCGCCAGGCCCGGCACGCGGAATGCCGATGCCTGGCACTATTACCTTCGGGGCGCGCACATGGCATCGGCAGGAGAACCGGAAAGGGCGGCGGAATTCTTTCGTGCCGCGGTGGCGGCGGATTCACAATATGCACTGGCTTGGGCGGGGCTGGCGCAAGCGCTGGTGACATTGTCGGAGTGGGGGGTAGAGGGAACAGAGGTACTCCTCCGTGCATCCGAAGCGGCGCGGCGAGCTATGGAACTGGACCCTGAACCTCCCCCCGTGCAGCAGGCGCTTGCCGCGGTGAAGGTCTTCGTGGAGCGCGACTGGCGGGGGGCGGAGGCAGCTTTGCGGAAAGCCATCGCAAGCGACCCCACCGATGTCAATCTGCGCTACGACTATGCGCGCCTGGTACTGGCCCCGCAGGGTCGCTTCGAGGACGCCATGGATGAGTTGCGCCGTGCCCTCGCTCTCCACCCTCGCGGCAACCACCTTTTGAATGCGCTGGCCTACACGTGCATTCGCGCGGGGCGCCCGCGCGAGGCGCTCCCTTTCGTCTCGCGCTCGCTGGAGATCAACGCCGGGGCACCCGGCGCGCACGTGCTGCGCGGCATGATCGCCGCGTCGCTCGACGGCTACCCGGCTGCTTTGCCGTTTCTGCGGAAGGCGGTAGCGCTCCGGCCCAGTGATTGGACCCGCACCCAATTAGGCGTGGCCCTTGCTCGAGCGGGACAGCGAACCGAAGCCGGGACTCTGCTCGAGCAGATCCGCGACCATTACAGCGCCGCGGTGTTACACCTCTCGCTGGGCAGCCCGAACCGCTGCCTGCGCGCGCTCGATCGGGCCTTCGCCGCACATTCCCCTTCTCTGCCGTGGGTAGCCGTGGACCCCCAGTTGGCGGAACTCCGGAGCGAGCCCCAGTTCCAGGCGCTACTGGCAAAAATGGGTCTACAGCCGGAGCGGGCAGCGGCCCTTCGCTTCGACGGCCGGGCACTCAACGCACGCGCGGTGGAAGCACCGCGCTGAACGCCGGCCGTGTGTGGCGACTGTTTGGCATGCTGAAGGACCGGGCGCCAGACTCGCGCCGTTCCTGCCCCCATGGAGCTCAGTGGTCCAAATCCCCCCCGCACTCCTTAGCGACTTGATTCTCTTCAGATCCCCGCCAGTATTTTGTCCACCCGGCGGCTGATGTCGAGCAAGTACGCCGCGTCGCCCCCGGGCAGTTCCACCGTGGCCGAACCGCTGTAGGCGATCTCCGCCAGCGCCTTGTGCACTTCGCGCCAGTCCACGTCGCCTTCAAGCAAGGGCGCCCGCGGCGACGCGGAGGCGTTCGGAACCGGTCTCGCCAGCGGATCCTTCAGATGCAGCTTGACGATCCGCTTTCCGAGCGTGCGAATCCAGTCCTGCGGAAATCCGTTTCGCACAATATTGCCGACGTCGAAATAGGCTTTGAGCCAAGGACTGTTGAACTCGTCGACGTAGCGGGCGAACTCCAGGGGACTCAGCAGGAACCGGTTGCCGACGTTTTCAATGGCGATGACGACTTTCATCTCCGCCGCCATGGGGAGAATCCGGCGAATCTCCTTTTGCGACCGCTCCCAGCATTCCCGGTAGCCGACCTGCGGGGTGACGAAGCCAGGCACCAGAAGCACGGTGTCCGAGTTCCAGAACCGCGCATTCCGGAGACTCGTTTCCAGTCCCTGGAGGCCGCTGGCGACCACCGCCGGATCGGGAGAGGAGAGCGGGTATTTCGCATGGGTCGAATTCATCACCGAATGCACGCGCAGGCCGGTGCTCTCGGCCGCCGCCCGGATCTGGCCGGCCTCGGCGTCGCCGGCGGCGGTGTTGCACTCGACTTCCTCGAAGCCCACCTCCCGCGCCAGCCGGAAGCGTTCGGTCCAGCTGAGTTCCCTGGGTAACATCGGGGCGTACACGCCCTTTCGGACCGGCAGGCGCGCCGCTTTGAGCGGCGTCAACAACCCCGCCGCGGCCGCTGCGAATTGACGGCGATTCATACTTTCTCCTAAAGATCCTGGTCGACACCCAGTTCCGACCAGGACAGAGCTTTTTTGCGATAGATGGCTTCACGTCCCAGGATGGAAGTCAGCGCCGCGGTGCAGCCCACCCGCAGATCGGCGGTAGTCTTCGCGCCGGTGCGAACGGCATCGAAGAACCCGGCGATGTGGGCGTCGGGCTGCCCGGGCGCGCGGGCGCCGCGATCCCCCTCCACAAGCTTTACCGGCGGACCCTTCGGCTCGCGCGGGAAATACGACCCCGTCCCCATGTCCACGGCGCCTCTGGTTCCGTAGACCAGCGGCCCCAGGCTCGCGCCCGGCATCCCGCCGGGATGAAAGAAGACCTGGGTGAAGGACAGCTTCACGCCGTTCAGGTACTCGTAGCTCAGCGTGTAGCCGTCCATATTCGTACGGCCCGGCGGATCGTTCACCCACACCAGCGTGCCGCCGAAACCCGCGGCCCGCTCGGGCCGGCTGTTAATGATCCAGTTGCACTGATCCAGGTTGTGGACGGCCATCTCCACAATCACGTCTCCGGAGCGGCGGGCGTCGAAGAACCAGTCGCTCGAACTGCCGTTGTGGTCGAGGTCGTCGCCGGCCGACCGCTGCGCCCTGACCATGACGATCCTGCCCGCGATGCCCTCGTGGATCCTCGCAATCAGGCTGCGGTTGCGCTCGCTGGATCGCATGCCCAGGCCCGTCTGCCATGCCTGCTTCGTGTTTCTGCCGGCGCGCCATAGGCGGTTCACCGACTCCGGGGTGATCCCGACCGGTTTTTCGCAGTAGACGTGCTTACCGGCCTGGAGCGCCGCGATGGCCATCTCGACGTGCAGGTCGCAAGGCGTTGCGATGAAGACGGCGTCCACGTCCTTGCGCTCGATGATGCGGCGCCAGTCGCTGTAGGTCCGCGGCTGGTCGCGCGCGGCGACGCTCGCCGCCCGGTCGAGACGGTCCGGCTTGATGTCGCAAACAGCCGCTACCTTGATTCCGGGCAGGGGCAAAGCACCTCTCAACAGGTAGGTTCCCCGCCCGCCGGTTCCGATGAATGCCGTGCGGACCGGCTGTTCCTGTCCGCGCGCAGCGGCCGTACCCGCCGCCGCGGAAGCCAGCAGGAAACGTCTGCGATCGATGAAGTCCATTGGTCACCTCCAACGCCGGGACGCCCGAGCCGGTTGGGCTTCCGGGCTGCCTGTCATGGTAATGCCTTGGGCGCGGTTCCCGCTCGGGCGGCGATCCGCGCTCCTTGAAAATCATCACCTCCCGCAGGCCCATGGGGATCGGCCCCGAGGCGGGCGCAATCCTGGGATACTGGGTATGACGATTCGGGACCCGTATGTCTTTTTTCCAGGACGAGCCTGTGCGCAGCCCTGCAGCCTCAGGCCGGTTCACCGCGATTCTGTTCCCGGCCGCCGTGCTGCTCGGGCTGTCGCTCACCCGGCTGTACAGCTACCTGCTGTTCCACAGCGTGGTGGAACTGTTCACTATCGCGGTGGCGTGGAGTGTCTTCATCCTCGCCTGGAACGCCCGCCGTCACCTGGATAATCACTACCTCCTGTTCGTCGGGATCGCCTCCGCTTTCGTGGGTGTGATGGACGCCGTCCACACCCTGGCCTACAAGGGCATGGGCGTGTTTCCCGGGGACAATGCCGATCTGCCGACCCAACTGTGGACCGCCGGCCGCTACGTGCAGAGCCTGTCCCTGCTGATCGCGCCGCTGTTTCTCCGCCGCCGGGTGCGTTCCGTTCCGACCTTCGCCGTCTACTCGGCGGCCGTGGCGCTGCTGCTCGTCGCGATCCTGGGTCCCCGCCCCTGGTTTCCGGCCTGCTACGTCGAAGGCGCCGGACTCACGCCGTTCAAGATCGCCAGCGAGTACGCGGTCGTCCTGATCCTGCTCGCCTCCGCCGCCTGGCTGCGGCGCTGCCGCGCCGAATTCGACCCGGCCGTGCTCACCCAGCTGACCGCCGCCATCCTCCTGATGACCGCGGCCGAACTGGCGTTCACGCTCTACGCCGACGTTTACGGCCTGGCCAACATGCTGGGGCACCTCCTGCGCTTCCTGTCGTTCGGCCTCCTCTACCGGGCGATCATCGTGACCGGCCTGGTGCGCCCCTACGATCTGCTGTTCCGCAACCTGGCGCGCAGCGAGGAGGCCCTGCGCGCGGCCAACGAAAAGCTGGAAGCGACGGTGGCGGCCTTGAAGCGCAGCGACGAGCGCTACCGCGCCATGGTAGCCAACAGCACGGAGGGCATCTGCCGCGTCGAGGCCGGCCGGCCCATCTCCACTTCACTGCCCGTGGAGGAACAGGTTGCCCGGCTGCTCGGCTCGGCCGTGGTGGCCGAGTGCAACGACGCCTACGCCCGCATGCACGGCTCGGCGGCGTGCGAGCAGGTGACCGGCCGCCGCCTGGCCGATCTGCGCCCGGGCGCCAGAGAGCGCCTCGCCGAATTGCTCGCGGCCTTCGTGGCCTCCGGCTACCGCCTGGCCGAGGCGGAAACCTGCGACCGGAATCCGCGGGGCGAGCTGCGCTGTCTCACCGCCAGTTTCACCGGAGTGGTTGAGAACGGCTGCCTGGTCCGCGCCTGGGGCGTCGAGCACGACGTCACCGAGCGCAAGCGCGCGGCCATGGAGCGCGAGCAGTTGATCGCGGAACTCCAGCAGGCCTTGGCCGAGGTCAAGACCCTCAGCGGGCTGGTCCCGATCTGCGCCCATTGCAAGAAAATCCGCGACGACGGCGGCTACTGGACCCAGGTGGAATCGTATATCCAGCAGCGCACCCATGCCTCGTTCAGCCACGGAATCTGCCCGGAGTGCCTCCGGGCGCTTTATCCCGACTATCGCCCCGAGGCGTAGAACTCAGAGGGGCTGCTCGTCGGCCGATGGCCCGTACAGCGCCGGCACCGGAACATCGTTCAAACGCAGGTACACGGTCAGCTGCGCCCGGTGATGAATCGAATGGTTCATCACGAAGCTGCGCAGCACCGCCGCGCGGGGCAAAGTCAGCAGGTTCTGTCCGCGCTTCAGCAGGGACCACGATTCCAGCATGCGCTGGTCGCTCGCCCCCGCGATGGCGGCCCGCGCCTGGCTCACGCTCCGGTCGAACTTCTCCAGCAACTCCGCACGCGATTTGGCTTCCGGCTGGGGCGGCGGCGCGCCGCCCGGCGGGTCCAGGTCAATCGAATCCTGCTCCAGGGTGTAGAGCACCCATCCGGGCAGGGTAGCAATGTGAGTGGCCAGCCAGCCCATGGTGGGCGACTTGGCGTGCGGCTTCCAGTCGAACTTGCCGTCCGGTACCCGTTCCAGAGTCCTGCGGGTGTTGGCCATCTCCTGATCGAACTCGGGTAGAAGTGCTTCACTCAGTGCCATCGACTCCTCCAGCTTCACAAATTGTAGCGTACAACAGCGGCTCTCTTCGCTCCTCCCGCGAGGGTTCCCTGGCGCCGCGGGCGCCCCTGCCGGCGCGGGGATCCGTCAGCCCGCCGCGACGGCCTCGGCCTCCCTTTGCTCTCCCTCGGGTCCGGCGCCGGAATCCGATCCCTCGAAGATGCGGTACAACGCGGGCAGTACCACCAGGGTCAACTGCGTGGACGTGAACAGGCCGCCGATGACCACCACGGCCAGCGGCCGCTGCACTTCGGAGCCGGGGCCGGTGGCGAACAGAAACGGCACCAGGCCCAGAGCGGCCACGGTGGCCGTCATCATCACCGGGCGGAAGCGCAGTTTCGCTCCCTGCAGGATGGCCTGGCGCTGCTCCACCCCCGACTCGCGCAGGCTGCGAATGTAGGAGACCAGCACAACGCCGTTCAACACCGCGATACCCCATAGGGCGATGAAGCCGACCGAAGCCGGAACCGAGAGGTACTCGCCCGTGAAGTACAGGGCCGCCACCCCGCCGATGGAGGCGAAGGGCAGCACCAGGATGATCAGGGCCGCGAAACGCAGCGACCGGAACAGCAGGAACAGCAGGAAGAAGATGGCTCCGACGGTGATGGGCACGATGATCATCAGGTGGCGGCGCGCGCGCTGCATGTTCTGAAACTGGCCGCCCCACTCGAAGTAGTAGCCGGAAGGCAGGTCCACCTCGCGCAGAACCGCGTCCTGCAATTCCGCCACGAAGCCGCCCAGGTCGCGGTCCCGCACGTTGACCCCGACCACCACCCGCCGCTTGGCCATCTCGCGCTTGATCTGGGAGGTTCCCTCGCGCATCTCGATGCGGGCCAAGCTCTCCAGCGGGATCTGGGCGCCGTCGTGCGCGGTCAGCAGAATCCCCCGGATCCCGGAAACGCTGTTGCGCAGGGCCTCGGGGAAGCGGACCACGGCCTGAAAGCGGCGCTCGCCCTCGTAGATCTCGGTCGCCACCTTGCCGCCCACCGCCGCCTCGATCACGTCGTGGACGTCGGAAGCGTTCAGCCCGTGCCGCGCGATCGCCTGCCGGTCGATGGTGACATTGAGGTTCTGCTGGCCTTTTCCCCGGGCCACCTTGATGTCCGAGGTGCCGCGAATGGCGTTGGCCACCCGGGCTACCTGGCGGGCTTTCTCCAGCAGGGTGTCCAGGTCGTCACCGAAGATCTTGACCGCCACGTCGGCGCGGACCCCGGTGACCATCTCGTCCACGCGGTCCGAAATCGGCTGGGCCATCACCACGTTCACCCCCGGCAGCGTCGAAATGCGGCGGCGGATCTGGTCGGCGATCTCGTCCTGCGTGAGGCCGTGCCGCTCGTCCTCCGGCTTCAACTGCGCCATCATGTCGGTCTCGTTGTAGCCGGCCGGATCGACGGGCGACTCCCCCCGGCCCAGGCGCGAGACCACGTGCCGGATGCCCGGCACGGTCTGCACCAGCCGCTGCGCGGCCATTTCCATCCTGATGGACTCTTCCAGGGAGATGTTCGGCACGCGGTCCGCATTGGGAGATACGGTGCCCTCTTTCATCTCCGGAATGAAGGAGGTGCCCAGGTAGGGGAACAGGGCCATCGAGGCGGCAAACAGCACCACCGCCAGGCCCACCGTCTTCTTCTCGTTGCGCGTCGCCCATCCCAGGATGACCTCGTAGGGCCTCTTGAGCAGCCGGACCAGCATGGTTTCATGTTCATGTCCGCCCTTCAGGAGCAGGAGGGAGAGCACCGGTGAAACGGTCAGCGAAAGCAGCAGCGAGATTCCCAGCGCGATGGCGATGGTATAGGCCAGAGGCGAGAACATCTTGCCTTCCATCCCTTCCAGGGTCATCAGGGGAAGGAACACCAGGATGATGATGCAGATGCCGAAGATCACCGGTGTGCCCACTTCCATGACGGCCTGGTAGACAACCCGCATGCGGTCCGCGCCCGGGCTTCGGGCCAGCTTCGAGAAGACGTTCTCCACCACCACCACCGAGCCGTCCACCATCAGGCCGATGGCGATCGCCAGCCCGCCCAGCGACATCAGGTTGGCCGACATGCCATAGCGGTTCATCACCAGGAACGTCAGGGCGGGAGTCAACAGCAGGGTGGCGATCACGATCAGGCTGGAGCGCAGGTCCCCCAGGAACAGGAACAGGATGACGATCACCAGGATGATGCCTTCCACCAGCACCTTGCTGACCGTGCGCAGCGCCGCGTCCACGAGTTCCGAACGGTCGTAGTAGGGCACGATCCGCAGCCCGTCCGGCAGCATTCCCCGGGAGTTGACCTCCTCCACCCGGGCCTTGATGCGCTGCACGATCTCCTTGGCGTTGCCGCCCGCGATCATCATCACGATGCCGCCCACGCACTCCGTGTAGCCGCCCTTCACCATGGCCCCATAGCGCACTTCTTCGCCGAACTGCACGTCGGCTACGTCGCTTAGATAAACCGGGGTGCCGTTCACCTCCTTCAAAACCACCGAGCGGATGTCTTCGAGGTTGCGAATCAGGCCGATGCCGCGCACCAGGTAGAACTCCGGGCCGCGGGGCAGGATTCCGCCGCTGGAGTTGGCGTTGTTCCGCGCCAGCGCTTCGTACACGTCGTGAATGGTGACGCCGTAATAGCGCATGCGGATGGGGTCCACCAGGGCCTGGTACTGCTTCACGTACCCGCCGGTGGAGTTGATCTCGGCCACGCCGGGAATGGAGCGCAGCAAGGGCCTGGCAACCCAGTCCTGCACGATGCGGCGCTCGATGAGGTCCTGTTTGGTGAGAACCCGGTTCCCGTCATCGGGGCGCTCCAGCGTGTACTGGTACACTTCGCTGAGCGCGGTCGAGACGGGCCCGAGGACCGGGTTGATGCCTTCGGGCAGCCGGCTGCGGATGTCGCCCAGGCGCTCGGACACCAGCTGGCGCGCGAAGTAAACCGGCGTGTCGTCGGTGAAAACCAGGGTCACGATGGAGAGCCCGGGCTCGTTTTGCGAGCGCATCTCCGTCATGCCGGGCAGACCCGTCATGCCGATCTCCACCGGCACGGTGACCATGCGCTCCACCTCGTCCGGCGAGCGGCCGGGCACCTCGGTAGCCACCTGCACCTGCACATTGGTGACGTCCGGAAATGCGTCCACCGAAAGCTTTCGGGTGGCGTCGACGCCGAAGGCCAGTCCGATCAGCGCCAGAACGATCACCACGATGCGCTGCTTGAGCGCGGATTCCACCAGCCGTCCGAGCACTTACTCCTCCGCGCCGCCGCGGATCGCCCGGCGTCTCCGCTCGTTGTTCAGATGGAAGGCGCCCGCGGTGACGATCTTCTCGCCCGGCTGCAGGCCCTCCAGCACCACGCGCATGTCGCGGTACTCTTCGCCCAGCAACACGTTGCGCAGAACGAAGCGGTTGGGGCCGGTCTGGACGAACACGGCGTCCCCGTCGCCCTCCCGCACCACGGCGGAGGAGGGCACCACCTGGCGGCGTTCCGCGCCGTCCATAAGGGTGATGGTGGCCAGCATGGCCGGCTTGTAGCGGAACCGCGGGTTGGGAAGATCCATGCGCGTGCGCACGGTGCGCGTCTCCGGGTTCACCGTGGCGCTGACGAAAGAGAGTTGCCCGGTGATGGCCTCGCCCGGCAGCGCCGGGATCTCCGCCTGCACAGCCTTTCCCACTTCAATGGCGCCGGCGCTCTGCTCGGGAATGTCGGCCACCAGCCAGACGTTGGAAAGATCCGCCACCACGCAGACGATCTCGGCCGCCTGCACCACCTGGCCGACAGTCACTCTGCGCTCCAGCACCCGCCCGGTGATGGTCGAAACCACGCGCGTCACCGAATCGATGCGCCGGCTGCTCTCCAGCCGCTCGATCGCCTCGGGCGACATTCCCAGCACGGCGAGCTGCTCGCGCGAGGACGCCAGGTCCGCCACCGCCTGTTCCAGCTCCGCTTCGCGCCGCTGCAGTTCCGCGGCTCCGATCACCCCGGCATCCAGAAGCTGCCGGGCGCGGGCCACCGCCCGCCGGGAGAGCTGGTGCTGCGTGAGGTTCTTGAGGAAGGCGGACTGGGCGCCCGCCAGGTCGGTGCTGTGAATGGTGGCCAGCACCTCGCCTTGCTCCACATGCTGGCCTTCGATCACGCGCAGTTCGGCGATCCGGCCGGTGACGGGCGCGCTCACCCGCGCCATGCGGGTCTCATCCGCCTCCACCCGTCCGGCGGTCCGGAGGGTCCCGTTCACATCGGTCCAGACCGCTTCGCCGATCCGGAGTTCCTTCTCCAGTTCCGGGCTCGCTTCGATCTCCAGGGGGTTGCGGGGCGCCGCAGGTGCGGTGCCGGCAGTAGTGGCGCCGCCGCCGCAGCCGCACAAAATCGCCAGGGCGCCGGCCGCCAGCAGGCGGGGCGCGAGATGAGTGAGTGTGATCACGATGTTCAATTCCCCAAGTCCACCGCCTGCAGGTGCTCCAGTTCGATCAGCGCCGCCTGGCGGTGATATTGCGCGTTGACGTAGTCGAAGCGCGCGGAGCGCAGCACCCGCTGGGCGTCCAGCACTTCGACAATGCCCCGCTCTCCGAACCGGAACGCGGCCTGGGCCGCCTTCACTGCCGCCTCGGCTTCTTTCAACGTTCCGGCCTCGAACATCTCCACCTGCTGCTGCGCCACCTGGTACTGGCCGTAAGCCCGCTCCAGCGCGGCGGCGATTTCAATGCGGCGCAGGCGCGCCGCCGCCAGGGCTCGCTGGCGGGCTGCCGCCGCTTCGGCAACCGGGCCCTCCCGCCGGTTCCAGAGCGGCAGCGTAACGGAGACTCCGAAGCGATACTGGGCCACGTCGGGTTGTTCCAGCACGTCGGTCCAGAAGGTCGGCTGCGGCTTCTTGAGAGCCATCTCGTGGTTCAGACTGGCCTCCGCGCGGCGGGCCTCGGCCTCGGCCTGCTCGACGGCCGGGTGGCGGGTCAACACTTCTTCCCGCAGCGTTTCGAGGGAAGGCAGAACGGCCGCCGGATCCAGGCTGCCTTGCGGCTCGATGGGACCCAGCGGCGCGCCGATGGCGGCGCGCAGCGAGGCCACCGCGGTGGCGTGCTGGAGTTCCGTGCTGCGGGCCTGGATGCGCGCCGTGGCCAGTTCCGCGTCCGCCCGCGTCAGTTCCAGCCGCGCCGCTTCCCCGGCATCCACCTGGATGCGGATGCGGCGCTGCAGGTCTTCGAGAAGCTGCACGTTCTGCCGCGCCAGTTCGACCTCCGCCTTGCGCCGCAGGGCTTCGAAGAAGGCGTGCTTGACCGCCGCCCGAACGGCCAGCCGGCTTTCCGCGTAGCCGTACTGGCTGGATTCGCGGGCCAGCTCCGCCGCGGCGATGCGCGAGCGCCGCACCGAGGGCAATTCCAGCGGCTGGCTGAAGGTGAAGCCGTGAACCATGCCGGGAAGGGCGCCCCTTTGAATAGCCCGCTGGCGCCCCATCCCCCCGAAGCTCAGCTCCGGATTGAGGTGGGCTCGCGCGGTCCGGATGCCGGCCTGTGCGCCCTGCAGGCCGGCCGAAGCCACGGCCAGTTGCGGGCTGTACCGGTCGGCCAGTTCGAGCGCTTCCTCCAGCCGGAGAATTCGCCGCGGCTCGATGGGCGGCAATTTCTCCTCCCGGGACGGCTTGGGCGGCGGGCTCACCTGCAGAGGGCCCTGCGCGAAGGCGCACGTGCTCATCAGGACCAGGAGACCGGTGGCGCGGGATTTCACAGGCTACGCGCCAGTGCAATCGTTCTGCCGCCCCGTAAACCTCGCGTTCCGCGCTTTGGGGCCGGCCTGCTGTTCCATTTCGGGCAGCCTGGTCCGCGCCCGCCGTACCAAATGGGACAACACACTGGAAGGAAGACCACACAACCACGCCGCCGGATTGCGGACTCCGATTTGCTCTCCCGCGGGCATGCCGGCTCGGCCGCAACCATCCGCGCGGGCATTCCCGTTCTCCGCGTGGCAGAATGTGGGTCTGGGGACTGTCGAGATGCTGGAGAGGTTGCGCGCCTCACGCTGGCGCGAAACTCTGCTGACGCTGGGTATCCTGCTGCTTGCCGCCGCACACTGGCTGGCGCCCCGCGCCGGCAAGCTGTACCACAACATCATCTATCACCTGGACTTCATCCCCATTGTGGCCGCCGGGATGCTGTTCGGGTGGCGCGGCGGCGTGCTGGCCGGCCTTTCCGTCGCCGCGCTGCAGATCCCGTTGATCTGGATGGTGTGGCGCAACGACGCGGCTTACCTCACCGACCAGCTCGGCGAAATGGCGGTGGACGGGATGGCGGGCGTGGCGGTGGGCCTGCTCGCGGACCGCTCACGCCGCCAGCGCGCCAACCTGGAGGCCACCAAGCAAGAACTCGAAAAAGTGAACACGGAACTCCAACAGAACATCGAGCAGTTGAGGCGCGCCGAGCGCATGTACGCCGTGGCCCAGCTGTCCGCCAGCCTGGCCCACGAGATCCGCAATCCCCTGGCCGGCATCTCGGGAGCGGCGGGCATTCTCAAGCGCGGCCAGGCCGGCGCGGAGAACATGCGCGAGTGCCTCGAAATCATCGAGCGGGAGTCGCAGCGCCTCAAGAAGCTGCTGACCAGCTTCTTGGAATTTGCCCGCCCGCGCGTGCCCCGCTTCCAGCCCACCGACCTGAGCGCCGTGATCGACTCCGTCATCGCCCTGGCCTGCCACTCGCCGGGCAACGCGGCCGTCCGCTTTCGCCGGGAGATCGAGGAAACGCTGCCGGAAGTCGAGTGCGATTCCGAGCAGCTCAAGCAGGTGCTGCTGAACCTGGTGATCAACGCGATCCAGGCCGGCGGCGGCGCGGTGGAGATGCGCGCCTTCGCCCGCGACGGCGCCGCCTACGTTTCGGTGCGCGATCACGGCGGCGGCATTCCGCCCGAACACCAGGAGCGCATCTTCGAGCCGTTCTTCACCACCAAGGAGAACGGCACCGGGCTGGGCCTGGCCGTGGCCTCCAAAATCGTCGAGCAGCACGGCGGGGAACTGCTGTCCGAAAACCAGCCCGGCCGGGGCCTCACCATGACCGTCAAGCTGCCCATTCGCCGGAGCCCGCCGCAATGAACCGCAACCTGATCCTGGTGGTGGACGACGATTCCAGCATCCGCCGGGTAATGAAGATGCAGCTCGAGGAGGCCGGCTACGAAGTGGCCCTGGCGGCGGATGGCGGCCAGGCCCGCGCCATCATCGATCAGCGGAAGCCCAAGCTGGTGATCACCGACCTGCGTATGCCCGCTTCCGGCGGCCTGGACCTGCTGCGCTACGTCCGCGAGGACAGCCACGAGACCACGGTCATGATCATCACCGCCTTCGGCACGGTCGAGACCGCCGTCGAGGCGATGAAGGCCGGCGCCTACGACTACATCACCAAGCCCCTGGACTACGACGCCATGGTGCTGGCCGTCCACCGCGCCATGGAACGGCAGAACCTGCTGGACGAAGTGCGCAACCTGCGCTCCGCCCTCGACCAGCGCTACGGGTTCGAGAACATCGTGGGCCGCTCCAAGGTCCTGCTGCGAGTCCTGGAGATGGCCTCGCGCGTCGCCCAGCGCGATTCCACCGTGCTGATCCGGGGCGAAACGGGAACCGGCAAGGAACTGCTTGCCCGCGCCATCCATCACAGCAGCCGCCGTGCCTCCCGGCCCTTCGTGACCATCAACTGCGGCGCCATCCCCAAGGAACTGCTGGAGTCCGAGCTGTTCGGCTACACCCGCGGCGCCTTCAGCGGCGCTTACGCCGCCAAGCCGGGAAGAATCGAGATGGCCGACGGCGGCACCCTGTTCCTCGACGAAGTGGGCGAGCTTCCGCTCGATATGCAAGTCAAGCTGCTGCGGCTGCTCCAGCACGGCGAGGTGGACAAGATCGGATCCACCAGCACGCAGGTCGTGGATGTGCGCGTCATCGCCGCGACTCACCGTAATCTGCAGGCCATGATCGAAGACGGGGCCTTTCGCGAGGACCTCTACTACCGCCTGGCCGTGGTTCCGCTCGAACTGCCGCCGCTGCGCGAGCGCCGCGAGGACATCCCCGAACTCGTCCAGCACCTGTTCCGCCGGGTGAAGGAGCGGCACGACGTGGCCTCGCTGCGCCTGTCGCCCCGGGCGGCAGGGCGCTTCGCTTCCTACCGCTGGCCGGGCAACATACGCGAACTGGAGAATGTGATCGAGCGGATGGTGGTCCTGGCCTCGGGAGACGAGATCACCGAAGCCGACCTGCCGCCCGAACTCCAGGCCCCGGCGCCCGCCCAGGGCTCGTTTCTCATCGAAATGCCCGAGCACGGCATCAGCCTGGAAGCCGTCGAGCGCGAGCTGCTGGTGCGCGCCCTGGAGAAATTCAACGGCAACCAGACCCAGGCCGCCCGCTACCTGGACATCAGCCGCCGAACTCTCATTTACCGCATGGACAAGCACGGACTGCGCAGCGCGGCCGACGGGGAGTGAAACGCGGCCGCCCTGCGCGCCCTGCTCAGCTCCACAGCCGGTCCCAGGCCCACTCTTTATCCCACTCCGTGCTCGGGCCGAACAGCTCTCCGATGCAATACGGCCGCAGGGCCTCCTCGTTCACCGTGAGCCCCAGCCCGGGACCCTCCGGCACCCGGATGTAGCCGTGGTCCATGATCGGCTTCGAGATCCCTTCCGCCAGGTCGTTCCAATAGGGCGGCTCGGGCGTGTGCCCTTCGAGCGCCAGGAAATTCTCCGTGGTCGCCGCCGCGTGCACACCCGCCATGTACCCGATCGGAGTGGCGGCGCAGTGCAGGTTCATCAACACGCCGTATTCCTGGGCCATGTCGCCGATCCGCTTGATCTCCAGGATCCCGCCGCACACCTGCGGGTCGGGGTGCACCATGTCCACCGCCTGCGCCTTGCACAGCGCCTCGAAGGGGCCCTTCAGATACACGTCCTCGCCCACCAGCGTGGGCACGTCCAGGGCGTCCGAGATTTGCTTCCACTGCGCCACGCGGCTCCACGGAACCATGTCCTCCAGCCAGGCCATGTTGTACTTCTGCAGGGCCTTGCCCAGCCGGATGCAGGAGTTCACCCCGATGTGCCCGAAGTGATCGGCCGAGAGCGGCACCTCCATGCCGAGGATGTCCCGCACCTGCCCGACGTAATCCGCCAGCAGGCCGATTCCCTTGTCGGTCAGCTCGTAGCCTGTGAACATATGCTCGGTGAAGGCGATCTCGGGCTGGGTGAGCCCCAGCGGGCGCGTGATGGCTCCCGGCACTTTATCGATCAGCGGGGTCCCCAGGTCCATCTTCACCATGGTGAATCCCGCATCGACGCGTTTCTTCAGGCTGGCGCCGTACTTCTTGGGGTCGGGCGAGTTGTCGCCCTCTCCGTAGAGCCGTATACGCTCGCGGAACTTGCCCCCCAGCATCTGGTACACGGGCGCGCCGTACGCCTTTCCGGCCAGGTCCCAGAGGGCGGCCTCGACGCCGGAGACGCCCCCGCCCTGCCGGGCGTGAAAGCCGAACTGCTTGATCTTGCGGAACAGCCTGTCCACGTGGCAGGGGTTCTCCCCCACCACCCGGCTCTTCAAGACCAGCGCCGAGGTCTTACTGCCGCCCAGGTAGCCTTCGCCGTATCCGCGCAACCCCTGGTTGGTGTCCAGCCGGATGATCGTGCGCGTCCACCGCGAAGTATTGCCTTCGCGGATCTCCGCCACGCGAAGGTCGGTGATCTTCAGTTCGGAAGGTTTGGAATTTCGGTTGACCGCCTGCGGATATGCTTCCAGCTCCGCCAGGCCGCCCGCCGCTACACATTTCAGAAAGCCACGCCGGTCAATTCGCATAGGGTCGATTCTCGCGCATTGTGAGCCGGCGTGCTGACCGGGTGTGACCCGCGCCCCGCCGCGGCCTCGCCGGCCGCCCTGCCCCCCCGGCCGCAGTTGTATAATCGACTCCGGCGGTGTGGCGGACTGCCGGAGGCCTTTCAAGTGGACGCCGTCGCCCTCGACCTGTTCGCTCCGGTGGGGGAAGACTGGATCCGCGGCGACGGCGCTTACCTGAGCGGCTGGACCCGCTCCCCGAACGGCCGCCGCTCTTCCTGAACCATGACCCACAACACCGAAAACAGGCGCCCCCATGTTGGGCGCTGAAGTCCTGCTCCGCACCCTGGCCGCTAACGGGGTCGACCTGTGCTTCGCGAACCCCGGTACTTCGGAGATGCGCTTCGTCGCCGCGCTGGACCGCGTGCCGGGAATGCGCGGCATCCTTTGCCTGTTCGAGGGTGTCTGCTCGGGCGCGGCGGACGGCTACGCGCGCATGACCCGAAGGCCGGCCGCCACCCTGCTGCACCTCGGACCCGGCCTGGCCAATGGTCTTTCGAACTTCCACAACGCCCGCAAAGCGCGCTCGCCCGTGGTGAGCATCGTGGGCGAGCACTCCACCTGGCATGGCCGGTTCAACTCCCCGCTGGCCAGCGACGCCGCAAGCTTTGCCCGTCCCGTATCCGGCTGGGTCCACACCCTGGAGCGTGCCGCCGGCATGGGCGAAGCGGCCTCCAACGCCGTCCGCGCGGCGTACGGGCCGCCCGGCACGGTGGCCACCCTGATCGTCCCAGCCGACTATTCCTGGAGCGAGGCGGGCACGCCGGGTCCGGCCGTTGTGTTCCCCCAAGCCGCCCGCGTGCCGCCCGAGCGGATCGGCGCGATCGCGCGACTGCTCCGCTCGGAGAGCTGCGTAGGCTTCTACCTCTCGGGCACGGCGCTGTTCGGCTCCGGATTGGAAGCCGCCGGCAGGCTCGCCGCGAGCACCCGGGCCGCCATGTTCGCCAACCGCTTCGCTGCCCGGCTGGAGCGGGGGCAGGGCCGCTTTCCCGTGCAGCGTATCGCCTATTTCCCCGAAGCGGCCTCGGGGATGCTCGCCGGTCTCAAACACCTGGTGCTGGTCGAGACCGAAGCGCCTGTCTCGTTCTTCGGCTATCCCGGCCGGCGCAGTGAACTCGCTCCGGAAGACTGCGCCGTGCACGTGCTGGCGGCCCCCGAGGAGAACGGCGCCGAGGCCCTGGCGGCCCTCGCCGGGGAAGTCCCATCGCTCCCCTGGCAACCCGCTCCAGCTCCGGAGCCGGAAATCGCCCGGGGGCCGCTGAGCGCCCTCGCGATCGGCCAGTCCATGGCCGCCCTGCTCCCCGCCCACGCCATCATCGCGGATGAGTCGGTTTCCTCCGGCGCGGACATCGAATGCCACTTGCGCCGCGCCGCCCCGCACGACCTCTTCTCCGTCTGCGGCGGCGC
>JADZAF010000008.1 GCA_020852755.1 Bryobacterales bacterium
AGTGCCTGCACCCCAAAAAAGGATATTGTCGCAGACGTTGCGCGGCGGACGCTATCCGGGTGAACGCGGCGGGGAGCGCCGTTTCCGAGCCGCGGCTGGAGGCAGCGGTTGAATGTCCCCTCGCGTTATTCCCAAAACGCTCCCGCCGGTCGCGGCTCGGTAAGCAACGGTCCTCCCGTTTCCGGCCGGAACTCAAGGGCGGCCGCGCGGGTTACCGCCGCGGGAATTGCGGATCACGGCGGATCTCGAGTATCTGCTCGACGTGGCGCCGGGTGTGGCCGGAAAGAACCAGGAAGCACTGGCAGGCGTCGAGCGAACCCGAGGCCGGATCGGAAACGAAGTGTTTTCGCAGTTCGTCCCCGGCCGCCCGCACGTACGTGATCGCGCGGTCGCGCCGTTTCCTGAACTCCGCGGCCAGCGCTTCCGGGCTGCTCCATGCAGGACCAGGCGTCAGGTACTCGGGCGCGGTGGCCTTTGCGCTACGGTCCTGCGGAGAGAGGAGGGCCTGCCGGTCCATCGAACGGACCGGTGGATGGTGGGGCGACTCAGGGCTCCGCATGATGTCGTTGACCACTTCGAAGTAAAGCGAGTCCTCGGAAAGCAGCAGGTGCTCCGCCACTTCGGCCACGGACCAGCGCTCCGGGGCGGGTTTGAAGGTCCACTGGGCGGGGGAGAGGCCGAGGATCGCCTCCAGAAACTCCCGGCCGCTGGTTTCGAGTTCGGCGGTGATCATCGTCTCGGAAAGCGGGGATCGGCTTTCACCTCATTGATCTGCAGAACGTGCCGGTGGGTGTGGCCGGCCATCAGCAGAATCCACTGGTAGGCGTCCAGGGACTGAAAGGCCCTGTGCGGCAGGGAGTGCGCGCGCAGCTCGTCCCGGGTGGTTTCGGCGTAGGCGATGGCGCGGTCGCGGTCCTTCTTGAAATCGGCGGCGAGGGATTGGGCGCTCTTCCAGCGGCCGGCGGGACTGGAGGCGGGGGGCGCGGTGAGCTTGCTGCCGCGGTCGACGAAGAGCTTAAGCAACTGCTCGTCTCGTTTCCTCGCCTCGGGGTTCGGGGCCGCGGGCGGCGTCCGCAGCGCCTTTACCGTCGCGACTTCGAATAGCGCGCGTTCGGTCAGGGCCACGTGCTCCGCTACTTCCGCGATCGACCAGCGGCCGGGGCCCGGCTTGAAGTTCCACTGTTGCGGGGAGAGGCCCGCGATGGCATCCAGGAAGAGCTTGCGAGTGGCGTGCAGTTCGCTCATGGCGCGGTCGCGTTCCCCCTGGTCGAGAGGCGCGGCGTTGAGAAGAGCGGGCACGGTCAGGCAGGCCAGTAACAAGCGCATACCCGATTCTAAAACGGCGGCGCCTCCCGCAGCAGTTCCAGGAAGCTGGCGGCGGCCCGGTTGAAAACTTTGCGCCTGCGGTGGATGATACCCAGGGGGCGAACCAGCCCGGGCGCGTGCAAGGGAATGGAAACCAGGCGGCCCTGCTCGATTTCCGCATGCATGGTCCGGTCCGGCAGGATACTGATGCCGGAGCCGACCGCCACCGCCTCCTTCACCATCTGGATGTTGTCGAACTGCATGGTGAGGCGCACCTCCACGCCGCGCTCGCGCAGAAAGCGGTCCAGCTCCCGGCGAATCATCAGATCCGAGTCGAAGCCCACGTAGTCCTGTCCGTTCAGGTCCTCGGGCTCCAGGACGGCCCGGGCGGCCAGGGGGTGGGACGGCGGCGCCGCCAGGGCCATGGTTTCCTTTCTCCACGGGATCACCTGGATTTCGCGGGAAGCGCGAGGGTAGCTGATCAGGCCCAGGTCGGCCTCGCCGCTTTCGACCGCCTCATAGACCTTATCCGGGCGCAGGTAGTCCACTTCGAGACTGGCATGGGGAAAGCGGGCGCTGAACTGCTCTTTGAGGCGGCTGACCTCGGAGAGGCCGATGGAGTAGATGGACGCCACCCGGACGGAACCTTCCACCCGCGCTTTCAGCGCGGCCAGGGCGGTGAGAAACCGCTCTTCGCGGTCCAGCACGTCCTTGCAGTAGCGAGTGTAGAGCCGTCCGGCCGGGGTGAGACGCATCGGCCGGGTGCTGCGATCGAACAGGGTAACACCCAGCCTGCGTTCCACCTCCTGGACGTGCTGGCTGGCCGCCGACTGGCTGATTCCCGCCAGGGAAGCGGCCCGGCTGAAGCTGCGGGTTTGCGCCATGTCGCGGAAAAGTTTGGCGTTACTGACCGTCACCTGGCCATAATAACATAAGGTGTACTTATTTTACGGCCATTGCAAATTTTTATTGCCTAATACTGAGCCACGCTGCTATAGTAGACACACACCCCGGAGTGCAACCATGAACGATCCGTGTAACTGTAGTGGCCTACCTCCCGCCCAGGGCTTGTACGACCCGGCGAACGAACGCGACGCCTGCGGCATCGGCTTTGTGGCCCACCTGAAAGGGCAGAAGTCGCACGACATTCTGGTGAAGGGCATTCAGATCCTGGTGAACCTCACGCACCGCGGCGCCTGCGGCTGCGATCCGGAGACCGGAGACGGCGCCGGGATTCTGATGCAGATCCCGCACAAGTTCTTTGTGCGCGAGTGCGCCCGGCTGGGCTTCACCCTGCCGCTGCCGGGGGAATACGGGGCTGGAATTGTCTTCCTGCCGGTCGAGAAGCACCAGCGCCTGCGCTGCGAGGGGATTCTGGAGCGCATCGTGCGGGAGGAGGGGCTTTCGGTGCTGGGCTGGCGGGATACACCCATTGACGGCTCGGCCATCGGGCGGGTCGCCCGCAACTCGCAGCCCTATATCGAGCAGATCTTCGTGGGCCGCGCTTCGGGGATGAGCGGCGACCAGCTGGAGCGCAAGCTGTACGTGATCCGCAAGCGCGCCGAGAGCGAGATCGCGAACTCATCCATGCCGGATCGCTCGTTCTTCTACATCCCGTCGCTGTCGGCCCGAACCATTGTTTACAAAGGGCTGCTGCTGGCGCCGCAGATCGCGCAGTTCTACGGCGAGCTTTCCGATCCGGAGGTGGAGACGGCGCTATGCCTGGTGCACCAGCGTTTTTCGACCAACACCTTCCCGAGCTGGCAGCTGGCGCACCCGTTCCGCTACGTGGCTCACAACGGGGAGATCAATACACTGAAGGGCAACGTCGCCTGGATGCACGCCCGGCAATCGGTACTCTCTTCGCCGCTTTTCGGCCAGGACCTCCGGAAGCTCTTTCCGATCATCCAGCCGGGGGGCAGCGACTCGGCCAACTTCGACAATGCGGTCGAGCTGCTGTTCCAGACGGGGCGGCCGCTCGCGCACGTGATGGCCATGCTGATCCCGGAGGCCTGGGCCTCGAATCCCCACATGAATCCGGACAAGCGGGCGTTCTACGAATATCACGCTTCGCTGATGGAGCCCTGGGACGGCCCGGCCGCCATCGCCTTCACGGACGGGCGGATCATCGGCGCCACCCTGGACCGCAACGGCCTGCGGCCGGCGCGCTACCTGATCACACACGACGAGCTGGTGGTGATGGCCTCGGAGACCGGCACGCTGCCTATCCGCGCGGACAACGTGAGGATGAAAGGAAGGCTGCAGCCCGGCAAGATGTTCCTGGTGGACACCGAGGAAGGCCGGATCGTCTCGGACAAGGAAATCAAGCAGCGCCTCTACAGCCGGCGGCGCTATGCCCAGTGGATCAAGGAAAACCAGATCACGCTGGAGCAATTGTCCGAGCCCAACCGGGTGCACGGTTCGGACCACGCCACCATCCTCATGCGCCAGCGCGCTTTCGGGTATACGCAGGAGGACCTCAAAGTCATCCTGGGGCCCATGGCCTCGATCGGCCAGGAGCCCGTGGGATCCATGGGCGTGGACACGCCGCTGGCCTGTCTCTCGGACAAGCCCCAGCCGCTGTTCCATTACTTCAAGCAGTTGTTCGCGCAGGTCACCAACCCCCCTATCGACCCCATCCGGGAAGAGATGGTGATGTCGCTCATCTCCTACATCGGGACCGAGCGGAACATTCTGGACGAAACCCCGCAGCATGCCCATACGTTGAAGCTGCCCCACCCCATCCTGACCAACCGCGACCTGGAGAAGCTGCGCCGGGTTTCGCAGGGCGATTTTCTGGCCAGCACGCTGCCCGCGCTGTTCCTGGTGGAGGACGGGGCCAAGGGTCTGGAACGGGCGCTGCACGCGCTGTGCCGGCGCGCCTCGCTGGCCATCGAGTCGGGCTACACGCTGCTGATCCTTTCCGACCGGGGCCTGGACAACGAATACGCGCCCATTCCCAGCCTGCTGGCGCTCACCGCGGTACACAATCACCTGGTGCGGGAAGAGACCCGCACGCAGGTGGCCCTGGTGGTGGAGTCCGGCGAGCCCAGGGAGGTCATGCATTTCGCGCTGCTGATCGGATACGGCGCCAGCGCGGTGAACCCATACCTGGCCATCGAGACTCTGGAAGAACTGGTGCGCCGGGGCGAGTTTCCCGAGGGGATGACGTTTGACAAGGCGCTCCACAACTACATCAAGGCGGTCAACAAGGGCCTGCTGAAGACGTTCTCCAAGATGGGGATCTCCACGCTGCAGAGCTACCGGGGGGCGCAGGTGTTCGAGGCCATCGGTTTAAACCGCTCGCTGGTGGACAAGTACTTCACCGGGACGGCGTCGCGCATCGAGGGCGTGGACCTGGAAGTGCTCGCCGAGGAAGCGCGGAGAAAACACGCGCATGCTTTCCGGCCGGTGACCGATTCGGATCTGGAACTGGCCGCCGGAGGGAACTACCAGCACCGCGTCGGGGGTGAATATCACCTCATCAACGCGCAGACCATCAGCAAACTGCAGCATTCGGTACGGCAGAACAGCTATCAGACCTTCCGGGAGTTCGCCGAGCTGGTGGACAACCAGAACCGCAACCTGTGCACCCTGCGGGGGCTGATGCGGCTGCGCGAGGCCGAGCGCCCGGCGCCGATCGAGGAGGTGGAGCCGGCCGCCGCGATCGTCAGGCGCTTCGTGACCGGGGCCATGTCGTTCGGCTCCATCAGCCGGGAGGCGCACGAGACGCTGGCGCGCGCCATGAACCGGATCGGAGGGAAATCGAACACCGGCGAGGGCGGCGAGGAGGAGGAACGCTTCCTGGACGAGCGGCGCAGCGCGGTCAAGCAGGTGGCCTCCGGGCGCTTCGGCGTGACGGCCCACTACCTGGTGAACGCGGACGAATTGCAGATCAAGATGGCGCAGGGCGCCAAGCCGGGCGAAGGCGGCCAGCTGCCGGGCCACAAGGTGGATGCGGTGGTGGCCAGGGTCCGGCACTCGATTCCGGGGGTAGGGCTGATCTCGCCTCCGCCGCACCATGACATTTACTCCATTGAAGACCTGGCGCAGTTGATCTACGACCTGAAGAACGTCAACCCGCAGGCGCGCATTTCGGTCAAGCTGGTGGCCGAGGTGGGCGTGGGCACGGTGGCGGCCGGGGTATCCAAGGCGCATGCCGACGTAGTGCTGATCAGCGGGCACGACGGGGGCACCGGCGCGTCGCCGCTCAGCTCCATACGCCATGCGGGCATTCCCTGGGAGCTGGGCCTGGCCGAGACCCAGCAGGTGCTGGTGATGAATGACCTGCGGGGGCGCATCCGGGTGCAGGTGGACGGCAAGCTGCAGACCGGGCGGGACGTGGCCATCGCGGCGCTGCTGGGCGCCGAGGAGTTCGGTTTCGCCACCGCTCCGCTGATCTCGATGGGCTGCATCATGATGCGGAAGTGCCATCTGAACACCTGCCCGGTGGGCATCGCGACCCAGGACCCGGCCCTGCGGCGCAAGTTCCAGGGCCAGCCCGAGCACGTCATCAACTACTTCTTTTTCGTGGCTGAGCAATTGCGCGAGCTGATGGCCCGGATGGGCTTCCGCCGGGTGGACGAGATGATCGGCCGGGTGGACATGCTGGAATTCGAGCGGCCGGACTGGCACTGGAAGGCGCGGGGGCTGGATTTCTCGTCGATCCTGTACGATCCCCCGGTGCCGGAGCGGGTCGCGCGGCGCTGCATCCAGGCGCAGGACCACGGTCTGGAGAGGGCCCTGGATTACCAGTTGATCGAGCACGCGCGCGAGGCCCTGGAGCACGGCGCTCCGGTCGAGATCAAGCTGCCCATACGGAACGTGCACCGCACCGTGGGCGCGATGTTGAGCGGCGAGATCGCCCGGCGCTTCGGATCCGCGGGGCTGCCGGACGACACCATACGGTTCCACTTCAGCGGCTCGGCCGGGCAGAGCTTCGGAGCTTTCCTGGCCAAGGGCGTGACGCTGGAACTGGAAGGCGACGCCAACGACTACGTGGGCAAGGGCCTTTCAGGCGGAAAGCTGATTGTCTATCCGCCGCGCACCTCGACCTTCCTGCCCGAGGAGAACATCCTGATCGGCAACGTGGTGCTGTACGGAGCCACGGGGGGTGAAGCCTACTTCAACGGCGTGGCCGGAGAGCGTTTCGCGGTGCGCAACTCGGGGGCTGAAACGGTGGTGGAAGGGCTGGGCGATCACGGCTGCGAATACATGACCCGGGGCACCGTGGTGGTGCTGGGCAAGACCGGCCGCAACTTCGCCGCGGGCATGAGCGGCGGCCTCGCCTACGTGCTGGACGAGCGCGGGGATTTCGCCGAGAAGCGCTGCAACATGGCTTCGGTGGACCTGGAGCCGGTCACCGACGTTGAGGACATCGCCACCTTGCGGCGGCTGATCGAACAGCATTTCCAGGCCACCGGCAGCCCTCGGGCGGAGTGGATCCTGGAGAATTTCCCCTCCATGCTGCGCCAGTTCATCAAGGTGTTCCCGCACGAGTACAAGCGCGTACTGGAGGCCATGGAAGCCAACCAGGAAGCGGTCGAGGAGAAAGTGTGAGAAACGGGGAGAAGCTCTGATGGGCAAAATCACCGGCTTCATGGAATACGCCCGGGAGATGCCCGGGCGGCGCCCGGTCGAAGAGCGGATCAACGACTGGTTCGAGATCTACGTCGAGTTTCCGGAGGACAAGGTTCGCCGGCAGGGAGCGCGCTGCATGGATTGCGGCGTGCCGTTCTGCCACACCGGCTGCCCGCTGAACAACCTGATCCCGGATTTCAACGACCTGGTCTACAGGGGGCGCTGGAAAGAGGCCAGCCGCGCGCTGCACTCCACCAACAACTTTCCGGAGTTCACCGGGCGGGTATGCCCCGCACCCTGCGAAGCGGCCTGTGTGCTGGGCATCAACGAACCGCCGGTCGCCATCAAGCAGGTCGAGAAGGAGATTGTCGAGCGGGCCTTCGAAGAAGGCTGGATCCGGGCGGAGGCGCCGCCGGTGCGGAGCGGCAAGCGCGTGGCGGTGGTGGGATCGGGTCCGGCGGGCCTGGCCGCCGCCCAGCAGTTGAACCGCTTCGGCCACCTGGTGACGGTCTTTGAGAAGGCCGACCGGCTGGGCGGGCTGCTGCGGTACGGCATTCCGGATTTCAAGCTGGAGAAACACTTCGTGGACCGGCGCCTGGGCCTCATGGAGGAGGAGGGGATCCGCTTCCAGACCAACGCGCACGTGGGACGCAACGTCTCAGTGGAGGACCTGCGCGCGGAGTTCGACGCCATCCTGCTGGCCGGCGGCGCGGAGCAGCCGCGCGACCTGCCGGTTCCGGGCCGCGAGTTGAAAGGGATCCACTTCGCCATGGAGTTCCTGCCGCAGCAGAACCGGCGGAATGCGGGCGACCGGCCGGCGGCGGAAACGGAGATTCTGGCAGCCGGCAAGCGGGTGGTGATCATCGGCGGCGGCGACACCGGAGCGGACTGCCTGGGCACCTCGCACCGGCAGAAGGCTCTTGCCGTGCACCAGTTCGAACTGCTGCCCCGGCCGCCCGAGGAGCGCTCTCCCCTGACGCCCTGGCCGCTGTGGCCCATGCAACTGCGTACGGAAAGCTCGCACGAGGAGGGCGGCTTTCGGGAGTGGAGCGTCTCGACCACCGGCTTCAGCGGCGACGAGCAGGGCAACGTCCGCCGGCTACACGCGGTGCGGGTCGGGCCGCCGCCCCGCTTCGAGCCGGTCCCCGGCACTGAATTCACGCTGGAGGCGGACCTGGTGCTGCTGGCCATGGGGTTCACCGGTCCGGTCCGGAACGGCATGCTGGAGCAGCTGGGCGTGGCCCTGGACCCGCGCGGCAATGTGGCGGTGGACGAGAACTGGATGACGTCGGCGCCGGGGGTGTTCGCCGCGGGCGACATGCAGCGGGGCCAGTCGCTGGTGGTCTGGGCGCTGGCCGGGGGCCGCAAGGCGGCCGAGTCGATTCACCGCTACCTCGCGCGGCGCTGAGCGGGATTACGCTCCGCCCCCGTTGTAAAGACCTCGCAGCTGATTCCAGCGGACGTGGGCCAGGTCGGTAAACATCCGCAGGCTGTCGCGGATCATGCTCACCTTCGTTCCCGCGACATGGTCCCAGCGGACGGGAACCTCGGCGATGCCGTATCCCAGCCTGCGGGCGATAAACAGCACTTCCACGTCGAAGCCGAATCCCGTCAGGCGCTGCAGGCGAAAGACGCGGTGAGCGGCCTCGCGCTCGAACAACTTGAACCCGCATTGCGTGTCCCAGAAGGGCAGGCCGGTAACCAGGCGCATCAGCAGGTTGAACAGGCGCCCGGCATTCTCGCGAAAGGCCGACTGGTGAACGCCGATCAGGGAGCGATCCACGGCCCGGGACCCGATAGCCACCGCCACACCCTTGTCCACGGCCGCGGCCAGCAGCTTGTCCAGTTCCTCGATGGGGGCCGAGAGGTCGGCGTCGGTGAACAGCAGCCAGTCGGCGGCAGCCTCCAGCATGCCGTGCCGCACCGAGTAGCCTTTGCCCCGGTTGCCGGGGTTGCGCAGCAGGCGCACGCGCGAATCCAGGGCTCGAAACTGCTCGGCGACCGCGGCCGTGTTGTCCGTGGAGCCGTCGTCCACCACCAGGACCTCCGCGCCGTCCCAGTGCCGCTGTTCCAGGTAAGAGAGGATGCGCTTGAGAGTGGGACCCAGGCGCTTCTCTTCGTTGAAGGCCGGGACGACGATGGCAATAGACTGGGTCAAAGGGTCACCAGCTATAATAATATTTCACCCTAGGAGATCCTTTGTCCCTTGAAGATGAGCTGCTTGAGCAGCGCCTGAACCGCATCCGCGAGATTGAGGCCTTGGGATTTCCCGCCTACGGACGGCGCTTCGAGTTCACCCATACCCTGCCCCGGATCGCGGCCGAGTATGGCTCCAAAACGGCCGAGGAACTGGAGCCTCCGGTCAGCGTGCGCGTCTCCGGCAGGCTGGAAACCATCCGCCGCATGGGCAAGGCCGGTTTTGCCCACCTTTCGCAAGGGGGGACCCGGCTGCAGATCTACGTGAAAAAGGATGCGGCCGGCGAGCGCGACTTCCAGTTGTACCAGCTGCTGGACATCGGGGACATTGTGGGCGCCGAGGGTTATCTTTTTCGCACCCGCACGGGCGAGCTGTCGGTGCACGTCACCAGCCTGCATTTCCTGGCCAAGACTCTGCTCTCGATGCCCGAGAAGTGGCACGGGCTGGAAGACGTCGAGACGCGCTACCGGCAGCGCTACCTGGACCTCATCGCCAATCCGGAAGTGCGCCAGGTGTTCGTGACCCGCAGCCGCATCATCGCCTCGTTCCGCCGCCAGCTGGAGGCGCACGGCTTCATTGAGGTGGAGACCCCGATGATGCAGCCGGTGTACGGCGGAGCGACCGCGCGGCCGTTCATCACCCACCACAACGCGCTGGACATCGACCTGTATCTGCGCATCGCGCCGGAACTGTATTTGAAGCGGCTGGTGGTGGGCGGCCTGGACCGGGTCTACGAGATCAACCGCAATTTCCGGAATGAAGGCCTTTCCACCCAGCACAACCCCGAATTCACCATGCTGGAGTTCTACCAGGCCTACACGGACTACCGCGGGCTGATGGATTTCTCGGCTGAACTGCTGCGGCAGGTGGCCATCGACGCGACCGGCGGGTTGGAGGTGGAATACGAGGGGAACCGGCTGAACTTCGGCCGGCTGGAGCGCATGAGCATGCGCGAAGCGATCATCCGCTTCTGGAGCGGCGAGAGCCGGCCCTCGATGGACGACTTGCGCGACCCGGACTGGCTGCTGCGGCATTCCTCCAGGTCGTCGCCCGGCGAGGCCCTGGCCGAGATCTTCGAGCGGGTGGCCGAGCCCTGCCTGATCCAGCCCGCGATCGTATACGACTATCCGGTGGAGACCTCGCCGCTGTCCAAGAACAAGCCCGAAGAGCCGGCCATGGTGGAGCGGTTCGAAATCTATGCCGCGGGGATGGAACTGGGCAACGCCTACACGGAGTTGAACGACCCGCAGGAACAGCGCCGGCGCTTCGACATGCAGCTGGCCATGCGGGCCCGGGGTGACGAAGAGGCACACCAGATGGATGAGGACTACATCCGGGCGCTTTCCTATGGCATGCCGCCGACGGGCGGCGAGGGCATCGGCATCGACCGTCTCACCATGATCCTCACCGGCTCCAAGTCGATCCGGGATGTGATCCTGTTCCCGCTGCTGCGTCCCGAAGGCCCCCTGGGGCTGGCCGACCGCCTGCGGGCGCTGGACGGCCGGGAGCGCTGAGGCGGTGCCCGGCGGCTTCGAGTTCTTTGTCGCCCGCCGCTACCTGCGGGCCAAACGCAAGCAGGTGGTGATCTCGGTGGTGACGGCGATCTCGATTATCGGGGTGGCCGCCGGGGTCATGGCCCTGATCATCGCCCTGGCCATCAACAACGGTTTTCGCAACACCCTGCAGCGAACCTTTCTGGGCGCCACCGCGCACGTCAACCTCATGGAGAAGGAGCCGGGGACGGGCATTGTCAACTGGGCGCCGCTGGCCGAAAAGCTCCGCAAGCTGCCGCAGGTCACCGGCGTGGCGCCGACGTTGTACGGGGAGGTGTTCATCGCCGGGCCGCTGCGCTCCCGGGGCGCGATCCTGAAAGGCATCGATCCCGATTCGGCCCCGCAGGTGAACGAGATGCTGCGGCAGATGAGGGAAGGCTCAGCCGCCCGCCTGAAAGAGAGCGGCCGGTTCCCGCCGATCATCCTGGGCGCCCGGCTGGCCGAGGAGACCGGCCTGCTGCTCAACAGCGTGGTGACGATCGTGAGCCCGCAGGGCGAGCTGACGCCGATCGGCCCGCGCCCCAAGTACCAGTCTTTCCGGGTGGTGGGTATTTTTGAATCGGGCTTCTACGAGTTCGACCAGGCCTGGGCGTTCACGACGCTCCACGCGGCGCAGCAGGCGCTGTCGCTGGGGGACGTGGTCAACTCCATCGAGATGAAGGTCGACGACATCTACCGCGCTCCGGAAGTGGCCCGCGCGGCGGAGAAGATGGCGGGGCCGGAACTGGCCGCCACCACCTGGATGGAACAGCAGCGCCAGATCATGAGCGCGCTGCGCATGGAGCGGGCCGTGACCACGATTACCATCGGCCTGATCGAACTGGTGGCGGCTCTGAACATTTTCATCACCCTGGTGATGATGGTGATGGACAAGTACCGCGACATCGCGGTGCTCATCTCGATGGGCGGCAAGCGGCAGCAGATCCGCAACATTTTCATCCTGCAGGGGGTGCTGATCGGGGCAGTGGGAACCGTGCTCGGTCTGATCGCGGGATATTCGTTGAGTTACCTGGCGGACCGCTACCAGTGGATCCGGCTGGACGCGCAGGTCTATTCGTTCAGCTTCGTGCCCTTCGAGCCGCGCCCGCTGGACGGCCTGTGGGTGGCGGCCATCGCCATCCTGATCAGTTTCCTGGCTACGATCTACCCGGCGCACAGCGCCACCCGCATCGCGCCGGCCGAAGTGCTGCGCTACGAGTAGGCGCGCTCGCATCAGTGGCCCGGCGCGGTCATGGCGCCGTCCACGATCAGGCAGGTTCCCGAGATAAAGGACGCCGCATCGGAAGCCAGGAAAAACACTGCTTCGGCGATGTCGCGCGGGGTGCCGATCCGGCCGAGCGGATGCGCCTTGAGGACCTCGCGCAGGGCGGACTCGCGGTCGGGAAGCGTGCTCAGCCACTGCTCCAGCAGCGGCGTGCGGATGTAGCCCGGGCACACCGCGTTGACGCGAATGCCGTCCGGTCCGTGGTCCAGGGCCATGGCGCGGGTCAGGCCGATCATGCCGGCTTTCGAGGCATCGTAGGCCGCACAGCCGGGGTATGCGTAGAAGGCATGGACCGAGGAGATGTTGACGATGGCGCCGCCGCGGCCGCGCATGCAGGGCACGACGTGCCTGGAGAACAGGAAGGCGCTCTTGAGGTTGACCGCGATCTGGCGGTCCCACTGGGCGGCGGTCAACTGGTCGACTCTTCCGGCGATCTCGATGCCGGCGTTGTTGACCAGGGCATCGAGGCGGCCGAACCGCTCGATGGCTTGACTGACCGCGGCGCGGACGTCGTCTTCTTCGGCAGCGTCTCCCGCGATGGGCAGCACGGAGCCGCCCGTCCTGGACGGGCCCCAGACGCGGAGCAGTTCATCACGGTCGATATCGAAGAGAACGGCGGCGTAGCCGGCCTCGAGAAAACGTTCCGCGATACCGCGCCCGATGCCCTTGGCCGGGCCGGTAACCAGAACGGTCCTGGTGTCTGTCACAGTGGGGCCGATTGTAGCAGAGCGGGTGTTCGTCCGATAAGAGAGAAGCGGGAGGGAAGCCATGATTGAAGCGGTCCACCGCGGCTCGGTTCCCTTGGACGATTCCCGGCCGGAGCGGCGGGCAGTCAGGCCCAGGGCGCGGAAGGCGCCGCCGGCCGAGGAGGGCGAAGGGGACGGGGATGCCTTCGTACCTGCGATGGAAGGCGGCGAAGACGATTGAGAACCGGCCCGGCCGCCTCCCGGAGACAGCCGCGAGCCTACTTCCTTTGGCTCAGGCGGGCGCGGGTTTCGATGGGGGCGCCGTTGCGCAATACCTTGACGCTCACCTCGTCTCCGGGCTTGCGGGCGCGTAGGGCGTACGTGAAATCGTACAAGTTATCGACCTTCTTGCCGTCGAACTCCACCAGGACGTCGCCCGCCTTCAGCCCCGCCTGGGCGGCGGGAGATCCTTCGCGGACGTCGGCGAACTTCACCCCGTTAGCGGTCTGGCCGAAGTCGGGGATGCTGCCGAAGTAGGCGCCGTAGCCGCTGCCGCCTCCCGAGGAGCCGGGCATGCCGCGCGCGCCGGGCGGCGCCTCCACACGAACGAAGCGGGGCCGCTCGCCGGTTTCGATCAGCCTGCCGCCCACGTCGCCGATCAGGGCCAGCAGTCGCGCGGTAGCCTGCGCGTCGATCTTGTCCCAGGTATCGCTGGGCCGGTGGTAGTCGCCGTGCAGACCGGAAAAGAAGAACAGCACCGGAATCTGCCTGGTGGTGAAGGAGGTGTGGTCGCTGGAGCCGTATCCGGCCGCGTCCGAGTAGTCCAACTGCAGGTCGTGTCTGGCCTGGACCTCTTCCAGCAGCGCCTTCAGAGTGGTGCCGCTGCCCTGCCCGCCCACGTACACCTTCCCGTCGCGGATGCGCCCGATCATATCCAGGTTGATCATGGCCACCGCCTTCTCCGGCGGCAGGGCCGGATGGTTGACGTAGAAACTGGAGCCCAGCAGGCCCAGTTCCTCGCCCGCGAAGGCGATGAACAGCAGGCCCCGTTTCAGCTTCGGCTGGGAAGCGAAATAGCGGGCCAGTTCGAGCACCCCCGCCGCGCCGGATGCATTGTCGTCGGCGCCGGGATGAACGGTGCCCACCTGCGAGGGCGCCATGGAGAACTGCTCGCCCAGCCCCAGATGATCGTAGTGCGCGCCGATGATGACGTACTCGTCGGTCTGCCCCGGCAGGAGTCCGGCCACGTTATGCACGGTCCTCATGGCCCGCTCCACGTCCGTGGCGGCGCGAATCTCCAGCGACGGGGGGAAGGCGAACGAACGGGGCTTCAGGTCCTTGTCGACTTCCGCCTGGATCTCCTCCAGGCTCCTGCCCGCCAGAGCGAACCAGCGCTCGGCGACCTCCGCCTTCACCTGAATGAACGGAATCCCGGCATCGGCGGGGCCGACGGTGCGGCCGAACTGCTCCAGTTCGTCCGATTCGCCGCGGTGGTTGTAGCGGTCGTTGATGAGGATGACGCCGGCCGCGCCGTGAACCTTCGCGTTGGTGGCCTTGCTGAAAAACTGGGCGTGCTCGGTGAAGATCCGGCCGGCGAAAACGCTCTTCTCGTCGAATTCCTGGGGCTCGTGCCGCAGGACGAGGACGATCCTGCCCTTGACGTCCAGGCCGCTGTAATCGTCGTACCCGTATTCCGGGGCGGTGATGCCGTAGCCGGCGAAGATCAGCCCGCCGGCCAGTCTTCCGCGAGCGGAGAAGTTGAAGGGAGTGAAGTCGTCCGGAAAGCGCAACGGTGTGGCGCTGCCGTTCTCCAGGTACTGGAAGCGGTTGTTGGTCCCCAGCCTGGCGTTGGTCGTCACGGGGAAGGCCTGCAAGTAACTTTTGCCGTCAACCGGCTTCAGGCCCGCTTCCCGGAACTGCCGGGCGATGTAGTTGGCGGCCTTCTCCAGACCGGGGGTGCCGGTGCCGCGCCCCTGCAGCTCGGGAGAGGCCAGGTATTTGACGTCGTTCAGGTAACGCTGGGGGTCGATCGGAGGCCGGCCCGCCGACGGCGCGAGCAACGGCAGACAGACCAGACAGGCGAGTAAGCGAGTTAAACGAAACATTCCTTACTTCAAGACTAATCGGTGAACGGGGAGGGCAGTTTCACATCGCAGCCGCAGTCTTCTCCGGCGTTCTTGGCGGTCTTCTGGTATTCGATCTCGTAATCGATGATCTGACGCACGGCCGGCCAGCCCTGCTGCCCCACCAGGCGCCGGCCGTTGATAAAGAGGGTCGGAGTCGAGTTGACTTTCAGGGCGCGAGCGTCCGCGATGTTCTGGTTCACCTCGGCTTCGGTGGCCCGGGTGTCCATGCAGCGGGTAAGCTGCAGCGTGTCGATCTCCTTGCCGTTGGCGAACTCCAGGACCTTCGACTTGAGGTTGGCCGTGTTGATCTCCGCCTGGTGCTCGAAGATCCAGTCATGATAAGTCCAGAACGCCTGGGGATTCTGGCGAAAGATGCAGCGTCCCGCGATGGCCGCCGCTCTGGCCCAGGGGTGGATGGATTCGAGCGGCAGGTCCTTGAAGTACACGCGCACCTGCTTGGGATAGGTGCTCAGGACGTTGGTTCGCAGCATCTTGGCTTCCTCCTTGCAGAAGGAGCACTGGAAGTCGCTGAACACCACCAGGACCACCGGGGCGCCGGGAGTGCCGAAGCTTGGCTGGAACTCGGCCTTGAGCTTGTCGATGTCCTCTTTAAAGGGATTCTGGGTGACATCGAACACCGTGCCCAGCACGATCTTCCTGCCATCCTTGCTCACGTAAAAGAGCTTGTCGTCAGTGGCATTCCCGGCCGAGGCGTGCACGTTGACCTGAAGCATGCCGGGGACCGGCGAGGGCGCGGCATCCCCCACTTCGACCTTGACCTGCGGTCCCCACACGAACAGGTGCCGCACGTAGGACTCCAGGGTGGCCTTGTTCAGGGCCGATTTGGCGGAGGAACCGGCGGGGGCGGGCGCGGCGGCCTTCTTCCCGGCCGCGGCGCGCCTGGCCGGAGCCTGCCCGGCCCCGCTGAGCGACACCACCAGCCCCATGGTGAGTAACAAGCGCGGGAGAACCATGACTATACCTCTTATTCTACCCCGGTCGCCGAAACGGCCCGCTCACATGACCGGCCCGATGCGCCAGGGAACGAATTCCTGGTGTCCCAGGATCTCGCTGCGGGTCTTGTGGCCGGAGGCCACCCGCAACACGAAGTCGAAGATCTCGCGGCCGACCTGCTCCACCGTGCCCTCGCCGTCCGCGATCTTGCCGGCGTTGATGTCCATGTTCTCGATCATCCGGCGATACGTGAAGCTGTTGGTCGCGATCTTGATCACCGGGACGGAAGCGAAGCCGATGGCGCTGCCGCGGCCGGTGGTGAAAGCCAGCACATTGCAGCCGCCGGCCACCAGGCCGGTCAACGATACCGGGTCGTAGCCGGGGGTGTTCATGAACACGAAACCCGGGGAGCAGATCCGCTCGGCGTAGCCGATGGCATCGATGAGGGGAGAACTGCCCGCCTTGGCCACGGCGCCCAGGGATTTCTCCAGGATATTCGTCAACCCGCCTTCTTTGTTGCCGGGCGACGGGTTGTCGTTGAAGCTGGCGCCGAACTGGCGGAGGTACTTCTTGTACCCTTCGACGAAGCCGAGCAGTTTTTCGCCGACCTGGCGGTTGCGCGCGCGGCGGACCAGCAGGTGCTCCGCGCCGAAGATCTCGGGTGTCTCGGCCAGAACCGCGGTGGCGCCGATTTCGGCCAGCAGGTCGGAGCAGACGCCCAGGGCCGGGTTGGCGGTGATGCCGGAGAACGAATCGGAGCCGCCGCAATTCAGGCCCAGAACGATCCGGGAGGCAGGCACTTCCGCTCGCCGCTCGGCCGAGACTTCTTCCATCAGCCGGCCGATTTCCAGCCGCGCCGCTTCCATGGTGGAGCGGGTTCCGCCGCTTTCCTGCAGGGTCATCCCGATCAGACGGCTGCTGCGGGGCGCGTTGGGGCCCAGGTAATGGCTGATCTGGTTGACTTCGCAGCCCAGGCCCAGGATGATCGCCGCGGCCACGTTGGGGTGGGCCAGAACGCCTGCCAGCGTACGCTGCAATTGCGCGGTGTCGGGGCCGATGGAGTGTCCGCAGCCCTCCCCGTGGGGGAAGGCCACCACTCCGTCCACGTTGGGCGGCAGCGCGGCCTGCCCGTAGCTGCGCGCGATCAATTCGGTTGTATGGGCGGCGCAATTGCTGGCGGCCACCACGGCTATGTAGTTCCGCGTGCCCACCCGTCCGTCCTCGCGCAGGTAGCCGAGGAAGGTCGGGGCGTCCGGCCTTGGGCCGGGGATGGGGATCTCGCCGGAGGGGAACTCGTAGTCGAGGGCCACTTCCTCGTACCCCAGGTTGTGGAGGTCCACGTGCTCGCCTGGCTCGATGGCTTGGGTCGCCCGCCCGATCACCTCGCCATAGCGGCGCACGATCTCGCCCCGCGCGATCTTCGTTAAAGCCACCTTGTGTCCCGCGGGAACCGGGTCCTTTACCGTGACCGAGTAGCCGCCGGCCTGGACTTCCGAACCGGGATTGAGCGGCATGCGGGCCACGGCTACGTTATCCGCCGGATTCAGATGGATGGTTGCATTTTCGGCGGAAGGAGTCTTTGCGATGTCGATGAGTGCCACGGATGATTACCTCAACAGGACGGTTTCGGTGATTTGCTCGTCGTAGTGCACGTGCAGCTTGTCGCCGGCCGGATGCACCCAAAGCCCGTCGCCGTCCTTCGGGACCGGGATCTCGGCCGGACCGTTCACCACCACGAAAGTTTCCGTCTCCAGGCCTTCGAGCAGCTTGCCGATGTGGATGTGAGCATGGCACTGGGTGCGGCTGTAGTCGCCATTGACGGCCAGGCCCCACTGGCCGCCCCACATCGATCTGGCCTTCTCGATGGCCGCGGTCCACAGCCCCGTTCTCTCGGCCGGGGTCATGTCCGCCAGCAGGTGTCCGCCCTTGCCGTGAGCGCGGGGCAGCGCGAGCCAGCGGTTGGGCTTACGGGGGTTGATGTCCTTCAGGAAGAAGACCGCAAGCGTGGGCGGCTGCTTTTCGGCTTCCCGGCAGAGGCCGCACTCGCGGCGTTCCAGGGTCTCGGGCCGGGTGACGTCGCAGGCGCAATCGGCCACGTCGGCGAAGGCGGCCGAGGTCAGCAGGAAGAGGCAGGCAAGGGCCGGAATGCGCATAATGGTTGACAGATGTCTCGCCTCACCGCGCAAGCCCAGACGCTGCTCTCAAGACCCGGACGGCAGATGGAGCGCCGCCCGGCATCTTACGCCGCTCTGGGACTGGCGGGAATTCTGATCCTTTATTATCTCTATTTTTTCTGCTTGTCCGGCGCGGGGCTGATCGGGCCGGACGAGCCCCGCTACGCCTCCATTGCGCGGGAGATGGCTCGCTCCGGCGATTGGATCACGCCTCGCCTGTGGGGCTCGCCCTGGTTTGAAAAGCCGGTGCTCAGCTACTGGATGACCGGTCTCGGCTTCCGGCTTGGGCTGGGAGAGGAAACGGCGCCGCGGCTTCCGGTCGCGCTGCTCTCGACCGGCTTCCTGGCACTCTTCTACTGGGTCCTGCGCCGCGAGTGCGGCCTTCGCCCGGCCTTTTTCGCGACCGCTATCCTGGGTACCTCGGCCGGCTGGCTGGCATACAGCCAGGTGGGGGTGACGGATCTGCCCATGAGCGCCGCCTTCTCGGCGGCCATGCTGCTGGGGCTCCGCTGGATGCGGACACGCGGCAGCGCGGAGCTTCCCTGGATGGGGGCGCTGCTGGGGCTGGCGGTTCTGGCCAAGGGCCTGGTGCCGCTGGCCCTGGCGCTGCCGCTGGTCTACGCGGCCGGGCGCCGGGTCCTCGGCCTGCTGCATCCGCGCCTGGTTGTCCCGTTTCTGGTTGTGGCCGCGCCCTGGTACACGCTGTGCTACCTGCGCAACGGGGAACCCTTCCTGCAGGAGTTTTTTTGGGAGCATCACATCAGCCGGGTGACATCGGAGGCGCTGCAGCACGTGCAGCCATTCTGGTTCTACCTGCCCGTCTTCGCCGCCGCGGTGTTCCCCTGGACGCCGGCGCTGGCGCTGCTGTTCCGTCCGTCCCTGTACGGGGAGCGCGGGCGGCGGTTCCTCCTGCTCTGGGTGGTGTTCGGGCTGGTGTTCTTCTCGGTTTCGGTGAACAAGCTGCCCGGTTACCTGCTGCCCCTGCTGCCGGCGGCTGCGGCGCTGATGGGCGTGGCGCTGGAGGAGGCCCGGCGGGCGGGCTGGGTACTGGCAGCGGCGGCGCTGCTGCTGCTGCTGATCCCGCCGATGGTGTACGTGCTGCCGCAGGCCCTGGCGTCCGGGCTGTCGCGCGCGAACTGGCCGGCTTTCCACCCAGCCTGGCTGGTTCCGCTGCCGGTGGCGGCGGCGGTCTGGATGCTTGAGCGCCAAAGCCGGCGCATGGCAGCAGCCGCCCTTCTTGCCGGAGCGGTGGCGGCCGGCGTCTTCGCCCTGAAAGCGCTGGCATTTCCGCAGATCGACCGGGTCGCGACCGCGCGGCCGATCTGGCGCGAGATCGCCCCCCAGGCGAGCCAGGTATGTATCAGCCGCCTTCACCGCAACCTGCGGTACGGGCTCAACTACTATTCGGTGACGCCGCTGCCGGATTGCGAGGTAGAAGCGCGTCCCGTGCGTCTCAGCCGGTTCCGGTAGCGACTTTTTGCCGGCCTGCCGCCACCTGGACGGCTGCCGGCGCGGGCCGGGGTATGATACCGGTCATGCGCGATTGTTTCCTCCTGCTCCTCCTCGCCATGCTTCCGGCTGCGGCGGCATCCCAGTACGACCTGTTGTTGAAGGGCGGCCATGTCATCGATCCCAGGAACGGGATCAACGCCAGGCGCGACGTAGCCATCGCCGGCGGTAAAATCGCCGCGGTGGCGGCCGGGATCCCGGCCGGCAGCGCGTACAAAGTGGTGGATGTGACGGGAATGATCGTGGCGCCCGGGCTGATCGACATTCACGCGCACTTCTGGGGGTATCCCGGCGCCTGGCTTCACCCGGACAGCCTCACCCTGCGCAGCGGCGTCACCACGGCCGTGGACGCCGGAGGCGCGGGGTGGCGCGAGTTTCCGCGCTTCAAGGAGACTCTGATCGACCGTTCCAGGGTCCGGCTGCTGGCCTTTCTCAACATCGTCGGCAGCGGCATGAGCGTGCGGCAAAAAGAGCAGGACGCCGGCGACATGGACCCGAAGGCCGCGGCGGCCATGATCCGCAAATACCCCGGGCTCATCGTGGGCGTCAAGACCGCCCATTACGACGGTCCCGAGTGGACCGCCGTAGAGAGGTCCGTGGAAGCGGGCACGCTCGCCCGGGTCCCGGTGATGGTGGATTTCGGAACGTTCCGGGCGGAGCGCCCCTTCGAGGAGCTGGTGACCGCCAAGCTGCGGCCGGGTGATATCTACACCCATACTTATCTGAACAGCGTTCCCCTGCTGGACGACCAGAACCGCGTGCGCCGGTTCCTGTTCGAGGCGCGTGCGCGGGGGGTCCTGTTCGACGTCGGCCACGGCCAGGGCAGCTTCCTGTTCCGGCTGGCGGTTCCCGGCATCCGTCAGGGCTTCATCGCCGACACCATTTCCACCGACCTGCACCTGGGCAGCATGAACGCCGGGATGAAGGACATGTGTACCGTGATGTCGAAGATCCTGAACATGGGCGTGCCGCTGGAGGACGTGATCCGGCGCTCCACCTGGAATGCGGCCCGCGCCATTCAACGGCAGGATCTGGGGCACCTGTCGCCGGGTGCGCCCGCCGACATCGCCGTGCTGCGCGTCGAACAGGGGCGTTTCGGTTTCGTGGACGTTTACAAGACGCGCATGGAAGGGGACCGGCGCCTGGCCTGCGAGCTCACCTTGCGCGACGGCCGGGTGGTCTGGGAGCTGAACGGCATCAGCCGTGAAGCCTGGGACAAGCTCGGGAACTACCCGTCCCAGGGAAATCCGCGGTGGGACGGAACCGCCGAGGACCCGCCTCCCTCCCGAAAGTAGTGTTTCGGCGGCGTGGCACAACCCAGCCTTCACGCAGATGGCCGCCGCTGCCGACCCGGCAATCCGTTTTGACACAGCAGGAGAAGGGGTCCTGACGCTGTCCTGGGAAGCGGTTGGGAAGCGGGAGTCGCGCCTGATGGCGCTGCTGCTGACCGCGGCTGCCGTTGCGGGAGCGTGGATGGGGCACTGGATGCCGGCCGAGCTCGGGAGGCTGTTGCGGGCCGGTTCAGCCGGAGAGCCGGACTGGCTGGGGCTGGCGATTGCGGGAGGGGGTAGCGCCGTCCTTTGCCTGCTCCCGCTCGCGATGATTTTAGGGGCCTGCCAGCTCGCTTTTCGCCGCACGCCCGAACGGCTGCTGTTGAGTCGCGACAGGCTGGTCTATGAGCCGGGTTCGGCCGCGCTGGTCCCCGCTGCCGGAGGGAGCCTGCCGCCGCTGTGCGACGCCCTCCGCGGGGGGCTGCGATATGAAGTGCCGCGGGAGGAGTTCGGGGGAGCCTCGCTGGGCAGTTACCGGAGCTCGCGGTATGTCGTTCTGCAACTCGGCAAACGCCAGGTGCACGACCGGCCGCTGGCTGGCAGCGGCGGATCAGCGGGAACTGGTCCGGACGATCGAAGACTGGCGGCGGCGTTGATCTCGCGCCGCCGGGCTACGGACCCTCGTAGCCGCGCTCGCGCAGCCGGGCGCCCATGTCCGTTCCCCGCGCCAGGGGAGGGCGCAGCTCCACCTCAATGGCGGCCAGCGCTTCGGCGTCCACCCCGTACGGCCCTCTGGCCAGGACCCTGCCTCCGGGGCCGACAGCGAGCGAGTTGCCGATGCACTTCCGCCCCTGCCAGGGCCCGGCATTCAGCCACCCCACGCAGCTGACGCCGATCACCGTGATGTCGTACAGGCGCGCCAACTCCCCGTACGCGTCGATCCACAAGCCGCCGTAAGGCTGGGCGGCGTTGTCGTGGCCGGCTTCGACCGCCCAGGCGCAGGGGGAAAGCAACAACTGGCCGCCCATGCGCGCGATGGCGTGGCCAAAGACCAGCGAGTCGGGGAAGTTGTCGGCACAGATGGTGATCCCCATGGCGCCCAGCGGCGTCCGTGCGACCGCCACACGGTCGCCCGTATCGTACAAATCCCGGCCGATATCCAGCTCGTTGATCTTGCGGTGCCTGATCAGCAGTTCGCCATCGGGCGAGAGCAGCACCGCGGAGTTGTAGACGCGCTCACCCTCGCGCTCGGTCAGCCCGGCGACGACGTAAATGCCGTGGCGCCGGGCCTGCGCGGCCAGCAAGGCGCTGCGAGGACCTGGGACCGGACAGGCAAGCCGGCGCGCGTCCGGCCAGGTCCAGCCGGTATCCAGGCATTCCGGCAGCACCACGAGCGCGCAGCCCGCGGCAGCGGCCCGGCCGATCATGGCGGCCGCCCTGGAGAGATTCGCCTCCACTTCCCCGCCCTCTACCAGCATCTGTCCCATTCCGATCTTCATCAGGGTCCCCCGGCCTCATTTTATGCGACCCGGAGGACGGGGACGGAACCCGGCAAAGGCGGCACTCGGGTCAGAACGCCAGCCGGAGCGAAGCCTGGATCACGCGCGCCGCCCGCGCGGCGATCACCTGGCCGAAACGGGTGTTCACCTGGTTGCCCTGGGGGTCGAAACGCGCGGTCGTGTCCACGCTTTGGAACTGGGTATGGTTGAATGCGTTGTACATCTCCCAGCGAAACTGCAGGTAGCGCGACTCGCTCCTGATGGGGAAATTCTTGAAGAGGGAGATGTCCCAGTTATTGACCCCCGGCAGCCGGATCACGTCCTTAGGCGCATTGCCCCAGCTGCCTTTCGGCGGGCGAGCGAAAACTCCGGTATCGAACCAGCGGGTGAACGTGCGGTCGCCGTGCGGCAGCGGCGCCTTGCCGGTGACGACGATGCGCGCGCCGTCGCCGCCCCCGGTGATGTCGGCGCCGTCCACGGTAGTGAAGCCCACTCCGCCGGGCAGCCCGCTGACGAAGGCCGTGAAGCCCGCCACCTGCCAGTTGTCGAATATCGCCCGCACCGCCGGGTGGTTCCAATAGCGGCCCAGCCGGGGCACATCCCACATGTAGTTGATAGTCAGGTTGTGGGTTTGATCGAAACCGGATTTGCCGTAGTTCCACACCCGTATGGGAGCGTACGTGGCCACCACCGACTGGTCCGTGGAACTGAAATCCATGGCCTTGGACCAGGTGTACGCCAAGCCGAACTGGAGAGCGGTTGTGAAGCGCCGGTTCACGGCCACCTGAAGCGAGTTGTAGTTGGTGCTTCCGGCGTTCTCGTAATAGTTGATGTTGCCGTATCCCGGATAGGGACGGAAGAAATTGTCGTTCAGCGGGCTGGAAGGGTTGGCTGGATCGGCATTCTCCGGCAGGAAGCGGGCGCCGTAGGGGACCAGGTTGAGGTTGCGGATCTGCAGCACATGGCGAGTGAAACTGCCGACGTAAGCGACATCCACCACGGTGCCGCCGCCCACATCGCGCTGGATTCCGAAGGTGTAGCTGTAAAGCGCAGGTGTCTGCGACGCTCTCTCGAAGCCGTAGACGGTTCCGGGCGGCGACAAATAACTGCTGGCCCCCAGAATCGATTCCATGTTTCCGTAGTAGAGAGTGGGGTTGAACTGCCGGGGCGGATTGAACTTCGAAGCCACCACGGGCGGGCCGCCCACCGTGCGCGTATTGTGGAAGACGCCGAAGCTGGCACGAACGGCCGTCTTGCCGTTGCCGAACAGGTCATAGGCCAAGCCGATGCGCGGCTCGAGCTGCACCGGCTGCTGTTCTTTGAAGCCTGCCGGATAGGTGCGGTCAGTGCCCTCCACCATGCCATTGATCGGGTCGCCCGAGTCCGGCACGTAGACCCCGATCAGCGGCGCGATCGCCGGCTCTCCGGTGAGCGGGTTGCGCGCCACTCTTCTGCCGCTCGCATCCCGCGCCGGGAGATAGAGGGCCGGGGCCCGGGAACGGTCGTAGCGCTCCAGGGCGAAGGCGGCGCTGGTGCCGTCTTTTTGGGTCCACGGCGTATACCACACGAACCGGAGACCCAGGTCCAGAGTGAGTTTGCGGTTGACCTTCCAGGTGTCCTGGACGAACCATTGCAGGATGGTGCTGCGACCGTTGTAGCCGGGCCGCGAGGTGGACTCGACATAGGAGAAGTAGTTGCCCAGGACCGCGTTGGCGTAGGCGTAATTGGCGTCGAGCGGGTTGTTGACGTCGCGGGCGAAAGCGAAATTGCCGGCGAAGGTGCCGTCCTCCCCTTCGTATTCGCGGCCCCGGTCGGCGAAGACCCCGACCTTGAAGGCATGGGGACCGCGGATCAGGCTGAGATTGTCGCTGAAGTTGAAGGTTGTATCCGCGCCGCGCATTGGGAACCGGCCGTCCCACCCGATGTCGGCCGCGGCGGGCACGCCGCCAAACGAGGCCATGGGAATGAAGTTGAGCGGATTGTTCCGCGGGTAGAACTGCCCCAGGGTCATGCCCAGCGCGGTCCGGTTCAATCTTCGCAGGTCTTCCAAATTCAGAGGAACGGCCGCTTCGGTGCTGTGGCTGGCGCCCGCATAGAACTCGTTCACAATCGCCGGACTGATGGTTCTGGTGTAGTTCACTACCAGGCTGGGGAACTTGAACAGGTATCTGGATTTGATTTCGTCCCAGGCAGAGCGGCCGCCGGCGGGAGCGCCGTAGCCCTGATTGTCGGCCCTCCAGGTGGAGCCGCGAACCGAAACCCGGTCTTTGGCGCTGGGCAGGTAGTCGATCTTGAAGAGATGCTGGCGCTTGGGTATGTCCCAGCTCTGGCTGAAGTTGTAGTTGTAGGCGCCGCGTGTCACCGAACGGTTCAGCGCGTTCGGTTGGGGGAACACGTTGAGCAGGATCTGACCGTTCCTGTTGATACGCGAAGCCGGCACAATATTGCCGGGGAAAGGATCGCCGGTGGCGGGATCCCTGATGGGGATCAGGGCGCCGCTGACGTCCAGGGTCTGGCTGAAGTCTCCGTTCCGCTCCAGGGCGGTAGGAACCGTCACCTGGGACAGCGGCCGCGGGGACTTGCTTTGCCAGTTTTCGAAAGAGTAGAAAAAGAACAACCTGTCCCTGCCGGCATTGAACTTGCCCGGGATGTAGACCGGGCCGCCCAGAGTGAAACCCAAGGTGTTGTAGCGGTAGATCGGCTTGGCCACCTGGTTGCGGTTGTTGAAGAAGTTGTTGGCATTGAACATCTCATGGCGCTTGTACCAGTAGCCGCTGCCATGGAATTCCTGAGTGCCGCTCTTGGTCACCACGTTGATGAAAGCGCCGCCGTTGCGGCCGTATTCGGCCTGGTAGTTGTTGAGCAGCACCTTCACGTCGGAAATGGCGTCCAGGTTGATGGAACTCGATGCCGTGTACGGGTTGCCCAGGTCGTTGCCGGCCAGGCCGTCCACGTTCATCGTGTTCCACTCGTACCGCCCGCCCTGAATATTAGGGAATGCCGTGCCCAGGTTCTCCCCGACCGCCTCGGTGTCCGCCGTATAGGTGACGCCGGGCATGGTGCGCAACAACGACAGGACATCCCGCCCGCGGACCAGGATCATGTTGATCTGGCTGGAAGTCAGCTCCGCGGAGTGCTCCGAGCTGGTGGTCTGCACAGCCTCGCCCACCGCCAGGACGGTGACCTTTTCGGTAACAGCCCCGATGGCAAGAGCGATATCGCCGGCCGACAGGCGTTCGTTGGCGCCCAGGTGGATGCCGGTTCTCTCGAAAGTGCGAAAGCCTGGCTGCTCCACCCGCAGGGTATAGACGCCGGGCTGCACAGAGGGAAGCGTGAACACGCCCACCTCGTTGGTGACTCCCTTACGGCTCTCGCCGGTCCGTTCATTCAGCAGACTGACCGAGCTGCCGGCGATCACGTTGCCGGATGGATCCACCACGCGGCCGCTCACCGTGGCCAGGATCGATTGCGCCGAGGCGTTGTGGAACGGAGCCAGGGCTAGGGAGAGCATTGCGAGACGACCCAGACGACTCATGTCTTCCTCCCGGATGGAAGGAACACTAGTTCATTTGGGGAAAGGATGTCAACGGTGACGCCCGTTACGGTGCCGGGGTGAGGTGATGGAAATCACCCGCGGACCGGACCGCGCCGGTGGGTGAGATCAGCAGGGACACGGTCGCCGGCCTGATGAGGCCGGATTTCCGGCCTCAAGCCAGCCTCCTGCCGAAAGCCCGTCCGGGCGTCCCGCCCGGCGGAGACGCCCGCCCGAAGATCTACTTTCTGGCGTTGCCGTTCCAGCCGTAGGCGGCCATCATGATGCGGAACAGGTCGCTGTTGGCGATGAAGCCCCGGACCCGCTCGGCTCCGGGCCCCTTCGCGGCCACCAGGACCTGCTCGCCGGTGTGCCCGTTGTCGACCCGGAAGTTCGACTTGGGGCCCGGCTTGGCCGCGTCCCCGAAGCTCGCCTCGGGCAGAACCGGTTCGCCGCGCCTGCCGCCCCGGACGCGGATGTCGAAAGAATGGTCGGCGGCGAAGAGGATCAGGGTGTCGTCCTTCACCGAGCCGGCGACGTGGCGGATCACGTCATCGAGTTCCGCCGCCTGGTCCAGGCCGCGCTTGAGGTTGTCGGTGTGGATATCCCACTCCACCATCAGGAAGTACCCTTTCGGGTTCTTCGAGAGGATGCTCAGCGCGTTATCGACCGCCTGCTGCACGCTGAAGTTGTGGGTGTCGAACAGCGCCACCACCCGCCGGTCCCGGGGGCCCATCGTATCGAGCGAATCGTAAACCGCATATCCTTTTTCCCTGAGAGCCGGCTCGATATCCAAACCGAGCTTTGCGGTGGCGCTGAGAACCGCTTTCCGGCCGGCGCCGATGATCACGTCCGCACCGTCTCCGAAGCGCGGCTTAAGCAGTTGGGCGAAAATCGGCCCTGACGCTCCCCGGTCGTTGGAGTGCGAGTAGCAGGCTGCGGCCGTCGCATCGGTGATGTTCATATTGGTGATGACGCCGGAGGAAAGGCCGTGCTGCTCGGCGTGCTCCAGGATGGTTTGCAGCGCCTCCCCGTCCTGCTTGCCCCGCACGGCCGCCGCGGATTGCGAGATCACTCCGTTGTTCGTCTTTTCTCCGGTGACAATGGCAGACATTCCCGCCGCGGAGTCCGTCACCCAGGCATCGGCCGCCGACGTGTCCATCAGCGCGATGTGGGGCATGCTCTGAATGAACAGCTTCTGCGGGTGGCTGTGCTTGTAGAGGCTTGTGGCGTGCAGCGTAGGGATGCCTCCGGCGTCGCCCAGGAACAGGATGATATTCCGGGCCTTACGGGGAGCGGCCTGAGCCGTTACGCATACGATCGACGCAAGCAGAAGGGCGAAGCGCATTGGATTTCCTTCGAGTAGTCTAGAGGTCCTGCGAAAACTGTATGGTAACACCCGTCCGGCTGCGCGTGCCGGAGGCCCGGATCCGCATTCTTTGGAGTGCGCCGCGAGAGCAGGCTGTCCGGGCGTGTGCAGCCGGACATCCTTCGGCGCAAACGGCGCACTCTTGCCATAAAGGCCGCCACACATGTTCCGTAATGCGGCACACTATCGTTCCGGGAATGTGCCGCGCTTCACTCCGTAGTAAGCCGCGGTAAGATTACCGCTGCCGAACGGTGTTATACCACTTGTAAGCACTCTGTAACCACGCGCCAGATCGTTGCTACGAGAATCGTGTGTACTTACAAGCCTTGCAAGGGGGTGAGCCGTCAGTAGGAGGGTTCCGCCGTTAAGTAGGCGAGGGCTGCTCGCCCTCGCTCCCGCCGCTCTTTGCGCGGCCTGCCGGCGGGCGAGGAGGGCTCCCGCAAGCATTCTCCGCATGGCTGACCGCTCGATTGAAAGCCAGCTGCTGTGGGGGTTCCACCAGGTCGAGATGAATCAATGGCGCTGGACCGCCCGGGATTTCGCCGTGGCCCTGAGGCCTCCAACGCACGCCGAGGAGGCGGGCGCGCGGCTGCTGGTGCGCCTGTTTTTCCCCCCTAGCCATATCGCGGAACTGGGCGCCATCACTCTTGAAGCGGAGGTGGAGGGCTGCCCGACCGGGCCTGAGCGGTACGCGGAAGCCGGGATGCACACCTATGTGCGCGATCTGGGCGCCGGGGCCATGGCAACCAACATCCTTCCGGTCGCCTTCACCCTGGACAAGGCTCTACCGCCTTCCCCTACCGAGCCTCGCGAGCTGGGATCGGTGGTGACCTTGATTGAACTGAATTCCAAATGACTTACTTACTGGGAGACAGAGATGAAAACTGTACTGGTAACAGGCGGCGCAGGTTTCTTTGGCCGCATTCTGAAGCAGGAAATACTGGAGGCCGGCGACCGCTGCATCTCCGTGGATCTTTGCCCGGACGAGGACACGCATCCGAACCTCCGGACCTTCCAGGCCGATATCCGCGACCGCGAGGCACTCGGCCGGGTCTTCGCCTCGGAACGGATTGACGGCGTGGTGCACTGCGCCGCGGTCCTGGCGCATGGCTCGGTGAACCGGGCGTTCCTATGGAGCAGCAACGTCGAAGGTACGCGCAACCTGGCCGAGACGATGCGCGCTCACGGCGTGCGGCAAGTGGTGTTCACCTCCACCAATTGCCTGTGGGGCGAAGCGCTGGGCCGGCCGGTGCGCGAGGACGATGCGCCGAACCCGGTCGAGGTGTACGGGCTCTCGAAGTTCGAAGCGGAGAAGATCCTGCGCGGGTACCGGGATCTGAATCCGGTGCTCATCCGCTGTCCCACCATCATCGACTGCGGCCGCCTGGGACTGCTGGCGATTCTCTTCGAATTCATCCGCGAGGGAAGGCGTGTCTGGACGGTAGGAAACGGCGGGAACCGCTACCAGTTCATCTATGCCGGAGACCTGGCGAAGGCCTGCCTGCTGGCCCTCGACCACCCGCGGCCGGAGACCTTCAACATCGGCTCCGACGACGTGAAGCCGCTGGCCGAAGTGTACGCGTCCGTGATCCGCAGGGCGGGCAGCAGGTCGCGAGTGTGCGCCCTTCCGCGCACACCGGCGGTCGCCGCCATGCGGCTGGCGTTTCTGCTGCGCATCTCACCCCTCGGCCCTTATCACTACAAGATGATCGCCGAAGACTTCCTCTTTGACACGTCGCGGATCAAGCGGCTGCTTGGGTGGCGGCCCACTTTGACGAACGAAGAGATGCTGTGGAGAGCCTATCAGTACTACTCCGAGAACGTCCATGAGATCGAGACCCGCCGCAATGTTTCCGCCCACCGCAAATCGGCGGACATGGGCGTCATACGGCTGTTGAAATGGGTTTCGTAGCGCCCGCTGCGGCGCAAGCGGCGAAAGGAGCCTGGGAGCCCCCGGCGGGCGGGCGCCTGCGCCCTTTATCCCGGAGGGAACGGCGCACGGCGGCGGCAGCGCTCCTGTTCCTGGCGGTGGTCCTGCCGGCTGTGCACTTTCACGAACCCTGGGCGGACGAGGCGCAGTCATGGCTCCTGGCGCGGGATTCCAGCCTGGCGGAGTTGTGGACCGAGGCGCCGCGCTACGAAGGCTCTCCGCCTCTCTGGCACACCGTGCTGCACCTGGCGGCGCGACTCGGGCTGCCTTACGGCAGTATGAATCTTCTCTCCGCCCTGCTCGGCCTGGCCGCCGCGATCCTTCTGCTGCGGTCCGCTCCCTGGCCGTTCTGGATCCGCGCCGCTTTGCCGTTTACCTTCTTCCTCAGTTACCAGTATTCGGTGGTAGCGCGAAGCTACTCTCTGCTCCCGCCGCTCCTGTTCGGCGCCGCGGCCCTCGGCACATCATGGCAAGAGCCGGATGCCGAACCGAATCAGCGCAGCGCCGTACGCTGGTGGCTATTCACCCTGGTCCTGTGCCTGGCCGCCGCGACCAGCGTTCATGGCCTGGTCCTGTCCATGGCCGTCTGGTTGCCGGCGAACCTGGCTGAGGTTAGGAGGTGGAAGGGCCTGACACAAGACCGGCGCCGCCACTGCGCGGCGGCCGCGGCCGTCTATGCGGCCGTACTGGGCTCGCTCGCCGCTTCCGCCTGGCCGGCCCCGGATGCGACATTCAGCGCCCGTCCCGAGGTCACGTGGAACCTGGCGGCGACGGTGGCCGCCGCCACCCTGGCCGACGCCTTTACCGGAGACTGGGCGGTCTCTCTGGTCCTCGTATCCTGGTCCTTGCCGTTTCTGAAAAGAGGCGGCGCTCTGGCCGTCTTCCTGCTCTCCGGGCTTTTTCTGCTGGCCGTGGCAGTGGGCGTGTACTCGAATGCCTGGCACAGGGGACTGCTGTTTCTTGCCTGGCTGGTCGCGATGTGGATTGCCGGCCGCCGCACGCCGATCACCCGGCCCGCGCTGCTGTCGCTCGCGGCGGTTACCGGCATCCAATGCTGTTGGACGCTGCGTTCCGTCGCCTGGGACTGGCGCGAGCCGTATTCGGGCAGCCGTCAGGCCGCCGCGTTCCTCGATGCCCTGAAGGTGGAGCCTGGCCGAATCCACGCCGTGGGCTTTTCCTCCACCAGCTTGCAGCCCTATTTCGAGGCGAACCGCTTCGGGAACTGGAGCGGCCGGCGAAGCGGAGCGTTTTGGGACTGGTCGGCGCGCAACCGGATCGACGACCCGGCCCAACTTCTCCGCTCCCGGCCCGCCTACCTGGTTGCCGGATACAAGTCCGCGGAGGAACGGGAGCGCTGGGCGCGGCTGGCCAGGGTGGCCGGTTACTCGAGAGCGAAGCATTTCGACGGTAATCTGTTTTGGCGCGTCTCCGTCCTGGAACCCGAGGCGTTCGACGTGTACCGTCTCGCGCCCGGCGCTCCCCCGGCCGCGTCGAGCGCGCTCCACGTGGCCGACCCCGCGGCGGCGGATCAGTTGATCTCGGGTTTTCACCCGGTGGAAGGCGGAGGCTGGCGCTGGACGGCGAGGAGCTTTTCGGCCGCGCTGGGCCGCCCTTCCGGCGCAGAAGAAGACGGAGCGATGCTGACGCTCCGGCTATTCATCCCGAAAAAGCAGGCCGAGCGGCTCGGCGCGATGACTCTGTCCGCGGCGGTCAACGGCCGCCCTCTCGAACCCCGCACCTTCCACCGTGAGGGGCGGTATGACTACTCGGTGTTCGTGCCGGGGCCCGTCCTGGTTTCGAACATCGTCCTCGCGGAATTTCAGTTTGACCGGGCGGTTCAGCCCGAGAAGGGCGACCGGCGGGAACTGGCCGCGATCGTCGCGTCCCTGGAACTTACAGCGGCCGGCGGACGAGTGGAACCGTGACACCGGCCGAGAGTATCCGCTTCGCCATTGACCTGGCCACCCGCTTTGTCTCGCCTCCGGCCGTCGCGGCCGAGTGGGTGCTGGTGGGGCTTGCCGGACTGCTGGTCGCGCTGGCGCCCGCCCGCTCCGCCGGCGTGCTCCGCGGAGTTCGAGGCGCTTTCCACAGTCTCGCCAAACGCCGCAGCCTCGCCATACTGATCTGCGGCATCCTGCCCGCCGTCCTCCGCCTGTGCCTGCTGGGCGTGGCTCCCGTGCCGGATCCCAGCATCCACGACGAGTTCAGTCACCTGCTCCTGGCCGATACCCTGTCGCGCGGCAGGCTGTCCAATCCCACGCATCCCCACTGGATGTTCTTCGAGTCCATTCATATCATCCAAAAGCCTACCTACAACTCGATGTATCCCCCCGCGCAGGGGCTCTTTCTGGCGCTCGGACAGGTGCTGTTCCAGGAGCCTTGGGCGGGTGTGATGGTCAGCGTGGGACTGATGTCGGCCGCGGCCTGCTGGATGATGCAGGGCTGGCTGCCTCCCGCCTGGGCGTTGTTTGGAACGCTGGTCATGATTCTGAAGATCGGCGTGGTGGGATTCTGGATGAACAGCTACATGGGAGGCGCGCCGGGCGCGATCGGGGGCGCCCTGGTCATCGGATCGCTTCCGCGGATGGTCCGCAACGGCCGGGCCGTTCACGCGGTTCTTTTTGCCCTCGGGCTCGTCATTCTGCTGAACAGCCGTCCTTTCGAGGGCGCCGTGATGGGCGCCTTCGCCTGCGGCTGGCTTCTGGTCCGCCTGCGCCGGCGGCTGCTCGCCGCGCCGCGGTCGCTCGCGCCCCTGCTGCTGCCGGCTGCGCTGGTTCTCTTCTGCGGTTTCGCATTCACGGCGTATTACAACTTCCGGGTGACGGGCGATCCGCTGCGGATGCCGTACCAGGTGAACCGCGAGACCTACGGATGGCCCGAGAATCTCGCGTTTCTGCCGCCGCGGCCGGTGAAGCTGAACCACCGGGTTCTGCAGGACATGCACACCAAGGAGATCCACAACCGCGACGTGTACAGCAGCCCGCGGCTGGCGCTGGACAACTGGACCATGCGGCTGTACGACAACTGGAGTTTCTTCGTGGGTCCCCTGCTGACGCCCCCACTCCTGGTGCTGCCGTGGATGTGGCGGGGGCGGCGAACGGGGACGCTGCTCCTGATCCTGGCCGCCATGGCGGCGCTGAACCTGTTCCAACTGGTGCTGTATCCCTATCACCTGGCGCCGGTGGCCGTGGTGCTGTTCACGGTCCTGACGCAGGGCCTGCGGCGCATTTCCGCGGGTATGGCATCGACCGGCAGGCAGAGGGGGCTGGCGGCCGCTCTGGCTGTTCCGCTGTGCCTGGTTCCGGCCGGCGCGCTCAAGCTGTTCGCATCCGATCTGAGGCTGCCCCAGGCGTACTGGGACCGGGCCGCCGAGCCGCACCGGGAGGCGCGCGCGGATATCGAGGCCTGGCTTTCGGCAAGACCGCGAGGGCAACTGGTCATAGTCCGCTATGCGCGGCACCATCCCGTCAACCAGGAGTGGGTGTACAACCGGGCCGATATCGACGGCAGCAAGGTGATCTGGGCCAGGGAGATGGACGGCGAGTCGAACCGGCGTCTGATGGAGTACTTCGCGGGCCGCGAGGTCTGGCTGCTGGAGGCCGACCAGTACCCGCAGCGCGTCGTCCGCTACCCCAACTTTCGCGCTGCCACTCTGATCAGCGCGCACGAGTCTCCGGGCCGCGCGGAATAGCGGCATGCGAAGGATAGCGCAGGCGGCAGCCGTATTCGCGGGTGCATTTCTGATTTTTTCCTACGGGCTCCCGCACGCCGGCATCGGCAGCGGATGGATCGATCCGGTCGCCCGCCTCGGCGCGCAGGACGAATCCGTGTATACGCACGAGGCCATACGGATGATCACCCACGGCGGCTGGATGACGCCCACGCTCTCCGGACGCTACTCCTTCGAGAAGCCGCCGCTGCTGATATGGCTGTCGGCCTTGTCCATGAAGTGCTTCGGCATCGGCCGGTTCAGCGCCCGCCTGCCGGCGGTACTGGCCGGCGCGCTGGTCGCCGTGCTGGCGTTTTGCATTGCGAGTGCGGCACGGCCGGGGCCGGCAGGGTGGGCGGCCGCTCTGCTGGTGGTCTCGAACCCGCTGCTGTTCACCATGGCGCGCCACAACATGACGGACATCCTGCTGGCGGCTGCCGTCCTGGGAGCGCTGGCGGCCCAGGCCGGCGACCCGGCGCTTTCCCTGCGCCGCTCACAGGTTGCCTTTGTTCTTTCGGTCAGCGCCGGAATCCTCACCAAGAGCCTGGCCGGCTTATTGCCTCCGATGGCGGCGTTCCTGTTTGCCGCTGTTTCCGGAAAGGGCCGCAGGCAGCGGCTGCGGCGCACGGCTGTGCTCTCCGGCCTGGCAGTCCTGGCGGCTGCTCCATGGTTCCTCTACCACCTTGTGCTGCACCGCGAGTGGCTTGCGGCCGACATGGGGTTCCAGATTCTGACCGTGGGCGTCAGCCCGACGCAGACTTCGCAGGAGAACCACCTGGCCTTCTATATCGTCCGGCTGCTGTATTCCTCGCCCTTGGCCGTCGTGCTGGCCGCCGGCGGCCTGGGCGGGTGGGTGGCTGCGGTGCGGCGCCGCCATCAAGTGGTGCTGCTGCTCACCTGCTATCTGGCGGTGCTGGCCGGTTCCGTCCTGGCCTTTCGCTTTCACTCGCAGCAGTACCTCACCCCGGTGATCCCCGTCCTCATCCTCATCGCGGTGGTCTGCTCGCCGCTGTTGAGAAGGCCCCTGGCCGGGCCGCTGCTGGCGGTGATCGCGGCCGTTTTCGTCTTCAAGGCCGCCAACCCCGACCGTCCCTGGGGCTTGTCGTATCGTCAGGGAACGACGATCACCGCCGCGCCGGCTCTCTCTGCCTACTGCCTGGAAGGCCGGGGCAACGATCTGTTCGTCATGGGATTGAACGACGAGTTCTACGCCCTCACTCTTCCGCTGGCACGCGTCCGCTATGCCTGGATCGATCCGGATGGAATCGCGGCCCGCAACCGGCCGCACCTGTTTCATCTGGGCGTGGTACGGCAGGCAGGGGTGGCAGGCGAGGAGGCCATTCACGCTTCGCGCCTGCGAGCCTGGGGTCTCGACTCGACCGAGCCGCTGGCGTCCGCGTTCGTGGGCCGGACGGCCGGGGAGCTGGCATCCCTCGTCCCCCGGCATCCGCAGGCCGATTTCCTGATTTCAAGGGATATTGCGCGCGCGCTGCCCTCGCTGGCCAGCCACAAGGTGGCGATGATTTCCACGGACTATGTTTTCCTGTATTCCTGGACACGCGCGAATGCTCACACCCCGGGTTGGACCTGCGGGATGTAGGACGGCGGGCGTTCAGAACCGGGGTGCGATGTAGAATCAATCGTGCTCACCATGGCGGAACGGTATCATGCGCTGAAGCTGAGGACGGGACTTTCGTTCATCGCCTGCCTGGCCGCCGGCGCGGTGTTCGGCAACATCGCCTTTGCCCGGAACCGGCTGCCCGAGGTCGAGGTCAGAACGCACAACGGGCGGCCCACCATCTTCATCGACGGCAAGCCCGATGCCCTGCCGGGATACAGCCCCGGAACCACCCGCGAGTTCTACGAGAAGTACATGCCGCTGTTCTACAAGCAGAAGATGGGCGTGTACCCCATCTGGATCGAGGGCTGGGGCGTCGCCGGCGAGAACCGCTGGTGGCACGGGGACGCGGTTTCGGAGGTTCCCCGGGCCATGTCCCGGTCCGGCGTATTTACGCTGGACGACCAGGTGGCGCACATACGGCGGGGCGATCCGGGAGCCTACCTCATCGTGCGCTTCTATACGCGGCCGCCCGACTCCTGGTCCGAGCTCCACCCCAACGAGTTCACGGTCACCGAGGACGGAGCGGTGCTGGGGACTCCGTCGCTGGCTTCCGATGCCTTCTGGGAAAAAGCGGCCGCGTTCAGCGCGGCCCTGGTCCGCTACTGCGAGTCGCAGCCCTGGGGCAGCCGCGTGATCGGCTACAACACTCATTACCTGGAAGAGGGCAGCCACATGCCGGTCGCGGCCGGCTACCTGTTCGACCACAATCCGCTGATGCTGAAGAAGTACCGCGACTTCCTGCGCCGCAAGTACGGCAGCCTGGAGGAACTGCGCGCGGCCCACAATGACCGCTCGCTCACCTTCGAGACGGTTACCGTTCCCAAGGACCGGCTGCGCGGCCCGCTTCCCGCCGCGGCCGGCATCCACTACTGGCAAAACGCAAAGGAGAACCAGCCGCTGCGGGATTACCTGGAACTGACCCGGGACCTCTTTCACCGCCGTTTCACCCAGTGCGCACGGGCGATGGAGGATGCGGCCGGGCGCAAGGTCCTGATCCTGCACGATGCGCTCAAGCAGGTGATGCTCGGCTGGAACCATCACGGCTTCTTCGGCTACGGATGGTCCGGCGTGTCGTGGAATCCCGCCTACCCGGAGTTCATGGCGGGTTCCGGGCACATGGACATCGCAAATCTGATTTCCACCGCGCCCGGCCTTTCGGGCATCCTCACGCCGCACGACTACCACGCCCGGGGCGTCGGGGGTGTCTACGAGCCGGAGGGGGCCGCCGATACCGCCGTGCTGCGCGGCAAGTACTTCTGGGCGGAGATGGACACCCGCAGCGGCGCCAGGGACATCGGCTCCGCCCGCGACTACCGGGAATGGGCCGCCATCACCTGGCGCAACTTCGCGACCGGCTGGACGCGGGGCTTCAATTCCTACTGGATGTACGGCTTCTTCATCGCCGACTGGTTTGCCGACCAGCCGGTGCAGGACGGAATCCGGCGCCAGGCGGCAGTGATCCGGCAGTCGCTCGACTGGCCGCACAAAGCCGTGCCGGGCATCGCCATGGTCCTGGACGACAGCGCGGTGCTCGAGACCAACGGCTCCGGCAACTACCTGAACGAGGCGGTGATGTGGGAGTGGAAGATGGGCATGGCCCGCTGCGGCGTGCCCCACAACATCTACCTGTGGGAGGACCTCGCCCTGGACCAGTTTCCGAAGCACCGCGTCTATTACTTTCCGAATCTCTTTCGCGTGGATGACCGGCGGCTCGAGTTGCTTAGGAAAAAAGTATTCCGGGACGGCAACGTCGTAGTCTGGGGACCGGGCTCGGGCATTTCCGACGGTACAACCATCGGCGCCGCCTCGGCCGCCAGGCTGACCGGCTTCGCCTTTGAGATGATCCCGGCCAACGCCCAGCGCCGCATCCTGATCTCCAACTTCACCCACCCGATCACGCGGGGACTGGACGAGGACCTGATCATCGGCGGCCCACTGGCCTACGGCCCGGTGATCATGCCGGTGGACGGCACGGAGCTGGGGCTGGCCTGGGCCAAGGGCGGCAACAACCATATCGGGCTGGCGATCAAGGAATTCGGCAAGGGGGCGGCGGGAAAAAGCGGTGGTAAGGAAACGCTGGGGGAAGGCGATTACGCCGCTCTCTTCACCACCGCGGTGCCGCTGCCCGGCGCTCTGTGGCGCGAGATCGCCCGCTACGCCGGCGCCCACGTCTACACGGAGTCGAACGACGTCTTCCTGGCCGACAACAAGGTGGTGGCTCTGCACTCGCTGAAGTCCGGGAAGAAGACCATCGCCCTGCCCGGCCGGTACCGGGTGACCGACCTGGTCAGCGGAGAGCGTCGCTCCGGCGCCGCCAGCCGGATCGAGTTCGATCTTCAGGCTCCGGAAACCCGCGTGTTCTTGCTGGAATAGCGCGGCTGTTCCAGGCAGGGCGGCATGCGCGAGACTGGCGCCAGGAGTGGCGCCGCGGCACGCCGCACCTGCGCCCGTGGGAATCCGTGAGCGGCTCAGCTTTTCGGGTATGGTGAAATAACCGGTCAGCGCCTCTGAACAGCATCCTTGACACCACGGCCCCGGCGGGGTTACAGTTTTTTCGGGAATGGTGAACCTGAAGTCAGCGGTACTGAACAACTATGAGGTGGGCGCGGTTCGCAAGGCACTGGAAATTCTGTGCCAGTTCAACGTCCGTACACCCAGCCTGACGGTCAGCGAACTGAGCCGCCGCCTGGAGATGCCCAAGAGCACCACCCACAATCTGCTGCGCACCCTGCAGGCTCTCGACTTCCTGCAGCAGGCTCCGGCCGACAAGCGGTACAGCCTGGGCCCGCGTGTTTTCGAACTCGGATTGCTTTTCTCGCATCACACCCGGCTGGTGTCGCTGGCGCTGCCGCACCTGCGGCGCCTGGCGGACCAGACTCGCGAAACCGTCAAGCTGGGGATCCTGTCCGGCGGCGAAGTTCTGATTCTGGCCGCACAGGAATCACCCTACCAGCTGCACACCCGCGGCGACGAAGGGATGCGCGCGCCCTGCCACTGCACGGGGCTGGGCAAGGCCATCCTGTCGACCCTGCCCGCCGGGGAGGTCGGCCGCATCGCGGCCGCCCGGGGACTCCGCCGTTTCACTCCGCACACCCACACCAGCCTGCGCCGCCTGGAACGGGACCTGGTCCTTGTCCGGGAGCGCGGCTACGCGCTGGATCTCGAGGAACACGAGGCCGGCGTCACTTGTGTCGCCGCCGGAATCGCCGGGCCGGGCCATGCCATCTATGCCGCCCTCAGCGTTTCCGCGCCTTCCAGCCGCCTGACCGACGAACAGACCGCCGTTTACGGCAAGCTGGCAGCCCAGTCCGCACGGGCCATCAGCGCTGCCCTCAACAACTCGTCCGGAGCTGCACCCCCGCTCCGTTCTCACCGCTGAGGAGAATGTCATGAAGAATCTGGCTCAAATCATGGGGCCGGTATCGGTTCCGCTGGTCACCCCTTTCCAGGCAGGGGACGAGGCCGTGAACCATGAAGCACTTACTCAACTGATCGACTTCGTTATCGCCCGGAACTTTTGCGACTCGCTGATCCTGACCGGCACGACCGGCGAATTCTACTCCCTGACGGACGAAGAGAGGGTTTCCGTCTGGCAGACCGCAAAGCAGGCGGTCCGCGGCCGGGTGCCGCTGGTGGCCGGAGTAGGAGCCGCCTCCACCCGCGCCGCGGTGCGTTTCGCCTGCCTAGCCGAGGAGATGGGCTTCGACGTGGCCATGTGCGTTCTGCCGTTTTATTCGAAGCCCACGCAAGAGGGCATCCGCAGGCACTTTGAGGCCGTCGCGCGCGCCACCGCGCTGCCCGTCCTGATCTACAACATCCCCCTGTTCACCGGAGTAAACATGGAACCGGAGACGCTGGAAGTCCTGGCCCGCATCCCGAATGTCCGGGGTATCAAGGAAGAGGCCGGCATCCAGCCCACCCAGGCGACTGCCTTTGCCCTGCGCACCCCGCCGGAATTTTCCATCTACTGTGGCGACGACACCATGGTGCTGCAGGTGCTGCCGCAGCGCGGCGTGGGCGTGGTGAGCGGCGGTTCCCAGGCCATCGGCAATTGGATGAAGGGCCTGATCGGCGCCTACTGTTCCGGCGATAACGGCAAAGCGTCCCGGATCTACTTCCGGATGGCCCCGTTCTTCGCAGCCCTCAATCAGAACGGGAGGATCAATCCGATCCCGATTCTGCGAGAGGCTATCGCACGAGTGTCCGGCATCGCGATCGGTCCGCCGCGTGGCCCGCAGGTTCCGGCTACGGCGGCGGAGATGGCGGTAGTGGAGGCTGTTCTCGGCGATCTGACCGCCTCCGCGCCGGCCCTGCTGGCCTAGCGGCTCTCTTTCACCGGCGGCCCGTGGTTCGCCGGGTTGCCAAACAAGGGCAGAGAAACCAACGAGAGGGTTTGACAATGTACAGGAGTTTGATCTTCCTACTTGCGTTCTGCCTTGCCGCCTCTCCGGCGGCCTTCGGGCAGGGCGCCGCCTCAGGCTCTATTAGCGGACGCGTGACGGATCCTTCCGAGGCGCCCGTCCCCGGCGCGTCCATCACCGTAACGAACATCAAGACCGGAGTGAATTACGCCGCCGCCACGACGGCGAACGGCTACTACACGGTCCGGTTCCTGCCCCCCGGCGCCTACTCGGTGTCGGTCTCGGTGACGGGATTCCAGAAGGCCGTACAGCCCGACGTCCTGGTGGCCACGGCCGCCAGTCCCACGGTGAACTTCCGGCTGGCACTCGGGGCCGTCGCGGAGACGGTCACGGTTTCCGAACGGGTGGCCCAGATCGAGACGCAGACGGCCGACAAGGGCGCCATCATCGACAACATCCGCATGGCCAACACGCCCACGCAGGGCCACAACATCATGGGCATCGTATGGAGCGCGGCGGGCGTCACCGTGGCCACCAACGCCAAGAGTTTCACGCCCTACGACAACTCGGGTTCGACCTCCATCCAGATCAGCGGCGGCCAGTTCAAGTCCAACGAGATGCTGATCGACGGGGTGCCTAACCGGGGAGGAAACGAGGGCGGCCTCTACGGCACCATTCCCACCCAGGAGACCGTGGCCGAGATGCGGGTCCTCTCCAGCGCCTACAGCGCCGAGTACGGCCGCACCACGGGGGGTGTGATCAACGTGACCACCCGCAGCGGCAGCAACGATTTCCACGGGGAGGCCTACTTCTTCAACCGCAACGTGACCATGGCGGCCAACACCTTCGAGCGGAACCTGGCCGGCCAGCCGCGCCTGCCGGTCCACTTCGACCAGTACGGTTTCCTGGTGAACGGGCCGGCGTTCAAGAACAAGCTGTTCTTCAGCACCGGCTGGCAGCGCCTGCATTCGGGCAGCAAGAAATCCTACGTGGGGCACGTGCCGACGGAGATGGAGCGCAACGGCGACTTCTCCGACACCTGGTACAACAAGGGCGGGGAGAAGGCGCAGGTGGTGATCTACGATCCCTGGAGCATCAGGCAGGATCCGGTGACCGGGAGGTACAGCCGCCAGCCCTTCCTGGTCACCACGGGCCGGAATGCGATTCCCGCCAGCCGCCTGAATCCCGTGGGCAAGGCGCTGTGGAAGTATATCCCCATGCCGAACGCCCCGGGCGACCCAATCACCCGCGGCAGCAACTACCTGCCCTCCGGAGGCGCGGCCAAGGCGGACTTCAGCGAGTACTCGAACCGCGTGGACTGGAACATCAACGACACCAACCGCTTTACCGTGCGCCACATCCGGAACAACTTCAACTCGTACGACGTGGAGTTCTACCCCGGCGCGGCGGACGTTAACGGCGGCTTTCCGTTCACCCGCGCCAACCACAACCTGGTGGTCGACTACACCCGCACCATGTCGCCCACCAGCGTGTTGAACATCCGGGCGGGGTTGCAGCGGTACCTCACGGCCAACCGCAACGCCAAGCGCGGAGAGGTGACCCCTAAAGACCTGGGATTCAGCTCTACGTTCGTGGCTCAGGCCTCGCCCTTCTTTCCGTATTTCACCTTCGGCGGATCGCCGGGCTATGGCGGCTACAACTTCAGCGGGGCGGGCCAGGGCTCAGGCAATTTCACACCGGACCAGATCAACAACGTGGACGCCACCTGGTCCAAGATCATCGGCAGGCACACGCTGAAAATCGGCGGCCAGGGACGCCTGGAGCGAACCTACAATGTGGCTGCGGGCTACGATGCCGGACGGTTTACTTTCAGCCCCACGGCCACCAACCAGGATCCGCAGGTGAACGTTCCCTCCGCCGGCGATTCGGTGGCCTCGTTCCTGATGGGAGTGGGCAGCGCCGCCATCGACGTCCTGGCCCTGCCGGCCCGGCAAGGCAAGAGCCTCGCGTTCTTCGTTCAGGACGACATCAGCGTCACGCCCAAGCTGAAGATCAACGTCGGCCTGCGATGGGACTGGACCGGGCCTATGACGGATCGCTTCAACGCCATGACGGGCCGGTTCGATCCGGCCGCCGCCAGCCCGCTGGCCGCCAAAGTGAAGAGCGCGGCCGGCGCGGCCAACTGCCCGGCCTGTGCCAGCCTGGCCGGCGGGTTGACCTTCCCGGGCGTCAACGGGCAGCCTCGCAACGTCTATGAGGCGGTGCGCAGCAACTTCGGGCCGAGGGTCGGTTTCGCCTACGCCTTGGACAACAGGACGGCCATCCGGGGCGGGTTTGGGATGTTCTATGGCCCCATCTGGTACGATCCCGGCCAGCCCGCCGGATTCAGCCAGACCACCACCTCCGTCCTGTACGACTCCAACCAGGTTCCCATCAACCTGATCGACAATCCCTTCCCCACCGGCCTGCTCCAGCCTACCGGAGCGAGCCTGGGGCTGGCGACGAACATCGGGGCGGGCGTGAGCTTCGTGGATCCCGAGACCCGGGAGCCGCGGTCCTACCAGGCCAGCTTCGAGATCCAGCGCGAGATTCCCTGGGGGGTTCTGATCAGCGCCGGCTACACCTTCAACAAGAACGACCGGCTGCCGGTCACTCAGTCGCTGAATTTCATCCCCGAATCGCTCTACGTGCAGGGCGCTTCCGTGCTGAACCGGCAGGTGGACAACCCGTTCGCGGGCCTGGCCCCCGGCTATTCCCTGAACCAGGCGAGGATCGCATACAGTACCCTGCAGCTGCCCTATCCGCAGTTCACCTCCGTAAGCAAGCAATATGTTCCGATCGGCGATTCGCGCTACGACGGAGTCCAGCTGCAGGTGACCAAGCGCTTCAGCCATGGGCTCAGCATGAGTGTCGCCTACACCGTAGCCAAGAAACTGGGGCACTTCGGCTATGCCAACTCCTTCGACAACTTCCTCGAGAAGACCTACGATCCATACGACGTGCCCCAGGCGTTGGTGCCCAACGGCTCCTGGGAGATGCCCTGGGGAAGGAATCGATGGGTGTGGACCGACATGCCCGGCTGGCTGGATCATGTCATCGGCGGCTGGCAAATCAACTGGATGATCCGCATCTCGAGCGGCCGGCCGTTCCAGCTGGCGGCCGATACCATCCCGGTGGCGGGCGCCGATCCGAACGACGTCCCCGGCGGGCAGCGGCTGGATCAGTGGATCAACCGGGCGGCCTATACGCTCAACACCGATCCGTACCGGCCGCGGCGCTGGTACACCTCCACCGGTCGCCTGCGGGAGCCTCCCATCCACAACTTCGACCTGGGCCTGATGAAGAACTTCCGGATTACCGAACGGGTTACCTTCCAGTTCATCAACAACTGGGTAAACGCGATGAACACGCCACAGTGGTATGGCTCCACGGGCAACTGCGCTTCGGCGTCGAAGTCCTGCTTCGGCCAGATCGCCGGCTACCAATCGCAATCGAACTATCCCCGGCAGATTCAGTTCGCCGGGCGCGTACGGTTTTGACGTCTGCCCCGCGGCCGCGGCTCTCCCGGCAGGAGTGAGCCGCGGCCTGGGGTACGCTTGATAACGGCCATGCAAAGAATCCTCTGGTGCACCCTTCTTGTGCTCCTGGCCGGGTGTTCCCGGCAGCCGCCCGCCCCTTCGCAGCCCGGACCTGCCGGCGTGCTGGCGGCGCGCTGGCACGACTCCGGTTTCGCCGAAGGCGATGACAGTTACAACGCCGTCACCACGGCAAGCGATGGCAGGATCTACTACGTCATCTGCTCGCACCGGATCGACAGCGGCGCGCAGATGTTCTCGTACGATCCGGCCACCGGCAGAGTGACCCGCCTGGCCGACCTCACCGAAGCCGCCGGGGAGAAAGGCCTGAAGGCGATCCCGCAAGGGAAGAGCCACGTGAATTTCCACGAACACAAGGGCAGGCTCTACTTCGCGACCCACATCGGCTATTACCAGAACGTAGGCGGCAAGGAACTGGTAGGAGTGCCGCCGCCCGGCTACAGGACCTATCCGGGCGGCCATTTCATGGCCTACGACATGGCTTCGGGGAGAATTTCGAAACTGGCCACCGCGCCGGACGGAGAGGGCATCATCACCATGGCCATGGACGCCTCGCGCGGCAAGCTATACGGGCTGAGCTGGCCGGCGGGGATGTTCCTCGTCTACGACCTTGAAACCGGGCAACTCAAGAAACATGGCGCGGCCGCCGGAAAGGGGGAGAAAGGCAAGGGCGCGGAGTTCCGCGTGGTGTGCCGCTCCATCGCAGTGGAACCGGGCAGCTTCGCATTCTTCACGACCGCTACCGGCGACATCATGGTCTACGACGTACGAACTGACAAGTTGGAGAAGTTGGAGGCGTGCACGATGCGGCGCGACGTTTTCGGGCAGTGGGACCCGGACAGGCCCGGCCATATGGGGTACAACTGGCGCCAGATCGTGCGCTACGCTCCAGGCCGCGCCTTCTACGGGGTGCACGGGAACACCGGTTTCCTCTTCCGCTTCAACCCGTGGGCTCAACAGATTGACGTAGTGGACCGTATTGCGGCCGCCAAGTCCCGCGAAAGCGGGCTGTACGATGCGTTCAACTACGGCTACCTGGGGCTGGCTCTCGGGCCGGACGGCCATACGCTTTATTTCCTGACCGGCACTCCGGCCGGCGAGGAGATCCGTTTTGTTTCGTACCATATCCCCTCCGGCCGGTACACGGATCACGGCGCTCTGTCGCTGGAGGATGGCAGGCGTCCCACCTGGGCCCAGTCCATCGCCGTGGGGCGCGACAAGCGGATCTACACGGTATCCAAGATTCAGGACGGCGGCAGGCTGAAAGTGGATCTGCTCAGCTTCGCCGACCCGCTCCAGAATCCGCCGACGCCGGAACCGCGCTACGAGTCCGTCCGGTCGTGGCTGAACCCGGGCGGCATGCCCAACCCGCTCCAGGAGGCGCACTCGCTCTGCTTCGATACGGACGGCAACGTCATCGTCGTGGACAGCGTAGGCTCGCGCCTGCACCGCTTCACTCCGGAGGGCCAGTGGCTGGGCGAGATCGGGCTGGGGCCGGGCAGCGGTCCAGGCGCCTTCAACGCGCCGCGCGACGCGCGAGTTCATCGCTCCGGCGAGATCTTCGTGTCCGACGCGGACAACCATCGCATCCAGGTTTTCAGCCGCGAGGGCAAGTTCCTGCGGATGTTCGGAGAGAAAGGCCGCGGCCCCGGCCAGTTGCTGCGCGCGCACGGCCTGGAATTCTCGCCGGATCATACCCGCCTGTACGTGGCCGACGTCGACAACAACCGCGTAAGCGTCTTCGACCCGGCAGGCAAGTTCCTCTTCGCGTTCGGCAGGAGAGGCGTTCTCACCGGTGAGTTCCGGGACGTGCACGGCCTGGGCGTGGCTCCGGATGGTGACGTCATCGTCTCGAACTACTACGGTCCCGTCCAGCGCTTCACCGCCGATGGGAAGTTCCGTTTTGAATTCGCTCCGGCGGGTTTTCGCGGCTGGGTCCACTTCCACAGCATGACCGTTGACTCAAAAGGCAATAGCTATCTGGCCGCGCGCGACGGGTCCGGGCGCAACGCCGTGGTCATGTACGACGGGCGCGGCGCCTATGTCACGTCCTGGCCGGTCAGAACAGCGGAAGGGGAACAGGGCGTGAAGACCGCGGCAGTGGATGCGGATGGCCGCGTCTATGCGGCTGTGGAAGGCAAGGGCGTTCACGGCGTTCAGGTCTTCCAGCCCGCCCGGTAGAGCCGCGCTGCGGCAGGTTCCCTCCGCGCGGAAATCGACTACAATGCGGACTTCGCGCGGTTGAAGTCAAAGGGGGAACCAATGAGCGATCGCAAAACAGCGGGCGGAGAATTCACGCGGCGCGCCTTCGGGCGGGCTATGGCGGCGGCCGGGGCGGGGATGGCGGGCAGCGGGCCGGCCTGCTCCCAGCAGGCGGTTCCCGGCCCTCCCCCCGCGGGCGACTACGTTTCGCGCATGAAGCCGAACCCGTCGAACCTGAAACTGGGCTTGGGCCAGTTTCCGGCTAACGCGGGTCACGAGCACCTGATGTATGCCCGGCAGTTCGGCGTCGAGTGGGTGTGCACGACGGTCAGCGGGCGGGACGCGACGGCGGAGAACTTCATCGACATCAGGAACCGCTTCGGCCGGTACGGCATCAGGATCTGGCGTCTCGGCGACGACTCGCTGCACAACAACCGCCACATCACCCTGGGGGGCCCGCAGCGCGACGAAACGGTCAATCGCTATCTCCAGTACTTGAGAAATCTGAAGAAGGCCGGAATCACCTACACGACCTACGCTCATATGGCCGACACCGTGTGGCACACGGGCGGCGAGCCGATACGGGGCGGCATCCTGGGCAAGTCCTTCAACTACGAAATGGCGAAGCGCCTGGGAGCACAGGGCGGCGGCGTCAGACCCGGCGAGTACGCGGGCGGCGAATACTGGCCGGACCGGCCCATCCACGGCCGCGCCTATACCGAAAAAGAGATCTGGGACAACTACGAGTACTTCATCCGCAGGGCCGCCCCCGTGGCGGAGGAATGCGGCGTCCGCATCGGCATTCATCCCGACGACCCGCCGCTGCCCATGCTGGGCGGCGTCCCCCGGTGTATCTTCTCGAGTTTCGAAGGCTACCAGCGGGCGATGGAGATCGCGGACAGCCCCAACGTGGGCCTGTGCCTCTGTGTCGGCTGCTGGCTGGAGGGCGGGGAGCGCATGGGGCGAAACGTTCTGGAAACCATCCGCTACTTCGGCGAGCGCAAGAAGCTGTTCAAAGTCCATCTGCGGAACGTGGAAATGCCGATGGGGGAGACCAACCCCCATCATCGCGAGGCGTGGATCGACGACGGCTACATGGACATATACAAAGTGATCCGGGAGCTTCGCATCGCCAATAACCACTGTCTGTTGATCGACGACCACCACCCGCCCGGAACCATCGGCGGCTGGATGGTGGGGAAAGCCTTCCAACTCGCCTATCTGCGCGCCCTGCTGGAGCGGGCCAACGAGGAAGTCCGTTCCTGACCTGGCGGCGCGAGTTCTCAGCGTACGCCACCTCGCCGGCGCCCGCGCGGTACAATGCTCTTCTCCGGAACTAAGCAGCCGGACAGGAGTTTCGGATTACTTCAGGAGGAATCATGGCAGAAGCGGATAAGAAAGTCACGCGGCGCGGGTTTGGAAAGGCTGTGGCCGGCGCCGCGGCTGCGGCGCCCAGCCTGGCGCCCGGGCCAGCCAAGGCCCAAGCCCCCGCCCCGGCAAAGCCCGCCCAGCCCCCCGCCGGCCCCATCGTGCGGGCCTACTCCGGGATGGTCGATCAAATCACCTTCGGCGGCATCGGGATCGGCGGCCGGGGCATGTACGATCTGAGGCAGTTGCTGGGCGATGACCGGGTGCGGTTCGTAGCCATCGCCGACATTCGGGAGAGCGCCCGGGAGAACGTTAAGAGCTACGTCGACAGGCACTACAAGAACAACGAGTGCAAAATGTACCGCGATCCGGCGGAATTGCTGGAGCGCAAAGACATCGACGCGCTGTTGATCACGACCAGCGACCGCTGGCACGGTCCCATGGCCATCTGGGCGGCGCAGGCCGGCAAGGATATGTTCGTCGAAAAGCCCGGGGCGATGTCCATCATGGAGAGCTACGCCCTGGCCGACAACGTTCGCCGCTATGGCATCGTTTACCAGTCGGGCGCCCAGCGCAAGAACCAGTTCGCCTTCGAGTTCGCCGTGGGTCTGGCCCGCAGCGGCAAGCTCGGCCGCCTGCTGGCCGTGCACGCCGACACCGCCATCGGCTTGGGGACGGTGGACGAAGGCGGGCACAGTTGGTGGCCGGAAGAGCAGCCGGAACCCGACCCGCTGGTGTTCGACTGGGACAAGTGGCTGGGGCCCTGTCTCTGGCGGCCGTATAATTCCTGGTACCCGAACGGCGGCCGCGGGCAGTTCTGGGATTTCCACGCCGGCCTCCTGGAATGGGCGTCCCACACCGTGGCCATGGCCCAATGGGCCGCCGACATGGAGCATACCGAACCCATCGAATATGAGCCCGAGGGAGGCGAGTTCCGGGGAGACGGCCTGATCCAGCGATACACGATCCACTGCCGCTACACCAACGGCGTGCGGCTGATCCTGCGTAACCATAGCTGGATGGGACTAGGATCGTGCAGCAGCCGGTTCGAGGGAACCGAGGGCTGGGTCGAGACCGGGGACAGCGGCAACATCGAGGTGTCTCCCAACCTGAAATCCCTGGTGCCCACCCGCCTGGGGAGAAGGTACGACCCAACCAACGAGCACATACGGGAGTTCCTGCAAAGCATCCGGTCGCGAATTCCGCCCCGGGCGAATGCGGACGTAACAGCCCACACTCACATTGCCTCACACGCGGCCTGGATTTCGGCGCAGCTCAACCGCAAGCTGACCTGGGACCCCGCGAAACGGATGTTCATCGGCGACGAGGAGGCCAACCGCATGCGCAGCCGGGCTTATCGCGAGCCCTGGCGGCTGGAAGCGCTGGCCACAACCATGTAGAGAGGAAGGAGACAAGGATATGCAAACGCCTGCCCAGAAAGAACGTCCCAAGGTTCCTCCCGAGTTCGATGCCCTTCCCATCTGGAAAATGAGCGCGCAGCAACTCGTCGCCATGGTCAAGGACCCCAAGTCCACCGTGTTCCAGAAGGCCATCGCCTGCAAGAGACTCTCCATCATCGGCGGCCGGGAGGCGGTCCAGCCGATGGCCGCGCTATTGAGCCACCCGCAACTCGCCTGCTACGCCCGGTTCGGCCTGGAGCCGATCCCCGATCCATCGGTGGACGACGCCCTGCGGGCAGCGCTGCCCAAGCTCACGGGCAAGCTTCAGATCGGCGTGATCCACTCCATCGGATTTCGCAAGGATGCCAGGGCTCTGAACGCCCTGAGCAAATTGATCCACGACAGCGATCCCCAGGTGGCCGGGGCGGCCGCCGCGGCGGTGGGGATGATCGGCGGCCTGCAAGCGGGTAAGATCCTGCAAGCGGCTCTCAAGAGCACCCAGCCGCCCGTCTTTCCGGTGGCGGCGCGCGCCTGCCTGCTGTGCGCCGAGAGCCTGATGGCTGCCAACCGCGCCCGGGCCCTGGAGCTGTACACCGAGCTGAGCGAGAAGTCGATGCCCGAACCGGTGCGGCTGGCGGCCCTGCGCGTGTTGAACGCGGCGGGCCCAGCGCCCGCCTACGCGAATCGATGGCCCGCGCCCACCGGGGCGGCGGCCGATGCCGACACCAGCGGTTTCCTCGGCAAGCGGCCGAAGTAGATTACCCCCAACGGAGCGGCCGTGGCCGCGCGCCGGTCCATGGCGGCGGCCGCGATCCGCTCCGGGACCGCCTAGGCGGATGCCAGGGCGGCCTGCAGCATGGCCCGGGCATAGGCCACGTTGTAGACCCAGCCGGTGTACTGGCCGCTCTTAGGCTGCTCGCGGTCCGCGTCCAGGCCGCGGGGGTGCTCGGGATAGATCAGCCGCGGATACTTCTGGCGCACCAGTTCCCTCATTATCGCGAACATATCCACCTCGCCCTCGTCGGGAAACACCTCGGTGTACTTCTCGCGCGGCGCCTTCAGGATCACGTTGCGGAAATGCATGTGGTTGATGCAGTCCCGCTTTCCAAAGTAACGGCAGACCTCGACCGGGTCCTCGCCCAGCTCCCGCGTCACCCCGCAGTCGAAGGTGATGCCGTTCTCCGGGCAGGGGACGATATCGATCAGCCGCTTCCATCCGGCCAGGCTGCCCATGATCTGACCCGAGCCGCGGCTGAGGGGCGCCGGAGGGTCGTTGGGATGCAGGGCCAGCCGCACTCCCGACTCCCGGGCCACGGGGACCACGGCTTTCAGAAAATACGTGACGTTGTTCCACATCTCGTCGAGTGAATGGGCGCCCTCTTCGGGTAGGGGAGGCAGGTCCTTGACCTTGTCGTAATCGAAGGAGAGCATGCCGGCGCCACCCCGGCCCGGCGTTTCGAAGTAACCTTCCACGATGCGGTGGGCGTAGAAGTTGTACTCCACCACCGGCAGGCCGGCCTTTCCCGCCGCGCGGATGGACTGTTGCACTTTCTCGATTTCCTGATCGCGCCCGGGCCGCCCGTAGATGGCGTTCGGGAAGCCTCCGATCATCATGTTGGCGACGGTGATGCCGCCGGCTTTGAAATGATCCATGATGGCCCGCAGCCGGGCTTCCTCCCACGGGATGGGCGGCCCTCCCATGAGCACGTAGTTCACTCCGAGCTGGCGTGTGCGCCGCATGGCCCTTTCGTCGGCGTTGGCGGATGCGATCATGCAGAGCTTGGGCGTCTGCGGGCCTTCGTGCAGCGGCCAGCGGGCGGCGGCACGGGCGGCTGAAGCCGTGAATGCGGCGGCGCCCACCGCCCGGATGGCGTCGCGCCGGGTTGTGTCGAGACGCATGGTCGATCTCCCCTTTCCGTTACGTCCTAACATCAAATCACAATCGCGCTAGCATGGTCGCATGCGCCTGGCCTGGCTCACCGACATACACCTGAACTTTCTGCCGGGACGGGCGCTCGATCGCTTTCTCTCTTCGCTGCGCGCGGCGGGCCCGGAAGTTGTGCTTCTGGGCGGCGATACCGGAGAGGCCGCGGATCTGGAGCGATACCTGCCGGCCCTGGCCGGCGCCGTGCAGCGGCCCGTCTATTTCGTCCTCGGCAATCACGACTTCTACGGCGGCTCGATTGAACGGGTGCGGGCGGGCGCCGCTTCGCTGGCCGCCTCGTCGCCGCACCTGCACTGGTTGAGCGAGGCAGGCGTGGTGGAACTGGCGCCGGACCTCGCCCTGGTGGGGCACGACGGTTGGGCCGACGGCCGCTGCGGCGACTACGCCAACTCGGAAGTCCTGCTCACCGACTACTTCGTGATCGGGGAACTGAGCGGCATGGATCCCTGGTCCCGCCTGCGCGTGTTGAACCGGTTGGGGGACGAGACGGCGGAGTACTTCCGGCGGGTGCTGCCCGCCGCCTGCGACGCCTACCCGCTGGTGATCGTCCTGACGCATCCGCCCCCCTTCCGCGAAGCCTGCTGGCACCAGGGCGGTATCTCGGGCGAGGACTGGCTGCCGCACTTCGTCTGCCAGGCGGGCGGCGAGGCACTCATCGAAGTGATGCGGACACGTCCGCGCTGCCGCCTCATGGTGCTGTGCGGCCACACGCACAGCAGCGGTATTGCCTACATCCTGCCGAACCTGGTGGCGGTCACGGGCGAGGCGGAGTACGGCAAGCCGCGCATTCAGAAACTGCCCTCCGAGTTCCTCCCGGAATGGTAGACCCCTCTACCGCTCGACGATCCGCTCCCTGTCTACCTCGACTTTTCCATCTCCCCAGGCCAACTGCCTGCCGCCGAATCCCCGGTAGATCCGCACCCGCCGCGACGATTCCAGCGGAAGCCCGTCCAGGCTGCGCATCACAAACAGCGTCGGCTCGCCATACGAGAGGCCCGCGTAACGCGTGGCGCAGAAAGCGACAAGGCCGGGGCTGCGGACCAGGAATCCATAGCGTGGAAGGACCGCGTCCCCCACTGTGAACTCACCCGAACCGTAATTCACCACGATCCGGACGTCCTCTCCGAAGCGCGTGGCCTCCGCGCTCCGGTCGGGCGTGAGAAAGCGGTGGTCGGTCATGGGCAGCACCGCTGTGATGCGGCTCAGAGGGCTCAGCACCTCATAGGTGTTCTTGATGAACTGGTCCGTCAGGCCGAAACGTCCTCCGCGGGCGAAAATCAGCCGCTCGGAATCGCCTGCCGCGGGCTTGAACTCCTGCGCGGGATCGGTCCAGTAACGATGATTGCCGAACTGGTAGACCGGCATCTCGGCGTAGAGCACATGATCGAGGATGTAGCGCGCGTTGTCGGGCGCGGCGCGATCGCCCTGGTGTGTGTAGATCGGGATGGAGTCGCCGTAAACCAGCTCGAACAGCGGGATCACCGTACCCGCGATGCTGGGGATGTTGAAGCCGGTCTTGTGCGACATCAGGCCCTCGAAGTATTCCGCATGCGGAACCGCCCACTCGAAACCCTCCTCGCTGCCGAAGATGCCGAACTGCCGGCGCGTGAAATCCAGCAGTTGCTCCCGGTAGCGCATGTCGTCCGCCTTGGTGGTGGGATGCTTCGGGTCGTGGCACACCTTCAACCGGTTGGCGGTGGTGCAATCGATGAAATACGCGGTGGGCGCGAACCGTTCCCGCACCTGGGGCAGGTTCTGCGGGCGCATGGCCAGTTCGAGTCCCTTGCGCGAGCAGATCAGGTAGCACTGGCCGCCCGCCCAGGCCCCGCCCTTCAGCATCGATCCGTCCGGGTTCTTGATAATGTGCTCCTGGCTCCAGGACGGCGCATCCTGGTACAGGTCCTGATAGTTGTCGTGCAGGCCGAAGATCCAGCCCAGCGCTTTGGTCCGCCGCGAGCAATCGGCCAGCCCCGGGTTGCCGCCCAGTTCCGGCGCGGCGGGCAGGATGTCAGGGTGCTGGTTATCGTAGCCGCGCCGGATCCAGCCGGCCAGAATCAGCATGGCGCGGTCCATGTCCAGGTCACGGCGCAGGTGTTCGGCCAGCGCGGCCGCCTCGTCGAACGTGAAGTTGATTTCCAGCCTGTCCTTTCCATCCTTGCCGCGGGCCACCTGGCGGATGAAGGTGAAGGGCTTGATGTCCGCGGCGCCGAACAGCTTCGCGATGCCGGGATTCTCCTTCACCCGTTCCGCCAGCGGCTTGATGAGGCCGCGCCGGCGGGCGACGGAACGGTAGGCCCCGGCGATCTCCACGTAACCGCCCCGGCCCAGGGGCTGCAGCCGCAGGGTGCGCGCACTGTCACGCAAGGCCAGGCCGGCCGTGAGCTGCCTGGGCTGGACCGTGTAATCGACCATCAACTCGGTGTACGGCGCATCCCAGGTGACCAGCAGCGCCGAGCCTTGCTTTACCGCGCCCAGCATGGCCATGGAATACCCGGGACCCCAGGTCTGGTAGGCCGGCAGCCGGAACCCGTAGGGCTTGTCTCCTTCGGCCGTCACGCGCACGCCCATGCGGTTTGGCATCGCGTAGTAGTTCGCTTCTCCGGGACCGACCGCCAGTCCCCGCCGGATCAGTTGCACTTCCTGAATCTCTTTCCCCACGAAGGAGACGAACGGGCCCGAGAAGGAATAGATCATCGCGGGCGGGTTGGATTCCAGGCGGATGTGAAATTCCAGCTGCGGATCGGCCGCGTAGCTGAGCGTGCTTTCTCCGGACCGGACGGAGCCCGACGGCTTTACCGGGACCACCTCATGATCGGTGTACACAATATGGGGAGTGCCGAGCGGCCACGCGACGCCGGACTGCTTGTCGAGTAGCCGCACGGCGCCGGCCGGATCGACCTCCACCCGCAGGTCCTGGTTCTCCAGGACAGGCGCGGGCGCGGCCGCCGCCGGCATCACCAGGAACAGGCAGAGAAGAGCGGGAGCGTAGAGGACAGGGAGCTTCATGGGGAACCTCCCTGCCAGCGTAACCGAATCCCGCCGTGTCCCGGTGCGGGGAATTTCAGCGGAGGCCGGGCCGCGGCGCCGGTTCGAAGGCTGGGGCGGCCGGGATCATGGGCACGTGGCGCTGCAGCTTGGACTTGAAATCGCCCAGGCTTCTCCAGCGCGTGGTGGCGTTGAGGTCTACTTCCGCAACGGCCAGCGTGCCCCAGTCCTTCGCCAGAGAGAGCAGTTCTCCGGTGTGGGCCCAGACGGCGGTCAGCATCCAGTTGCGGGAGACGTCCTCGTAGGTGCTGCTGACCAGATAGACGTGATTCTCCACGGCCCGGGCCCGCGCCAGATCGGGATTGCAGCCCCACACCGGCCAGGCGATCACTTCCGCCCCGCGCTTGGTCAACTCGCGCGCCACTTCCGGAAAGAAGCCGTCATAGCAGATCATCATCCCGAGGGTTCCGAAGCGGGTGGAGAAGACCGGGTAATCGCGGCCCGGGGTAACGCCGCCGTTGGCCTCGCCGTCCGGCAAGGTCACTTTGCGGTACTTGCCCGCCACCTTCCCGTCCGGTCCGATGAGCACCGCCACGTTGTACACCAGATGACCCTCCCGTTCCACCAGGCCGGCCACGATGTACAGGTTGTTCTCCCGGGCCAGCTCACCGAAGTAAACGGTGGATGGGCCGGGCACGGGTTCGGCCGCCGCGGCCATCGGCGCCCCGCTTTGGAAATACGTGAGGGTCTCGGGGAGCACGACCAGATCCGCCTTGCGGCGGCCGGCTTCGCGGATCAGGGGCGCGAACTGACGGCGCTTCTCCTCGGGAGTCCTGCCTTCCCTCGGACGGTAGTGAACAGCGGCGAGGCGCACTTTGCGCCCAGCCGGAGGGGCCGCCTCCTCGAATACCGGATCGCTCCACTCCACGCGCCCGTCCGCGTCCCAGCGGAAGTACATTTTCAGCACTGCCTGCGTGGCCGTGGAAGGCGCCGGCCAGGCGCCCGCCACTTCGGTCCAGCCGCCCGATTCCACGCGCTGATCGGTCGGATATTCGGGAGGGGTCCAGGCGGCAAAGCCTTTCAGGAAATTCTCCGCCAGCGGCCGGTCGTCCAACACCTGCCGGCCGTTCGGATCGAGCCACTCCACGGTTACCGGCGTAGACTGCTGGGGCCACTCGAGCCGTTCGGTGCGGCGATAGACGCGAAAGCGGTAGTGCTTTCCCCCCGCAACAGGAAAAGTGCGCGACCAGTAGCCGTTCACCCCGTCGCGCCCGCCCGCCTCGGCTACGAACGCTCCTTTACCGCCGCGGCCGCCCTGCTCCATGTACGAGAACCGCGGCTCAATCTCGCTCCGCGGAGCGGCGTGCGACCATCCGCCGGGCGACGCGGCCAAGGCGGGCAGGGCGAACGCCAGAACCGCCGTGCCGGATAACCCAAGAACATGCATGGCAGGAACCTCTCCGCCACATTATCGCAGGGCGGCGCCGGGTTTCAGGCCCCGGCCGAAGCC
>JADZAF010000009.1 GCA_020852755.1 Bryobacterales bacterium
CTGGTGGAGCAGATCGGCCACAAGAACTTCGGCATTTTCTACGATCCCGGGAACATCTTCTACTACTCGGACGCGGCCATCGACCCGGTGGACGACGCCCCGTCGGTGGACGGGGTGGTGGTGGGAGTGACGGTCAAGGATTTCCGGAAGCCCAAGGAAGTGATGCTGACGCCGGGAACGGGGATGGTGAACTTCAAAGAGGTGATGGCGCGGCTGAGGAAAGGCGGGTTCACCCGGGGACCGCTGATCGTGGAGTGTCTGGACCCGGGCGACCTGGAGCACATCAACGCCGAGGCCCGCAAGGCCCGCCTGTTCGTGGAAGGCCTGGTGAAGGGTTGAGGCCCGCGGAGGCGGCGCTCCTTCGCATCGCGGCCCGCCGGGGCAGCCGTGTATGATGGCATCGAAAAGGTAAAAGCCGTGTCTACATTCAATCGTCGCGAATTCATGGGGAGATCCCTGGCCGGCGCTTCCATCGCCGCCAGTTCATACCAGCGAATCCTGGGCGCCAACGACCGCCTCTCGGTCGGCATCATCGGGTGCGGCGGCCGCGGGCTGCTGCGGGAAGTCCTGCAGTTCACCAAGGAAACGAACGCGCAGGTGACGGCGGTCTGCGATACCTGGCGACAGCAGCGCGAAAAGGCCAGCGAGCAGGTCAGGCAGGCGGACGGCAACACGCCCGAGCAGTTGATCCGCTACCAGGACCTGCTGGGTTTGAAAGGCATCGACGCGGTGGTCATCGGCACGCCGGACCACCAGCACTGCACCATGCTGGCGGCGGCGGCGCGGGCCGGCAAGGATGCGTACTGCGAGAAACCCCTGGCCATGAACCTCAAGGAACTGAACGAGGCGGTGGACGCGGTGAAGAAGAACAACCGTGTGGTGCAGATCGGCACGCAGGTACGGAGCTGGGCGCCGTCGGTGGCCGGCCGAGCGTTCGTGCAGTCCGGCGGGCTGGGCAGGATCTTCAAGATCGAGCAGTCGCGCAACGGGGCGCGCCCCTACTGGTACGGGTACGGGGAGCGTGCGGTGACGGAAGCCGACGTGGATTGGAAGGGCTTCCTGATGAACCAGAAAGACCGGCCCTTCCACGCGAAGCAATATGCGGGCTGGTACGGCTTCCGCGAGTTCTCCCGGGGGCCGCAGACCAACCTGTTCGTGCACTTTATCGACCTGGTGCACTACGTGACCGGGGCGCAGTTCCCGCGCAGCGTGGTAGCCGCCGGGGGCAAGTTTCGCTTCCAGGGCGACGAGTACACCAATCCCGATTCGGTGGAGATCGCGCTCGAATATCCCGAGGGCTTTCTGGTGCGCTACTGCTCCACCTTCGGCACCAGCGCGAACAGCTTCCTGAAGTTCATCGGCACCAAGGGCGTGATGGACGCGAGCGCGTGGAACAAACCCTGGGTGCTGAGCGGGGAGGGATCGACGGAGCCCGACCGCCTGGGGCCGGGAGCGGTGGTTCCGCCGGCCGAAGGGCCGCACCACATGAAGAACTTCCTGGACTGCGTGCGGTCGCGGCAGACAGCGACCATCGCGCCGATCGAAGCGGGCTACTCCCACTCCATCGCCACCATCATGGCCGACGAAGCCTTCATCACCGGCCGGCGCATGGTATTCGATCCGGCCCGGAAGAGCATCCACGCGGGCTGAGGCGCCGCCTGGTATCTCTCCCGCTACGAGCGTGGCTACCCTGCCATCCGGTCATAGGCGGCGTTTGTTGGAGAGCTTCCGGCCTGCTACACCAGCTCAATGCTGACGCGGCGCCCGACCATCGCCGCCGCCCGTTGCAGGCTGCCCAGCGTGATGTCGTTCTTCGGGTCAAGCAAACGGTCAACCTGCGAACGGCTCGTCTTGAGCAGAGCGGCCATCTTGTTCTTGGAGATCTTCTTCTCCTTCATGGCTTCGGCAAGCTGCCAGGCGACGATCTCCTTGACCGCTTCCGCCTGTGCTTCCTCGAAGATGCCCTCCTCCTTGAGGAAGTCATCGATGCTCGAACCCATGTGCTTCCTACTCATTGCTCCAACTCCTTCCGCCGCTTGCGCGCGATCGCCAGATCCTCATCCGGCGCCGCCCGTGTCTTCTTGATGAACCCGTGCAGCGCGACCAGGTGCCCGCGGCAAAGGCAAACCAGCACGCGCGCAGTCTTCCGCGTAGGCAGATCTGTCCGGATTTCCCAGAGCCCGCCGCCCATCGGACGGCACAGCGGCATGCCCACCGGCCAGCGCCACTGCGCCCTTAGGAGGTCTTTCCCGATTACCCGGCGCTCCGCTTCGTCCAGTCCCTTCAGCCACTCCCTGACGGGCTCACTGCCCCCAGCCGCGCGGAAGAAGATCAGCGGGATTTTCGGGTGTGATGCGCGCCCGGCCATCCTACGCCTCTGCCTTACTGTACCATAAAATGTACAGGTACGGCGTCATGATCCTCCGACGAGCCTGAGCCGGCGGTGACCGCCCGCCACTTCGAAGTTGGCCTCGCCAGGTCCAGGGCGCCTGGCCGGCTGAGATTCACGCCAAAGCGCGACGAAACCGCCTTTACGGGTTGATGAGATCCGGCAGGGGGCGGTGACTTTCGATGCTCCGGTCGGGGCCGGAAGGCTACAATTCCTGGAGGGACGCCGAGTATGCGCCTGGACTTCCGATGCCATTGCTGATTGCAGCCGCCGTTTGGACGCTGCTGGGGCCGGCCGCCCCGGCCGCCGGTTCGCAGGTAAGGCTGGTTGGGGAAGGAGCGCCGGTCCGGGACGCAGGCCTCGGGCTGGCGCTCGAAGAGCTTCGGGCCGCCTTGCGGCAGCGGGGCTTTGTACTCCTGGAGGGGCAGACGGGGCCGGGCCGCCGCATCGTGCTGCGGGGGACGGGCGCGTTCCGGCAGAGCGATACGGCCGAGGCACAGTCGTTCCGCATCGCTCCCGAGGGCGAGGGGTTGGCGGTCTCGTCCACGGGGGTAGGCCTGGTGTACGGCGTGTACCGGCTGGCGGACATCGTGCGGCGGGACGGGCTGGACTGGCAGCTCCGCGTATCGGAGAGCCCGGCCTTCGCCGAGCGCATGTTTTCCTACGAGGGCACGCTGTGGAATCTGCCGGATGAGGGTTTCTACTTCCGCGACCCGCCGTACGTGAACGCGATGGTGGTCCAGAGGGAGCTGGAGCGGTCGAAGGCCGCCATGCGCGAGCTGGCGCGGCACTCGTTCAACCGGGTGACGTTCCTGAATCTGAACCTGGAAGACTACGTGAATTACGACCGGCTGGGCAGCGGCTTCGAGGTGTATCCGCCCGACAGCCTGCACCGGCAGCGGACCCGGGTCTTCCGGGAGGCGCTCAACGAACTGGCCGACTACGCGCACGCGCTGCACATGCAGTTCTACCTGCAGGTTTACGAGTTCTCCTATCCCGATCACCTGGACGGGCGCAGGATCACCGACGATTCCGAGACCACCTGGGATTTCGTGCGTGCCCGGTACGATGAACTGCTCCAGGAGACCCGGCTGGACGGCGTGGTAGTGACGGCCACCGAGCCGTCACCCCGGCTGAACTACAGGGGTTTCATCCTGTGGCGGACGCCCGAGGGCGCCGGGAGAATGGCGAGCCGGTTCCACGACGCGATTGTCCGGCGCAACGGCCGCAAGATGGTCTTCCGCACCTGGCGGGTGGCGAACGATATGGAGACCTTCGAGCGCGTGCTGGCGGCCGCGCCCGAACCGGGGCTGATGTTCGATGCCAAGAACACGGACGGGGATTTCTTTCTGAACGTAGGAGAGAACCGGGTGATTGCGGGCGGCGCGCCAAAGAAGCGGCCGTTCATGGCGACCTTCGACACATTTCGGGAGTTCGACGGCTGGGGGAGCACCGTCTTCTTTCCGAGGTTCTGGCAGGAGCGCTTTCGCAGCGCCAAGCGGAACGGGGCGATTGCCGTGGACGCCTGGGGGCCCTGGGTTCCGGGGTGTATCTACCCGGGTATCTGGGTGGGGAAGTACGACTCGTACGACTACCTGCGGCACGGGCACTCGCCGTCGCGCGCGATGCTGTACGCTTTCGCCCGCCTGGCCTGGAATCCCGATGCCGATGGGATGGCCGCGGCTTCGGAGTGGCTGCGGGCGCACCTGGGCGGGGAAGCGTTCAAAGCCGCCGAGGCGTTCGGGATTTCGGAAGCATTGTGGAAGACCACGTACCTGACCGGGCACCCGTACAGCCAGATCGCCTTCAAATGGACGATGCTGTTCCTGCCCCGTCCGGACCTGATCCGCAAGATGGGCGCGACCTGGACGCCGGAGATTCTGGAGCGCTCGAACGCCGAGGCGGTGCGGCTGGCCGGGCGCATCCGCGGCCTGATGTCGGGCGTCGATCCCGGCAAGGCTCCGGTCCCGCAAGCGGCCGAGGATCTGAAGCGTTCCGCGGAGCTGACTTTCACGTACTTTCAGACCTTCACGCGCTGGCGGGAGTTGCTGTACCGGCATTACGGACCGGATGCCGCGGCACGCGATCCGGAGCGGATTCGGGCTCTGATCGCCGAGCTGGAGCAGATTCTGCCGGAATGGCGGAAGTATCCGCGGGAAGCCAAAGACTGGCTGATTTTCCGGTTCGATCCGGACCTGATGACGGCCCCGTCCTGGATGGCCCGGACGAGCGTGGCGGAGACGATTGGGGAGATCAAGCGGAGCTACCCGGCCGGCCGGGAGAACGGCGGCGGTCCAGCGGGGCAGTAATTGCACGCGCGGGCCGACAGTGCGGGGCAGGAGAGTGCGGACGATGTTCCGGTAGGGCAGGATGCAAAAGACAAAGCGCAAAGCGTTCGCGCCGGCCGCTTATGTTTTGCTGGCTGGGCTGCTGGGTGCCGGTTGGCGGTCGGGCGGGCGCCCCATCGCCGCCTGGGAAGCGGGGTTTCGCGATCCGGGGCCGGAGCACAGCATGGGGGTGTACTGGTGGTGGTTCGGCCCGTCGCAAACCCGCGATGAGATCCGGCGCGAACTGGAGGTGATGCGGGCGGCCCACATCCGGCGCGCGTTGATCTATCCGATCTACCCGATTGCGGCCGACGACCCGGCGAAGGGCATCAGGAATTACGCGTATCTCTCAACGGAGTTTCTCGAGGCGGCCGCCTACGCCTCGGAGACGGCGCGGCGCATGGGGATGGAGATCGATGTGCCTCTGGGTTCGGGGTGGCCGTACGGCGGGCCGTGGATCACCCCCCGGCATGCGGCCAAGCGGCTTCGCGCGGAGGTGCGCAGCGTGCGGCCGGGAGAAGCGGTGGCGCCGGTCAGCCTGGACGCGAACGAACGGCTGGCAGCCTCGGTGCTGGTGCGCGGGGACGGGCAGCGGGTGGAGCCGGCTTCGGCGCGCAACGCGGCGGGGATGGAGCGGGTCCCGGCGGATCTGGCGGGCCCGCACGTGCTCGTGCGGTTTATCCAGATGCCCACGGGCATGCAGGTGAAGCGCCCCGCGCTGGGCGGGGAAGGGCTGGTGCTCGATCATTTGAACAAAGAAAGCCTCGCCGTGCATTTGAAGGCGGCCGGCGAGCCGCTACGGCGCGCGCTGCCCGCGGTGCGCGCGTTTCACTGCGACAGCATGGAGGTCTACGGCCAGAACTGGACGGACGGCTTTCTGGAGGAGTTCGCGAAGAGGCGGGGGTACGACCTGACGCTGTACCTCCCGGCTTTGTTTCTGGACGCCGGTTCGCTCGGCGCCGACGTGCGCTACGACTTCTGGCGCACCGTGGGCGACCTGGTGCTCGACAACTACAGTATTCCGCTGGCCGAGTGGTGCCGTAGGAAAGGCGCGCTGCTGCAGATGGAAGCCTATGGGACGCCGGCGCTGGATATGCGCAGCTTCGCTCACGCGGGCTCGATCATGGGTGAGAGCTACGACTGGAAGACGTTCGTGGCTTCGCGGTGGGCCAGTTCGGCGGCGCACCAGAATGGCGCGCGGACGACATCCGCCGAGGCCTGGACGTGGCTGCGCAGGCCGAGGTACCTGGCCACGCTGGAGGACCTGAAGACGGGTGCGGACCTCCACTTCGCCTGCGGGGTGAACAAGATCATCGCTCACGGGTTCGCGTATTCGCCGCCTCCGGCGGGCATACCGGGCTGGGGCTACTATGCCTCGGTCATGCTGAACGACAACCACCCGCTCTGGCCGTATTTCCCGAAGCTTTCGGATTACGTGCGGCGGGCCAGCTATGCGCTCAGTCTGGGCAAACCGGCCGTGGACGTGGCGTTGTACCTGCCCGAGGAAGACGTGATGGCGGAACGGCCGCTGGATTCGGGGAAGAACCTCTATGCCGCCGGGTTGAACCTGTACATGGAGTCGAAGTACCGGCTGGGCGGGGGTCCGACGGCCGAGTTCAGCCTGCCGGCGGCATACAAATCCGAAAGCCCGGTGATCCGGACGCTGATCGCTTCCGGATTCACCTTCGACGGGATCGACACGAGCATTCTTCGGGAAGGCCTGCGGGCGGCGGCGGGCCGGTTGGAGATCGGCGACGCGGCCTACCGGATCGTGGTATTGCCCGGGCTAACGGGAATCTCGCTGCCGCTGCTCGAGAGAGTTGCCGAGTTCTGCCGCTCGGGAGGCACGGTGATCGCGACGCGCCGCCTGCCGTCCCGGGTGTACGGCGTCAGGCACGGCACAGAGGAAACGGACAGGGCGCGGCAGATCGTGCGCGAGATGTTCAATGCAGAGCGGCGCTACGGCAAGGGAACCGCCATCCTGGCAGCGGACGAAACGGCGGAATTCGGGAGGGCGCTGGCGGCGGCAGGCCCTCAGGTCCGCTTCGATGGCCTCGAGCCCGATCTCGTGATGGTGCAGCGGCGGGAGGGAGACAGGAACGTCTATTTCCTGGCCAATACCTCCGGCCGGGAAAAGCGGGTGCGCGCGGTGTTTCGCGACGGGAAAGGGCGCGCGCGGCTCTGGAATGCCGAGACGGGCGCGGTGACCGATGCGGTCCGGCCGGGGAACGATCTGGAATTGACGCTGGAGCCGTTCGGGTCCGTGTTCGTCGCTTTTGACGGCACGGCCTCCGGAGAGCCGCCCGCGCGCCAGGCGGCGAAGCGCGAAGCGGCGGCGCTCCCCATCACGGGACCCTGGTCATTCTCGGCGCGGGGCCGGAGTCCGGTCACGCTTGGGGAACTGAAGTCCTGGACCGAGCTGCCGGCCTACCGTTACTTCTCCGGATCCGCGGACTATACGGCTGCCGTGGAAATCGGCAGGGAATTCCTGGCAGGCGGCCGCAGCGTGCAACTGGAACTTGGAACGGTCCACGAGGTGGCGGAAGTCTGGATCAACGGGCGCCATGCGGGAGTGAGCTGGAAGTCGCCGCGGCGCCTGGATGTTTCGGGCCTGCTGAAGGCGGGCAGGAACGAACTGAAGATCCGGGTGGCGAACCTGCCGGTCAATCACGTCCTGGGCCAGCCGGACCCGGATTACTCGCGGCTGGAGCAGCCGCTCCGGTTCCCGTATCCGGAAGAGAAGAAGCAGGTGCGCGAGCCGGCGGCTTCCGGCCTGCTCGGTCCGGCGCGGCTCCGGGCGTTCGAGGATTGACCCTTACCACCCGATCACGTAGCTGTCGGTGGCCGGGGCGGCGCCGCCCATGAGCACGCCGGTGCGTTCATCGACGAGGATGGCTTTCACACTGCCCACGCCCTTGGCCGCGTGTGTTTCGACATTGTGCCCGAGCCGCGCCAGCTCGGCGCGCACGCTTTCCGGGATGCGCTCGGAAACCGACAGCTTGTTGGGAACCGGGTGCGGCCAGAGGGCGCCGCGGAAGGCCGAGCTGACCACGTAGGGCTGCTCGACGGCCTGCTGCACGTTCATTCCGAACTCGGCGAAATTCAAGAAGAACTGCAATTGCGACTGGGGCATGGTGTCCCCGCCGGGCGTGCCGAAAACCATGAAGGGTTTGCCGTCTTTCATGACCAGTACGGGGTTCAGCGTCATGCGGGGGCGCTTGCGCGGCGCCAGTACGTTGGGCTCCTTGGGATCGAGGTAGAACAGAGCCAGCCGGTTATTGAGGAAGAAGCCGGTGGAGGGGACGTACATGCAGTTGCCGAAGTCGGACCAGATGGTGGAGGTGATGGACACCATGTTCCGCTCCTTGTCCACGGCCGCGACGTAGGTGGTGTAGCCGTCGATCCAGTCCGGATAGGCCGCGCGGCCCGTGAGCACCTGGTGGGAGCCGGCGCCTGTGCTGAAGCGCGGCGCGGCGGCGGAGTCGCGGCGGGGATCGCCGGGGGGCGCGGGACCTTCCATGGCACGGTCCGGGCGGATCAGGGAGCGCCGCCTGGCGGCATAGTCCTTGGAAAGCATACCGGGCATGGGAATGTCGCGGACGAAGCGGGGATCGCCCAGGTAGGCCTCCCGGTCGGCGAACGCGAGTTTCAGCGCCTCGGCCACGTGATGCAGGTACCGGGCGGAATTGTGGCGCATGGTCTTCAGATCGAAGCCCTCCAGGATATTGAGGGCCTGGAGCATCACGTGACCGTGCGAGTTGGGCGGGCAGCCGTAGAGGTCATAGCCTTTGTAGCGGACGTGCAGCGGCTGGTCCTCCCCGGCGGCCCATTCGGCCATGTCCGGCAGTTCCAGGATGCCGCCGTGCCTGCCCAGATGCTGGACGACCGCGCGCGCGACCGGCCCTTTATAGAACGCATCGCGCCCGCCGGAAGCGATGGCGCGGAAGGTGCCGGCAAGCTCCTTCTGCACCACCACGTCTCCCATGCGCAGTGGTTCACCGTTGCGATACCAGACCCGGACGGTATCCGGGAACGGCCGGAGCCGCTTGTCGTTGTTGCGCAGGACGCCCTGGAGGTTCTCGCTGACAATGAAGCCCCGGTCCGCCAGCTCGATGGAAGGCGCCAGCAGGCGTTCGCGGGCCAGTCTGCCGTACTTGCCGGCGGCCAGCAGCAGGGCGTCGACGGCGCCGGGAACCAGCGGCGCCAGCGCGCCATCCTTCGGCAGTTCCCCCTTCGGCGCGAATGCATCGAGGGTCGCCCGCCGGGGAGACCAGCCCGTCCCATTGACGAACTTCACTTCCCTGGTTTTGGCGAGATAGATGAGGATGAACAGGTCCCCGCCGATCCCCGCCCGGCTGGGCTCGACCACCGTGCTGGCGAAGCTCGCGGCGACCGCCGCGTCGATGGCATTGCCGCCTTCGGCCAGCATTCGGTAGCCCGCCATGGCCGTATCGTAGTGGCCGCCGGCCACCATGCCATCCAGGCCGAGATAGACGGGACGCCACGTCGAAGTCTGCGCGAGCAGCGGCGCGCCCGCGATCCCAGATAGAAATGTCCGCCTCCGCATGGTTCCACTATGCCACGCCGGCGGCCGCCGCGCGCGGCCCGCCGGATTCAAGACGATAAGATCCTTGACTCTGTTGGCGGCTTGCCCGACAATGTGCCCGGGAGGCCGGGCATGGCGCATCCAAGAGTTGTGGACGCACTGTGGAACCACCTGCGGAGGAGCGACCGGGGCGAAGGCTGCCGCGAGTCGATCTACGTGGACCTCGTGGGGTTGCCCACGGTCGGAGCGGGAATGATGCTGCGGCAGTCGAGCCAGGTGCGGGCCTTCACCTGGTACGACGCGCGGACTCGCGCCGGGGTGGCCCACGAAGCGGTGATCGCGGCCTGGAGGCCGTTCCAGCCGGTGGGCGATCAGCAGCCGTCGCAGGCGGGCAGGGAAGCGCTGGCGCGGCGCGGCTCCGGCGCCACCGTTGTGCCGCAATATGTGACCAACGTCTCTTCGATCGAGATGGTTTTCAGAACCGTTGCCAAAACCTGCGAGGAGCGTGCCATCGAGGCCATGGGACGAAACGTATGGAACGCTTCGCCGGCGGATGCCCAGTTCGCGATCCTGATGCATCTCTGGCGGGCTCCCAACGAGCTGCGCGGGGGCTGGCCGAACTTCCGGGGAGCGTTGCAGCGCCGCGACTGGCAGCAAGCCGCCGAGCACTGTCCCTGGGTCGGCATGCGGCGGTGCCGGCGCGAGGATCTGCAACTGGCCTTCCGGAACGCAGCCTTCGTGGAGCAGGCCCACATCGAATCCGGAGCCGACATACTCACCCTGCATTTTCCGAGTCAATACACGGTGATGACGCGCGGCCGCTGGCGTGGAGCGCCCTGACCCGCCCTCCAACATTGCCCCCGCGATTCCGTCCGGCGGCGCCGCTTCAGCGGCTGGCCGCGGCTACCATGATGTTGCTTCCGGACCGGTCGAGTTGCCCGTACAGAACCCAGCGCGAGTCCGGGGAAACGGAAACGTCGGTACCTCTTTCGGGGATGTCCGGAAGCGTCGCGACCGTGCGGGTCCTGGCCGAGGCCAAGGCATAACCGACAATCCGCCGGTACGGCCCGGCGCCGCTGAAATCGATGAACAGGATCTCGTCCGGAGTGAGAGTCCAGCCGGCGGGCGAGACGATCGAAGGCGGGCCGATCAGCAATTGCTCCCCGGCAGACCCGGCCGACGCATCCGGCCGCGACCCTGGCATGCGCCAGATGCTGAGGGGATCCAATTTTGAGAAGTAAAGCCACTTGCCGTCCCGGGACTCCTGGGACGCATAGCCGCCGCGGCGAGTCACCTGGACGGCCGGTCCGCCCGCAAGGGCCTGCTTCCAGACTTCATGCCGGCCCGTTCGATTGGATGCGAAGTAGACATGCGCGCCGTCCGCCGACCAGCTGGGCAGGGCCGCCGTCCAGTTCTCCGCACGAGGCGCTTCGGTGAGTCGAACGGGCTCTCCGCAGTCCGCGCTGCCGGGTTGACATTCCAGCACGAAGACACTGCCCGAGTCGAAAGCCTTTGTCTCGAACGCCAGCCGGCGTCCGTCCGGAGACCAGCGGGGAAAACCTGTCAACGAGCGTCCCAGATTGGTGACGCGAACCTGGTTGGAGCCGTCGGACCCTGCAATCCAGATCTCCCAACTTCCGGAGCGGTCGCTGGCAAAGGCAATGCGGCCGTCCGGGGAGTAACAGGCTCTCTCGTCGCGACGCGTGGACGCGATGAGCTGAACCGGAGCGCCGGTCCCGGTTGCCGGGATCCGATAGATGTTGGTATCTTCCAACCGGCTCACCCAGGCGATCCTGCCGGATCGATGGGCGCTGGCGGGCGTGATGGCGTCCAGACCCTCTCCGGTAATACGGACCGGCTCAAGGCCCGGAGAGAGAGGGAAGCGCCACAGCCTGAGAAGACTGCCGCCGAGGGGCGTGGACACGATGAGTCCATTCCCGTCCGGCATCCAGGCGTGTCCCCAAATGACGTCCGAGTCCTCGACCAGCCTCCTGATGCGCCCTCCCGCCGCCATCAGGTAGACGGCGTCCCTCCAGAACCCGCGCACTCGTTTGAAGGCCAGGGTCCTGCCGTCCGGGGAGAACCTGGGGTCCCAATCGCCCCAGTCCCCGCGGGGTGGAGACGTCAGCCTTCGCCTGGTACGGGAGTTCACATCGAAGGCATAGATGGCGAGTTGCTCCGTGCCCGGCACGAGATCGGAAAACACGATTTGCGATCCATCGGGCGACCAGTCCAAGGAAGTGCTGAAGTTGACGTTGGCAAGGCCGGTGAGTTTCACTTCTTCCCCGCCCTGTTTTGGTATCGCATAGATCCCGCCGGCGCCTCCGCCCGCGCGATAGGCAACTTTGAAAGCGATGGTGTTTCCGTCCGGCGACCAGGCGAGAGGGCCGACGTCCAACCCAGGGCGGGTCAACGGCACGGGAGCGTCCGCATCGAGGTGTTTGACATAGATCTGGCGGGGCTGGTTCAGCTTCTCGGTCCAGGTAAAGGCCACCGCTTGGCCATCCGGCGAAAAAGAAGGCGATTCTTCCCAGCCGGGCTGTGAGGTAAGCGGCCGCGCGATCCATTCCGGCACGGACGGGCGCGGACCGGCCGGCCACGACCAGACGACCAGAGCCGCCGCTCCAACCAGACCGGCGACACCGGCCAGCCAGAGCCGGGGCTTGCGGAGGCCCGCGGTTCCCCGCACCGCGGCGACAGACGCGCCCGTGGCGGAGGACTCGGCGATGCCGCGCAGGGCGGCGGCGACTTCCGAGGCCGCGGGCCGGCGGGCCGGTTCTCCAGACAACATGGCCTCGATCAGGGATGCAAGGCGAGCCGGCAGCGAGGGATCCAACACAATGGCGCCGCGACCCGGCTCGCGGACGATCGCCGCGGGGACGTCCAGCGTCGGACAGTTCGCGTACGGGTGCCGGCCGGATGCAAGTTCCGCCAGCGCCAGGCCCAGCGAGTAGATGTCAGTGGCCGGGGTCAATCTCATTCCCCTGACCTGTTCGGGAGACATGTATCGCAGAGTGCCTTCGGGCAAGCCGGCGCCGGAGCCTTCGTCCAGGGCGATGCGCCGGGCGAGTCCGAAATCCAGCAGCTTCACGTAGCCGTCGGTGCGCACCATGATGTTCTCAGGCTTCACATCGCGATGGATGATCCCGTTCGCGTGGGCGGCGGCCAGGGCCAGCGCCGTTTGTCTTCCGAGGTCCAGGAGAGTCTTGAGGGGAACCGGCGCCTCGCACAATTCGCGGGCGGATTGCCCCTCGACGAGTTCCATAACGATGACCAGCGAGCCGCCGCCCTGAATCACCTCATGGATGGTCACGATATTCGGGTGATTCAGCGCCGAGGCGGCTTTCGCTTCGCGCACGAACCTGGCGGCTTCCGCGGGCAGGCCGGTTCGTTCGCGGCGCAGGAACTTGAGGGCCACCGCCCGATCGAGGGCCGGATCCCAGCCCGAGTAGACTTCGCCCATGCCGCCCTCACCCAACGGCACCCCGACCTCATAGCGGCCCACGGTTGTCCCAGTCCGTGCCGGTCCTTTCGGGGCGGGGGCGCCCGCGGTCAGCTCGCCTGTGTTCCGCTCGAGGGCTTCGAGCATGCGCAGGGCTTTCTCGCGCACCTCCGGGTCCGCATCCGTCGATTCGAGAAACCTGCGCCTCCGTTCCGGCGGCTCCTCAAGGGCGGCTTTATAGCAGCTAAAGACTTCGCGCCACTTGTCTACAGTCACTGCTGCTGCGCATTATACCGGGAAGGAACGGGCGACAGGAGGGGAAGGGGGTCGAACCGAAAGGCGCGGCGGCCCGGGCGGACCGCCGCGATTGGAGGGCGTCAGCGCTGTGTGCCGCTGGCCCAAACGGGCAGGTGCGTACTGTCATACAGTACGAGATTGCCGTCGTCCTGCATCTCCAGCCTGAACGGCGCCGTGCCGCC
>JADZAF010000010.1 GCA_020852755.1 Bryobacterales bacterium
CGATCGAGTCGCTCGTGGTGCCGACCTCAAGGGCGGCATCCACGGCCAGCACGTCGCCCGTCCGCAGATCGATGTTCTGGCGCACCACGCGCCGGAATCCGGCCGCCTGGAAGGTGACGCGGTAGGGTCCTGGTTGCAGCGATTGAACGCGGAAAAGGCCCTCCTGGTTCGTCGTGGCCGTGAATTGGAAGTTGGTGTCGGTATTTACGATCAGCACCTTGACTTCCGGCACCACCGCTCCAGTCGGGTCCGTTACGCGCCCGGTGATTGTCGATGTCCCGATTTGGGCGAGGGCGGCCGAGGTCAACACCAGCACCAGTCCGGTGCGCATGAAAAACAAACTCATACGACCTCCTATTTGCAGGAAATTCGTTTCAGATCCCGAATTCCTGTCAAGTGTACTCCAGCCCGACCGATTTTTATCCCGGTAAATACAGGTTTTTCTGCGGCGTTTCGGGGTCCCTCAAGGGAGGGGATTGCGGCAGACCCAGGTGAGGGGGGCGCCTCGACTGAGCCGGGCAAATTGCGGATCTCGCGCGAAAACCGAGGCCGGCCTCCGTAGCGAGGGATTACCGGTCCGGTATGGCTCCGGCCGCCGCCAGAGCAACTATCACGGCGAACACCGCCGCCGTAACCGCCCCGATCACGAGCAATTTCCCGCCGATGCCGCCCGGCTTCCGGGCCATCTCAATCGACCGTACGTCGTCGTATCTCAGGCTGGTGACTCCCGCATCCCCATCGGACCGAAGCTCAAACTCCTCCGCCTGGAGCGCGCCGAGCTGCCCGGCGAGCCGGCCCTTGCTCCTGTGCCGGACCACGACCGCCTTCCCCTGGGGAATCAGCGTCGCCTGCTCCAGGACCGCCCAAGGCTGCAGAGGCCCTTGTGCCGGGATCAGGATCCCATTCTTACGGACCTGCAGAGTGCGTATGCCAGTCAGAGGCACTGCCTGAAGAGCCAGTGCGCGGTTCTTGCAGTGCTGGATCTCGATCCCGCTCTCCGCCTGACCTGCAAGCCGTCCGCGCAGGCGTTCCCTGTTGTTCAGCACTACTTCGACAATCGACCCGGGGGCCGCTTCCGCCAGGCGCTCCTTGACCTTGGCGCTCGGGCCGGAAGCATCGTTCGGAGCCGCGGGAACACCCGTTGCCGGCCACAGGACAAGCAGAGAGCAGAGCCACGCAAGCTGTCGCTGCATCATGGATCTCCCTCCAGAGACCCCAATACCGCGGGGTCCGCCGGATGCGGTTTCACCCCGTTCCCTCAAGGCGCCACGGTGAACTTGAACGCCTCGCTCTCCTTGCCGTCCGGGTTTCTGACTTTGAGAGTAAACTCCTTGCCGGCGGCAGGCGCTGCGTCCAGAGTCACTCGCAGTTCCTTGTCGCTGACGAAGGTGACGGTCCGGGCTGTGTCGTCGATGAGGACGGTGCAGCCGGAGACGAACATGCTGCCCTCCACAGTAATCTCTTTCTTCCCCGCGCTCCCCTTCACGGCCTTGACTGCCGGCGCCTGTGAAGCCGCGGCCTGCCCGATCTTATCGGTTCGCGTGTCCTGGACTCCGAAAACCGTACAGAAGATGTCATGCAGTTTCTGGAGCGCTTCCTTGGCGAACAGGCCCACCAGCGCGGAGTAGAAGGCGACCGTGGCCGGATTGGTTGCGCTGCCGGCTGTCCCCACGCTGCCCATCCGATGCGCCAGGTGCACGACGAGCGCGAGTCCGGCGCCGAACCCCGGCCGGAAGAGGTAGAAGAAGCCCCAGCTCGGCACGAAGCTCCGGGTGCCGGTGAACGCGACGAACGAGTTCACCGAAGCCAGCCAGGCGCCCAGGGCTCCCGCCAGCATGGCGATGGTCATCAGAGTCCGGTCGCCGGGGACAGCGGGCGCCGGGCCTGCCTCTCCGTCAGGCAGCAGCACGATCCTGGCGCCGGCGACATGCCCCGGTTTCTGATCGGTCACGTTGATGCTGATTACCTGGCGCTGGCCGATCTTCGCCGGCGCTGTGTAGACTCCCTTGGGCGCCTCTTTCGGCCACTCGACACTGTCTCCGTCGGCCTGCAATTTCACCGTCCCGTTCTTCTGTACGTGAGACAGGGCCGGGTAGAGGAAAAGGCTCGAGCCGGACGATAGGACCGCAACGGCCGAAGCGGCTTTCGTTTTGTCGCTGTTCCGCGTTGCCGTGACCGTGACGGTTTGGTCGGCGGCGCCCGGGGCGGGCGGGGAGTAGAAACCGGTCGGCGTGATGGTGCCGGCCGTGGCCGTCCAGGTCACGTCCTGTTCCGGCCGGTCGTCCAAAGTAGCCGTGAACTGCTGGCTCTTATTGCTTCCCAGGGTGACGGCCGGAGGGTTTACAGTCAGCACCGGAGCCGGCGGGATACCCGGCCAGATGCTCCAGCTCCACACGGACAGAACCGCAAACAGGACGGGCCAGTAGAGGGACAGGACCGTCAGCCAGAACGGCGACGAGGTCAAGCGGATCTCGGCGGTTCCTCCCGCGGCCGGGTTTCCGGGAGTGCGGGCGGTGATGTACACCGTCCTTGAGTTCACGATTCGGTTGGGGGCTTGATAGATGCGGTTTTGCGGGTCGAACCGGCCGACTCTGGGAAGCGACGTCCACTCAGTGCCGTCCGAGGAAAAGCCGACGCTTTCACCCGCGCCGAGCACGACAACAGCAGGCTCAATCATGGGAGTGCTCCGCCCGGGGCCCGACCGCGGGTCGCGGGCCGGCACAATTATAAGGGCGACGGCCGGTTTTGGAGCCCGCTAAATTGTCCTGTACGTATTAGTACCAGAACGGCGTCAGGAGCGTGGGCGGGCTTTCGAGATCTCCTCCTCCTCCGGCTTCAAATGGCGCTTCGGCCCGGTGCGGCCGCTTCGCTCGGCCGCCTCGCATTCCACCCTGTGATTCCGGAACTCCTCCTCCGTGGTGAACCACCGTCCGCACGATTCGAGCGGAACCGGTTGGTCCCCGGACTGGCGGGTGAGGGCATCGCGTACCTCCTGGCTGTTTGCGGCAATCGTCGGTGCGGGGCTCGCGGACGGCTTAGGGCGTCATGGTGCGACGGCCGGTGACCTCGTCAAAACTCGAGCGGGCCGCCCGGGGCAGTTCCTGCCAGAGCAGGTCGGCGGTTCTGCGTTCCTCGCTCTGGATCTCGCGGGCCAGGCTTTCCGTCACGTTGTCCCCCGCCGCGGCCGCCGCCGCGGCCAGCGCTTCGTACATGGCGATCTCGCTCTGTTCCACGGTGTAGGCCATCAGGATGTTCTGCGTCACCTGCTCGGCATCGTCGTGGCCTATCTGGGCGACTTTCGGCATGGATCCGAACATGTGGGCCAGCATGCTCTTCATTCCGGAAGGGCTGCCGCCCAGCGCGTGCAGCCGGTTGGTGAGACGCTCGTACTGAGACCTGGTCTCATCCGCATGCCGGGCGAAGAGCCGCTGGATATGGCTGTGATGGCCCTCTTCGGCGAAGTCCCGCAACTGCGACTCGAAGTTCTTCTCGGCCGCGATCGCGTCCTCAAGATAACGTTTGATTACGTCCACCGGTTGTCTGGGCACTTCCCCTCCTCAGCCAGTGTAGGAAGGGACCGCGGAGAGTGTCTGTGCAGCTGCTTCACACCGGCGAGAGCCGTTGTGCCGGAGAGGACAGCGGTGTAGTGCGGGCCTCGACGTTGGCGGCTCAGCCGCTCTGCGCCATGATCTTGGCCGCCAGGATCAGCACCCAGGCCGCCACGACCACGGCAAGGAACGCCAGCACCGACCGCTCCCCTTGCCGGACGATTGCCGCCAGGCCGAACAGGCCCGCGCCGGTTCCCGAGCCGGCGATGGCAAGGGCCGTCCCGGCCAGCCAGGGACTGCCGAAGAACGCCGGACCGCCCCGCACGCCCAGGCTGACAAATACGTACAACAGCGTGAACGAAGCCAGGAACACCAGCAGGAGCGCCGCCGACCACCAGCCCAGCCGGGTCCGGGGGAATCCGAAAAAACACGTCTGCGACGCTTTCCGGAGTTGCGCATCGACCATGGGAATCCTCCGCTTGCTCTTCACAGCTTCGCACGGACACGGCCGGACCGGCGAGTTCCGGGTCAGGCGCGGCCCCTGTTCTGCTATCGTTGTGCTTCTCAAGGGGTGCATCGATGACGTCGCGAGAACGGGTTCGCGCCGCGATTGCCAGGCAGCCTGCCGACCGCGTACCCATCTTCATGTGGTTCCATCCGGAGACCGCCGCCCGGCTGGCGGGCGTGCTGGAGATCGAGCCGCGCGATGTCGCCGAGGCCATGGGTAACGACGTCCTTCAGACCTGGGTGAACAATAACTACGCGATGGAGGGGATTGTCCACGGCAGCGACGGCGAGGGGCACCTGGACGAGTGGGGCATCCGCTGGGTGAAGCGCTTCCACTTCAATCAGATCGCGCAATGCCCTCTGGCCGGCGCGTCCGCCGGAACCGTGCTAGCATACGAATTTCCCGGGCGCCGCCTGGAGGCGCTGCTGGGCCTCATGCGCCCGGTCATCGAGAACCGCCGCGATTTCTACATCGGCTGCGACGTCTCGCCGTGCGTCTTCGAGATGTACTGCCGGCTGCGGGGGATGGAGGACGCACTGCTCGACCTGGCATCGCAGCCCGAGCTGGCCCGCATCATGCTGCGGCGCTGCGCCGATTTCGCCATCCGGCTGGGCGAGCGGGCCTGCCGGCGTTTTCCACTGGACTGGTACTGGACCGGGGCCGACGTCGCCGGCCAGCGCTCCATGATGATGAGCCCTGCCGCTTGGCGGCGGCTGGTGAAGCCCGAACTGGCCCGGGTGTTCGACGTAGGCCGGAGGAGCGGGCTGCCGGTCGCGTATCACTGCTGCGGCGCGCTGCGGCCCATCATCCCCGACCTGGTCGAGATCGGAATGACGGTGTTGAATCCC
>JADZAF010000011.1 GCA_020852755.1 Bryobacterales bacterium
CCAGGATGATCTCGACTTCGCCATCGGAATAGAGCGACCTGTCGGCCTGGCGGAACTGGGCGTGGGCGCTTTTCACCAGATCGTACTGCTTCCCGTTTTCGTGAAACAGGTGCAGTTCGACGTGCTCGAGCTCGATGAGGCCGGATTCCTTGATCTGCCTGAAATCCCTGGCGCGTACGGCGACGATGGGGCGGCCGTCGGGAGCGCTGTTGGTGAATTCCCAGTCCTGGGCGGAAGCGCTGAGGTGCAGGGGGAGCGCCTCCGGTTTGGCAGGGGCGGTGCGGCGGAGCCACTGGGTCTGGAAGCGGTAGGCAGCTCCTACCAGGAACAGGAGGGCGGCGATGGCGGCGAGCAGCAGCCGGCGGGTGCGTCTGCCGGTCATGGATATTATCACTATAGCGGAGATGGGCCGATGGGGAAGTGGGCCGGCTGGTTCGCGATCTGTTCGCGGCACGGCCGGACAAGCGGCTTCTGGCAGACGGACCGGCCATCGCACAAAGGTTTCCAGTGTTTCAGCAATTGTGAGCGCATCTCTGTCAAGTGTCAGAAAAGTCTGTATAATTAATAAGATACAGACGATTCTTGTCACTCTCTGGGGAAGTGTGCTAAAAATATGGATCGGAAATCGAATCTAGCGCGATTTCCACCCATCAAACCAGAAGTCAATTCCATCGGAGGCTGTTGTTAATGAACATTCGACCACTCCATGACCGCATTGTGGTCAAGCGAATCGAGGAGAAAGAGCAGGTTCAGGGCGGGATCATCATCCCGGACACGGCGAAAGAGAAGCCCCAGGAGGGCGAGGTAGTCGCCGTCGGCAAAGGAAAGAGATTGGAAGACGGGAAAGTGGTCCCGCTGGACGTGAAAGCCGGCGACCGCATCCTGTTTGGCAAGTACTCCGGCAGCGACATCAAGCTGGGCGACGAGGAGTACCTGATCATGCGCGAGGACGAAGTCCTGGGCGTTCTGGAAGCTGCGCCGAAGGCAGCCAAGAAAGCTTAAGGTTCAGGAGAGGATCTCATGGCGAAGCAAATCGTATATAGCGAGAATTCCCGTCAGGCAATCTTGCGGGGCGTGAACCAGTTGGCCGACGCGGTCAAGGTCACGCTGGGTCCCAAGGGACGCAACGTTGTACTGGAGAAGAAGTTCGGCGGCCCGAACATCACCAAGGACGGTGTGACGGTGGCCAAGGAGATCGAGCTGAAGGATCCGCTCGAGAACATGGGCGCGCAGATGGTGCGCGAAGTGGCGTCGAAGACCTCCGACGTGGCCGGCGACGGCACGACGACGGCGACGATCCTGGCCCAGGTGATCTTCAAGGAAGGCGTGAAGGCCGTGGCGGCGGGCGCCAACCCGATGGCCCTGAAGCGGGGCATCGAGAAGGCGGTTGACGTGGTGGTGGAGAAGGTGGCGGGTCTTTCGAAGCCGGTTTCCGGTGAGATGATCGCCCAGGTCGGCACCATTTCGGCCAACAGCGACTCGACCATCGGCAACATCATCGCCGAGGCGATGAAGAAGGTCGGCAAGGACGGCGTCATCACGGTGGAAGAGTCCAAGACCATGTCCACCGAGCTGAACACGGTTGAGGGCATGCAGTTCGACCGCGGCTACCTGTCGCCCTACTTCGTGACCGACCCGGACCGGATGGAAGCGGTTTTGGAAGAGCCCTACATCCTGATCCACGAGAAGAAGATCAGCAACATGAAGGACCTGCTGCCGCTGCTGGAGCAGATCGCCCGCTCGGGCCGCCCGCTGCTGGTCATCGCGGAAGAGGTGGAAGGCGAAGCGCTGGCCACCCTGGTGGTGAACAAGCTGCGCGGGACGCTGAACTGCTGCGCGGTGAAGGCTCCGGGTTTCGGCGACCGGCGGAAGGCGATGCTGGAAGACATCTCCATCCTGACGGGCGGCAAGGCCATCATGGAAGAGACCGGCATCAAGCTGGAGGGTGTGCGGCTGGATGACCTGGGGAAGGCCAAGCGCGTCACGGTGGACAAGGACAACACGACCATCGTCGAGGGCGCGGGCAGCCACAAGGCGATCGAGGGCCGGATCAAGCAGCTGCGCAGCCAGATCGAAGAGACCACTTCGGACTACGACCGCGAGAAGCTGCAGGAGCGGCTGGCGAAGCTGGCCGGCGGCGTGGCCGTGATCAAGGTCGGGGCCGCGACCGAAACCGAGATGAAGGAGAAGAAGGCCCGGGTCGAGGACGCTTTGCATGCCACCCGCGCCGCAGTGGAAGAAGGCATCGTTCCGGGCGGCGGCGTGGCGCTGCTGCGGGCTTCGGCTGCGCTGGGCGATCTGAACCCGGGCGGCGACGAGCAGATCGGTGTGAACATCGTGAAGCGCGCCTGCGAAGAGCCTCTGCGCCAGATCGTGGTGAACTCGGGAACCGAGGGCGCCATCGTGGTGGAGAAGATCCGGGCGAACGAGAACCGGAACTTCGGGTACAACGCCCAGTCCGACCAGTTCGAGGACCTGGTGGCTTCCGGCGTGATCGATCCGACCAAAGTGGCCCGGACCGCGCTGCAGAACGCCGCTTCGATCGCTTCGCTCATGCTGACGACCGAAGCCCTGGTGGCCGAGATCCCGGAGAAGAAGCCGGCTCCGGCCGGTCCCGGCGGCCACGGCCCCGGTGACATGGACTACTAAGCCCGCAGGGGCTGGTCCGCTGTTTGTGAAGGCCGCGCCTCCCGTTCCGGGGGGCGCGGTTTTTTTTGTTTGGACGCCTGTCCCCGTCAAGGCGCCCGAGCATGAGGGCCGGGCTTCGCCGCAACCCGGGACGGTCCGACGCCGTCTGCTACACTACGAATAGAAAATGCGCGTCAAAGTGTTGTTTTTCGGCATGTTGAAGGACATGGTCGGGCGCGCCGAGCAGTGCCTGGATATTCCCGAGGGATCCCGTTTGGAGGCCGTGTTCGACTACTATGCCGAACGCTACCCGCGCATCGAAGAGCTCTCCGGCAGCATCGTGATGGCGCGCAACCAGGAGTTTTCCAGCCTCTCGGCCGGAGTGTCGGAGGGGGACGAGATCGCCTTTCTTCCGCCGGTCAGCGGGGGGTCGGGGGGGCCGGAGATCGCCGAGCCGGAGCGAGGCCATTACTTCGCGCTCACCCGCGAGCCGATCGACAGCCGCGCCCTGTCGCAGCGCCTGCTGCGGGGCGAGGACGGCGCGGTGGTGATCTTCGAGGGCGTGGTCCGGAACAACACCAGGGGACGTCCCACGAATTTTCTCGTCTATGAGTGCTACGAGGGCATGGCGCTGAAGATGATGGCCGAGATCGGCCGGCAGCTGGCCGGCGAGTTCGCCATCGACCGCATCGCGATGGTACACCGCCTGGGCCGGCTGGAGATCGGCGAGGCCAGCGTAGTCATCGTGGTGACCGCGCCGCACCGCCGCCCCGCCTTTGACGCCGCGCTGGAGGGGATCAACCGGCTGAAACGCCGGGTGCCCATCTGGAAGAAAGAGCATTTTGCCGACGGCGAAGTGTGGGTGGAGGGCGAGTGGGATGAGACCGCACCCCTGGCTGCCGGGCGTTAGCCTGCTGCTGCTGGCCGCAGGTGTTTTCGCGGTTCAGGAGACGGTGATCCGGGTGGACGTCAACCTGGTCCGGGTCCTGGCCACGGTGAAGAACCCGGCCGGGGAACTGGTGGGTTCGCTGGAGAAGGCAGACTTCCGGATCTGGGACAACGACGTCCCGCAGCAGATCGCGGTGTTCGAACGCCAGACCGAGCAGCCGCTTTCGGTCTCGGTACTGATCGACACCAGCGGGTCCACGGCCAAGGACCTGAAATACGAGGTCGAATCCATCGGGCGGTTTTTGAAGACCCTGTTCGGGGAGGGCAACCCGAGGGATGCGGCGGCGCTGTACAGCTTCAACTTCCAGATCACCAAGCACCGGCACTTCACCAGGAACGCGGCCAGCCTGGAACAATCCCTACGGGGTCTGAAAGCGGAGGCGGGCACCTCGCTGTACGATGCGATCTACCTGGGCGCGGGGGAGCTGGAGGACCGGGAAGGCAGGCGCGTCATCGTGCTGGTGACCGACGGGGGCGACACCACCAGCGCGAAGGACTTCCACGCCGCGCTGGAAGCGGCGCAGATGGCGGACGCGGTGATCTACGCCATCCTGGTCATCCCGGTGGTCAATGACGCGGGGCGCAACACCGGCGGGGAGAACGCGCTGTACACCCTGGCCACGCGCACGGGGGGCCGGGTGTTCGCACCGCAGGTGGGTCCGGCGCTGGATGCGGCCTTCGCGGAGATCATCCGCGACCTGCGGACGCAGTATCTGCTGGCCTACTACCCCAAGGACGTGCCGCCCGGCAAGGACCGTTTCCACCGCCTGCGGATCGAAGTGGCGCGGCCGGATTTGCGGGTGCTGGCGCGTAATGGATATTATGGGGAGTCGGAGAACCGAACAGGCCCGGCCAGCGGCCGTATCTCCGTAGCGCCGGAAAGGACTACGAAACAGAAGTGACAGTGCCACCCAAGCGCAAGCCGGCAAACCGCGCGCCGGAACAGACGTTTGAGGAAATCCGCTATCTCAAATACCTGATCGAAAACGAAATTCCCATCCGGGTGCGGCTCAGCAGCAATGAAGAAGTGACCGGAACGGTGGAGTATTACGACGCGTCGTTCATCCGTCTAACCCGCAAAGGCGCGCCGAATCTGTTTATTTTCAAGCACGACATCAAGTATCTCTACGAGTTGGAGGGGTAGGCCGCCGGACGATGGCTTCCTATCTCGAGACCGCGGCGGAGATCGCGCGCGACGCCGGAGCCTTGCTTATGCGCTTCTCGGAACGCGGCATCGGCTACGAGCTGAAGGGCGAATTCGACCTGGTGACGGAAGCGGACCGTGCCTCGGAGAGGCTGGTGGTCGAGCGCCTGCGCTCCCATTTTCCCACCCACAGCCTGGTATCGGAAGAAGGCGGCGGATACGAGGGCAGCTCGGAATACCGCTGGTACCTGGACCCGCTGGACGGGACTACCAATTTCGCCCACGGCTTTCCGCTCTACAACGTAACGCTGGGTCTGGAGCGAGCGGGAGAGCTGGTGGCCGGGGTGATCTACGATCCGAACCGCGACGAGATGTTCGCGGCGGAGCGAGGCGGCGGCGCGTATGTGAACAACCGGCGCATACGGGTCTCCCGGCAGAAACGGCTGGAAGACGCGCTCCTGGCGACGGGGTTTCCCAGCAGGAAGCGGCACCTCAACATCAACGTTCACTTCTACTGGCAGATGGGGATGGTGACCCACGGCGTGCGCCGCAGCGGCTCGGCCGCGCTGGACCTGGCCTGGGTGGCCTGCGGGCGGCTGGACGGGTTCTGGGAGTTCGGGTTGAACCCCTGGGACATGGCGGGCGGCCTGGTGATCATCGAGGAGGCGGGCGGCCGCTGCACGGACATGAACGGCGGGGCTCACTCGCTGGCTTCGCCGCACCTGCTGGCGGATAACGGGCTGATCCACGATCAGGCCCTGGCGGTGTTCCGGGAAGTATTTCAGGGACGCTACCCGATCCCCCTGCCGTCCCTGGTGTAGGGCAGACACCGCGTCCGGGTGGATATCCTGTCGATATGAAGCGGCGGCATTTCCTGAGCGGCGCGGCGGGCATCCCGTCGATCACGCAGTCCCCGGATGATGACAGGGACCGGGCGCAGGCGCCCGCCCGGCCGCACAAGGCGGAGGAGCACAGCTTCGATCTGCTGGTGGTGGGCGGAGGGATGGCGGGCCTGTGCGCGGCCATCGCCGCGGCCAGGAACGGCGTGAAGGTCGGCCTGGTGCAGGACCGGCCGGTATTCGGAGGAAACGCATCCAGCGAGATCCGGGTGCGCCCGGCGGGCGCGGCGCGCAACCTGGCATGGGCTCGGGAGACCGGCATCATCGAGGAGCTGATGCTGGAGGATCTGGCCACCAACCACGCGCGCTCCAACAGCCACTGGGACCTGATTTTGTTCAACGCCGTCAAGCGCGAGCCGAACATTACCGCTTTCCTGAACACCCGGGTTCGCGAGGTGAATGCCGGCGGGAAGAAGCGGCGCATCCTCTCGGTGCGCGCCTGCCAATTGGCCACGGACAAGGAATTCACCTTCACGGCCCGCCAATACGCGGACTGCACGGGCGACGCGACGGTCGGGTTTCTGGCCGGCGCCGATTTCCGGTACGGCTGTGAGCCGCGCGCGGAATACCGGGAGCCGCTGGCGCCAGTACAAGGCGGCGGGATTTCTCTGGGCGCCACCATCGGCATCCTGGCGCGGGACACGGGCAGGCCGGCGCCCTACAAGGCGCCGGATTGGGTCAAGCCGTACAGGAAGCCGGAGGACTTCGGCCCCGGACGAGGGCCGTCCCGGGGCGGGTACGGCAAGGAGTTCGAAGGCTGGTGGTGGCTTTCGGTGGGTCATCCCTATCACCAGGTGCACGACACCGAGGCGGTGAGAGACGAACTGCTGCGGCACGTCCTGGGCGCCTGGGACTACATCAAGAACCACGCCCCCAACCGCGCGGAGGCGGCCAATCACGTTCTGGAGTGGGTGGGCATGGTGCCCGGCAAGCGGGAGAGCCGGCGGCTGATGGGCGACGTGGTCCTGACCGAGCAGGATTGCCACCAGGACCGGCAGTGGCCCGACCGGGTCTGTTACGCGGGCTGGGACATCGATCTGCACGTGCGGGGCAACATCCTGAACACCGTGGATCCGCCGGAGCGCGCGCTGGTGGACCGCATTTACCGCTACTGGATCACCGTAGCGCCGTTCACGCTGCCGCTGCGCTGCTTCTATAGCCGTAACATCGAGAACCTCTGGATGGCCGGGCGGGATATCAGCGTAAGCCACGTTGCCCTCGGCCCGGTTCGCGTGCAGAGCACCACCGCCTCGCACGGCCAGGCGGTGGGGAGCGCGGCGGCGTATGCAATCCGGCACAATCTGACGCCGCGGGAGGCCGCCGACCCGAAGGGCCGCCACATCGCCAGGATCCAGCAGGGGCTGTTGCGCGACGACCTGCGCATTCCGGGTCTGAGGAACGAAGATCCCGACGACCTGGCGCTCCGGGCCAAGGCAAGGGCGGACAGCGAGGCGGTCCTGTCTTTCGGAGGGGCGCTGCCCGATGCGGCCGACTGGCTGGAACGGCCGCTGGCGCAGGTGTTCCCGGTCACGCACGGCCGGGTGGATTCGGTCGAGCTGTACTTGAAGAACCGGGAAGTGAGCGCGGTTGAAGCGGCCGTCGAACTGGAAGAGATCAGCCGCATCTGGGACCGGATGCCGGGCAAGAGCGTGGGTTCGGCTACGATTTCTATTCCGGGCCGCTGGCAGGGCTGGGTGAAAGTGGAGCTGGGCGCGCGCGTAACGCCGAACCGGCCGTACCGGTGTTCGGTGCGCGGACCGGGAAGCGTTGGGTGGGCGAAGGCCGCGCGCTTTCCGACCGGAACCGCGGCCCAGTTTCTGCATGTATCGCCGGGAGGCTGTGAGCCGAAGAACCGCAAGCTGCCGAGTTTCGCTCCGGAGGAACTGGACCTGCCCGCCTACCGGCACTGGATTACGGCGAAGTCGGCGGCCCGGGCGATCCGCGTCTGGCCGGCGCCGCAACCCTATGGGGCAGCCAACGTGAACAACGGGGTGGCCTGGCCGGTCGACATGCCCAACCTCTGGATATCGGACCCGGCCGCGGGCCTGCCGCAGGCGGTTGAGCTGGATTTCGGAGGCATCAAGGACTTCGACACGGCGATGATCGCCTTCGATACCGACCTGGATCCCCAGGCCAATTTGAACCCGCCCTTCTGGAAGGCCGCCGCGTGCGCCCGGGACTGGCGTTTGTACGCGCGAGTGAACGGCTCGTGGCAACTGGTACACCAGGAGCAGAACAACTACCAGCGGCGGCGGGCGGTCCGGTTCGCCCGGGTGCCGGCGAGCGGGGTGAAGCTGGAGATCCTGGCCAGCCAGGCTACGGGAACCGGAGCGGAAGACAGCGCACGGGTCTACGAAATCCGAGTGTACGACTCGCGGCGCCCGGGATAGCGCCTGCCGCTATCCGCAAACCGGCACAACCGGCTCGGGATAGACCTTCAGGTAGGCTTCGCGGACGATCGCCTCGGCGATGTCGCGGAGACGGGTCCAGTGCAGGCTGCTGCCCAGCTCGCTGTCGGAGCCCGCCGCCAGGTTCGATCCGCCCCAGATCTTGATGTCGCGGCGGTCTTCGGCGGCCTGGAAGGCGGCGGTCAGACGATCCACCTGGAAGATGTCGTCGTCGTAGGGCGACCCCCGGATCACGCTGTAGGTGTAGCGGCCAGTCGGACGGCGGCAGATCAGGCTGATCAGGTTGGTGTGGCCCTGGGAGGCCAGCACCAGCCGGGAAGCGGGATCGCCCTTTTCGTCCACGATGACGAAGTCGTAGGGCGAGGCGTACAGGATCTCGGGCTCGATGCTGATGGGGGTGACGCCCGCGTGGCCCTCGAGCAGCGCTTCCAGGCGGTCGCAGACCGCCCGCACCGTCTGGGTGACGATGCCCGCATCGTCCAGGGATTTTCCCAGCCTGCGCTGGAGCCGGTAGGGCTCAAAAACCCAGGTGAAATGGTTCTGCACCAGCTCGTCCAGTTTGACGGGGTAAAGGCCGCCGCAGACATCGATCTTGTTGTTGTACTGGACGATCCAGCGGAGCAGCGGGGCGCCCTGGGTCCGTTCCAGCAGCCAGTGGTACTCCAGCACAAACACGGACAGGCAAACGTCCTGGTCCGCGTTCCAGATGTAGACGTGCACGGGACACTGCCGGCGGAGCCAGCGTTCCATCAGGCGGCCCTGGCGGACCGCGATGTAGGTCTGCATGGCGGCGCTCATGGTGGCTTCCCGGATGACGCCTTTGTGATGATCGAAGTGGACCCGATGGCCCACGTGGCCGGGGACGTCGTCGATCACCTCAATACCTATGGAGTACTCGGGCGTCTCCCGGACAAAATGCTCCCAGTTTTCAAATCGCTGGGAGCGTACGTGCAGTTGGATGTTCCGAAACTCAGCCTGCATACCGCAGCCCTGAAAGAGGACACTTCCATTGTGCCTTTTTCCGCTCCATCCGGCTACTAGCCCCTCCCGGCCGGTTCCGGCCCGCATTTCTTCCTTTACTTCTCTTATCTCCTGATGGTAGCCTAAGTGTCTCATTTGAAATGCGAACAGCCGACCTGATCCAGAAGAAGCGCGACGGTGGCGAACTGAACTCGGACGAGATCAAGTTCCTGATCGAGGGCTACACCAAGGGCGAAGTGCCCGATTACCAGATCTCGGCCTTTCTGATGGCCGTGTTTTTCGCCGGGATGACGGACCGGGAGTTGAGCACCCTGACGGACTTCATGATCAACTCCGGGGAGAGGGTGGATCTCTCTTCGGTTCCCGGCGTGAAGGTGGACAAGCACTCGACCGGCGGGGTCGGGGACAAGACCAGCCTGATCGTGGCGCCGCTGGCGGCCGCGGCGGGCGTGGTGGTGCCGATGATCTCCGGGCGCGCGCTGGGTCATACCGGCGGCACGCTGGACAAGCTGGAATCGATCCCCGGGTTCCGCACGGACCTGACCATCGACGAGTTCCGTCAGCAACTGGCCGACCTGGGGCTGTGCTTCATCGGCCAGACCGCGCAGGTGGCTCCGGCCGACGGCAAGCTGTACTCCTTGCGGGATGTGACCGGAACGGTGGAGTCCATCCCGCTGATCGCCTCCTCGATCATGTCCAAGAAGCTGGCGGTCGGGCTGGACGCGCTGGTGCTGGACGTGAAAGTGGGCAGCGGCGCCTTCATGAAGCGGCAGGTGGACGCGCGCCGGCTGGCGCAGGCCATGGTGGGAATCGGGCGGCGCATGGACAAGCGGGTGCAGGCCCTGATCACCGACATGAGCCAGCCGCTGGGCTACGCGGTGGGCAACGCCCTCGAGGTGATGGAGGCCTCGCAGACCCTGCAGACGTCGGGGCCGGAAGATCTCACCAGGCTTTCCCTGGAACTGGCCGCGCGCATGATCTTTCTGGCCAGGATCGCGCCGACGCTCGAGGAGGCGCGGGAAGAGGCGCGCCGCAGGCTGCTGGACGGTTCGGCTTACCGCAAGTTCAAGCAGGTGGTGCAGGCCCAGGGCGGCAACCCGCAATCGCTGGAGCGGTTCGAACTGCTGCCCAACGCCACCGGCATGCGGGAGATCAGCACACCGCGCTCGGGCTACGTCAGCGGGATCGACGCCGAGGGCATCGGGCGGGCCTCCAGCTGGATCGGCGCGGGCCGGGACCGGAAAGAGGACGCGATCGATCCGGCCGTGGGCATCATCCTCGAAGTAAAGGTGGGTGAGCGGGTGGACGCGGGGTCGGTGCTGGCCCGGATCTACTACACGCGCGAAGAGCGGCTGGAAGAGGCTGCCGAGATCCTCGAGGGAGCGTTCTTCATCTCGGCGCAGAGGCCCGAAGACCGGGAACTGATCCTCGAAGTCGTCGGGTAACCCGATGGGCCGCTTCACCGGCCTGCTGGGCCTGATCGCCATCCTGGCGGCGGCTTTTCTGATCTCGAAGCGCCGCCACGCCATCCGTCTGAACCTCATCGCCTGGGGGCTGGGCCTTCAGTTCGCGTTCGCGCTGCTGGTGCTGAAGACGGATTTCGGCAAGGTGTTTCAGACCATCGGCGTGGGGGTCAACGCGATGCTGGAGTTCGCCGAGGCGGGCAGCCAGTTCGTCTTCGGCCCGCTGGGCGTAAAGACCGGCCCGTTCGGCGTGGTGTTCGCCTTCCAGGTGCTGCCCATCGTGATCTTCATCGCCTCGTTCTTTTCGATCCTTTATTACCTGGGCATCATGCAGTGGATCGTGCGGGGCATGGCGGTCGTGATGCAGAAGGTGATGGGGGCCAGCGGGGCGGAATCCCTGAACGTGGCGGCCAGCGTTTTCATGGGGCAGACGGAGGCGCCTCTGACCATCCGCCCGTTCATCGCGGGCATGACCGAGTCCGAGCTGTTCACCATCATGACCAGCGGCATGGCGCACGTCTCCGGAGCGGTGATGGCGGCCTACGTCAAGATGGCGGGGGTAGACATCACCCACCTGCTGACGGCCGTGATCATGACCGCGCCCGCCACCATCATGCTGGCCAAGATGTTCGTTCCGGAGACGGAGAAGCCGGCGACGGCGGGGCGGGTCGAGGTGAGGATCGAGAAGACCTCGGTGAATGTGCTGGACGCGGCGGCGCGCGGGGCGGGGGAAGGGCTGCATCTGGCGTTGAACATCGCGGGCATGCTGATCGCCTTCCTGGCCCTGATCGCCATGCTGAACGGCATTCTCGGCTGGGTGCACGGATTGCCCGGCCTGGGCTGGATCCCGCAGTCCCTGCAACAGATCTTCGGGATCATCTTCTCGCCGCTGGCGTGGCTGATGGGGGTGAGCTGGAAGGACGCGGCGGCGATCGGGAACCTGCTGGGCACGCGGCTGGTGTTGAACGAATTCGTGGCCTTCATGGAACTGGGGCCGATGAAGGCGCAGCTGGACCCGCGCTCCTTCGTGATCGCGACCTACGCGCTGTGCGGCTTCGCCAACTTCAGCTCGATCGCCATCCAGATCGGCGGCATCGGCGCGCTGGCGCCGAACCGGAAGTCCGACCTGGCGCGGCTGGGGCTGCGGGCGGTGGCGGCGGGGTCGATGGCGAACTTCATGTCGGCCTGCATTGCCGGGATGCTTCTATGATCCGGGAGGCCAAGGAGTGGCTGGACCGCCGCACCCACCTGCGGCCGCGGCTGGCGGTGGTGCTGGGCAGCGGGCTGCAGGCATTCGCCCGGGAACTGGAAGACAGGGTGGAGATCCCCTACGGGGAGATCCCGCACTGGCCGTGCTCCACGGTGGAGGGGCACGCGGGCGTCCTGGCGGTGGGAGGGCTGGGTGGGCTGCAAGTGGCGGCGCTGTGCGGCCGGGCGCACCTGTATGAAGGCTATACGCCGGCCGAGGTGGTCTTCGGCGTGCGCGTGATGGGGCTGTGGGGCGTGCGCGGCATGGTCTTCACGAACGCCGCCGGCGGCATCAACCTCTCGTATGCCCGGGGCGCGCTGGTGCTGATTGCCGATCACCTTAACCTTCAGGGATCGAACCCGCTGGCGGGGCCGGGCGGTGAGGGATTGGGGCCGCGCTTTCCGGACATGAGCGAGGCGTACCCGCTGCGTTACCGGGAAATCGCGCGGCAGGTGGCGGCCGAGGAAGGGATTGCGGTAAGCGAAGGCGTCTACGCGGCCATGCTCGGCCCCAGCTTCGAGACCCCGGCCGAGATCCGCTACCTGCGCGCGATCGGCGCCGACCTGGTGGGCATGTCCACCGTGCCCGAAGTGATCGCGGCCAACCAGATGGGCATCCGGGTGCTCGGCATCTCGTGCGTCACCAACATGGCCGCCGGTATCCTGCCGCAGAAACTGAGCCACCAGGAAGTGCTGGAGACCGGGGAGATGGTGCGCGGCACGCTGGTGCGTTACTTGAAGGCGCTGCTGCCGCGTCTGGAGGTCTGACGTGCAGGGATTGATCGAGGCCGCGGTCCGGGCGCGCGAGAACGCCAGAGCGGGCTTTTCGAACTTCAGGGTGGGCGCCGCGCTGGAGGAGGCCGGGGGCCGGATCCATACCGGGTGCAACATCGAGAATGCCACGCTCGGGCTCACGGTGTGCGCGGAGCGGGTGGCCGTCTGGAAGGCGCTTTCGGAGGGCTCGCGGCAGTTCACCCGCCTGGCCGTGGTTGCAGACACGGAAGTGCCGACGCCGCCCTGCGGGGCCTGCCGGCAAATCGTCTGGGAGTTCTGCGGAGACGTGGAAATCATCCTGGCCAACCTGCAAGGCAGGAGCGAGCGTTTCCGGCTGCGAGACCTCTTCCCGAGGCCCTTCGATGCGTCGTTCCTGTAGCCTGCTGTTTCTGCTCTGCGGACTGCTGGCGGCCGAACCGGCCGACTGGCTGTGGACGGCGCGGTACGTCGTCACCATGGACCCGCAGCGCCGGGTAATCGAGAACGGCGCGGTGGCCGTTCGCGGAGGCCGGATTGCGGCGGTGGGTCCGGCGGCAGAGCTGGCCAGGCGCTTCCAGCCGCGCCGCCGCGTGGACCGGCCCGGGGCGCTGATCGCGCCGGGCCTGGTCGCCACCCACACCCACGCTCCCATGTCGCTGATGCGCGGGCTTGCGGACGACATGCCGCTGCGGGACTGGCTCGAGAAGCACATTTTCCCGGCGGAAGCCAGGAACACGACGGCGGAGTTCGTCCGTCTGGGCACGCGGCTGGCTTGTGTGGAGATGCTGCTTTCCGGGACGACGACTTACGCCGACATGTACTATTTCGAGGACGTGATCGCCGAGGTCACCCGGGAAGCCGGGATGCGGGGTGTGCTGGGAGAGACCATCATCGGGTTTCCGGCGCCCGACGCCAGGACTCCCGGGGAGGCGCTGCGGTTCACCGAGCGATTCATCCAGCGCTTCCGGGGCGACCCGCTGATCGTGCCGGCCGTGGCGCCGCACGCCCTGTACACCAATTCGGACGAGACCCTGCGGGCCTGCCGGGCGCTGGCCAACCGCTACGGGGCGCCGCTGCTCACCCACGTGGCGGAGACCCGCGGGGAAGTGGACGAAAGCCGGGCGAAGCGGAAGATGAGTCCGGTTGAGGCGCTGGACCGGCTGGGCCTGTTCGCCGGGCGGACCCTGGTGGCCCACGCGGTCTGGGTGGACGATGCCGATCTGCAGATTCTGCGGGCGCGCGGGGTGGGGGTGGCGCATTGTCCTTCGAGCAACATGAAGCTGGCCAGCGGCATCGCGCCGGTGGTGAAGATGCTGTCGTTGGATATCGCGGTGGGGTTGGGACCGGACGGGCCGGCGGGCAGCAACAACGACTTCAACCTGTTTGAAGAGATGGACCTGGCGGCGAAGCTGCAGAAGGTGGCGACGGGCGATCCGGGCGTTCTGCCGGCCTCGCGGGCGCTGGAGATGGCCACCATCCGGGGGGCCCGCGCGCTGGGCCTCGAGAAGGAGATCGGCTCGCTCGAGGCGGGCAAGCAGGCCGACCTGATCACTGTCCGCCTGGACCGGCCGCACGCCGTTCCCTTGTACAACGTGTACTCGCAGATGGTGTACGCGCTGAAAGGGAACGACGTGGGGGACGTCATGATCGGCGGGCGGCTGGTGGTGGATGCCGGCCGGGTCCTGACTCTGGACGCGGACCGGATCGCGGCGGAAGCCCGGCGTTTCCGGCTGAAATAGGCCCCGGGGGCTTCCCGGGAGTTCTTGCAACTGAGTGTCTTTCGCTGGCGGCCGCGGAACACCAGCCGGGTTTGTGGGGCCGTTGCCGGGCTTTTCTCCCGCTTTCAGGCTGGCGGGAAGCAAGCCTGGATTTCGGAGTTTCAGCCCCGCTTGACAAGCGGCGCCGGCTCGCCCCATACTTTAGGGTTATGCAACTCAGTTTCAAGAGTCGGCGCCTGCAAGCGGGCCGGAAACGAGCTGCCCTGCCGTCCACGCTGGTGGAACTGGAAAAGGGTGAACACGGGGTTCTGGAACGTCTCGACCTGCCTGCCGACGAGGCTCGCCGCCTCATGGAACTGGGTTTTGTCCCCGGCTCTCCCGTCACCGCCGGACTGAGCGCCCCTGGGGGCGACCCGCGCGTCTTTCGGGTGGAAGGGTCGGAGTTCGCGCTCCGCCGCGAGACTGCCGCACGGCTGGTGTTGCGGCAGGAGCCCGATGAGCGACTGCGATAGCTGCCCGGCCGCCGCGCTGCACTCAGGCGCCGGCGGAACCGCTGTTGCGAGCCACCACACGGTGGCCGTCATCGGCCCGCCGAATTCCGGTAAATCCACTTTATTCAATCGCTTGACGGGCCTGCGCCAGAAGGTTGCCAACTTCCCGGGCGTCACCGTGGAGAGGCATTCCGGCGAGGTGCGGCTGCCCGGCGGGGATGAAGTCACGCTGATCGACCTGCCCGGGGTTTACAGCCTTACACCGCGCTCGGAAGACGAGCGGATCGCCTGCGACGTGCTGAACGGACGAGTGGAAGGCGTGCCCCGGCCGGACGGTATCCTGCTGGTCCTGGATTCCACCAACCTGGGACGGCACCTGATGCTGGCGGGCCCGGTCCTGGCTCTCGGCCTTCCTACCCTGGTCCTATTGAACATGGCCGACGACCTGCGCGCGCGGGGCGGCAAGGTGGACGTCGAAGCGCTGTCGCGGGAACTGGGCGCCCCGGTGCTGCTGGCCAGCGCGCGGGAGGGCGAAGGGGTCGATGAGGTGCTACGGTTCCTGGCGGGAACCGTGTCGGCGCCCTCGCCGCTGGACCTGCCGGTGCTTTCCGACGTTCCGGCCTGCCGCCTGTGGGCCAGCCGCGTCCGCGTGCAGGCCGGGTACAGCGCTCCCCAGCCGCCCGTCTGGACCCGGCGGCTGGACAGCGTGTTTCTGCACCCGTTCTTCGGCCCGCTGATCTTCACGGCGGTCGTGGTGGCCGTGTTTCAGACCATTTTCACCGCCGCGGTACCGCTGATGGACGCCGTCAGTTGGATGGTGGACAGCTCCGGCGCCTGGCTGGGGCGAGTGCTGCCGGATTCGCCGCTGCGCTCTCTGCTGGTCGAGGGAGTCTGGGGCGGGGTGGGATCGGTGGTGGTGTTTCTGCCCCAGATCCTGCTGCTTTTTCTGTTTCTTGGCGTGCTGGAGGATTCGGGCTACCTGGCCCGGGCGGCGGTGATCGCCGACCGCACCATGGCGCGCGTGGGCCTGCAGGGGAAATCGTTCATCCCGCTGCTGTCGGCCTATGCCTGCGCGGTGCCGGCCATCCTGGCGACGCGCACCATCGAGAACAAGCGGGACCGCATCGCCACCATCCTGATCGCGCCGTTTATGACCTGTTCGGCTCGTCTTCCGGTCTACACCTTGATCATCGCGGCTTTCATTCCCGAGCGGCCCCTGATGGGTGGTCTGCTGGGTAGCCGGGCGGCGGCCATGCTGGGGTTGTACGTGCTCGGCTTCGGGGCGGCGGTCATGACGGCGAAGCTGCTGAAATCGTCGATTCTCAAGAGCCACGGCGCCGGTTTCCTGCTGGAGATGCCGCCCTACCGCCGGCCCACCCTGCAATCGCTGGCGCTGCGGCTCCTGGACCGTTCCAGGATCTTCCTGCGCCGGGCGGGCACGGTGATTCTGAGCGTGGCGGTGATCCTGTGGCTGCTGGCCCATCTGCCTCTGGTGGACGGCGGCGCTCCGCCGCTGGACCAGAGCGTGGCCGGGGTGATCGGCCGGGCGGTGGAGCCGGTGATCGAGCCGCTGGGATTCAACTGGAAGATCGGGGTGGGGCTGATTTCATCGCTGGCGGCGCGGGAGGTGATCGTGGGGACTCTGGGCGCCATCTACGGGATCGAGGGCCAGGGATTGGAGACCGCGCTGCGGAGCGAATTGACGCCCGGCGGCGCGGTGGCGCTGCTGGTGTTTTTCGCCTTTGCCATGCAATGCATGTCCACGATCGCGGTGGTGCGAAGGGAGACCGGGGGCTGGCGCTGGCCGGCGCTGCAGTTTCTCTACATGGGCGCCCTGGCCTACGCGGGCGCGTTTGTGGCCAAGCGCGTAGCCGAAGTCTTTATTTCCTGACCTGCCGGCGCTGGTACGTCCGATCGATGTTTGTGTAATAGTCCTGGCGGCAGCCGGCGCACCCCTCCACCCCCTGGCGCCGGGCCTCGGCCTCCATCAACTCCGACGGACGGCGCTCGGTGAAACCGCTGGGCAGTTCGAAGAGAACCGCCGGTCTCAGGTGCCGGCTTCCGGTTCCCCGCCTGCGTCCTCCCGCCATTCGTCGACCACCGTACCTTCCCACAGAGGCACCCGCATGAGGTACGCGGCCCGCGCGATTACATGCGTCGAAACAGGCGAGGTCAGCATCAGGAACGCGCCAATGCTCACCGCCCGAATCGAGGAGGAGACTTCCGCGAGTTGAAGCGCGGTACCCGCCAGCAGGCACGCCAGCCCCAGAGTCGAGGCCTTGGTGGAGGCCTGCATGCGCGTGAACAGGTCCGGGAGGCGCAGCACTCCTACCGCCGCCAGCAGCATCAGCAACGCTCCAATCAGAACCAGGATTCCCGTCAACCACTGCGTCACTTCAAACTCTCCTTCTCCGCGTAGCGCGCGTAAGCGACGGTGCCGAGGAAGCCCAACAGCGCGATCACCACCGCCGCGTCCAGAAAGCCGCGCTGGCCGCTCACCGCCGCTCCGAGCACCGACAGACCCGCGGCGCAAACGCCGATCAGATCCACGGCGACCACCCGGTCGGGCAGCGTAGGTCCGCGCACCACCCGCACGAACGCGATCAGAAGCGCGGCCGAAACCAGCACGAGCGCCGCGTAGACGAGCATTTCAGGCCTCATCGCCTCCCTCCTTCTGCGGCACGCGAAGGCCCAGGACCCGGCGCTCGAACCCCTCTTTGATCCGCCGCTTCGCGTCCTCGGGCGTCTCGATATGCATCACGTGCACGTACATAATCCGGCGGTCGGGGGAAACATCCAGCGCCACGCTTCCGGGCGTCAGGTTGATCATCGCGGAAAGCAGCAGGATCTCCCCGTCGGTGGTGACGTCCAGCGGCAGGCGGATGACACCGGGACGCATGCGGAACCGAACACTGACGACGTCCAGAGCCACCCGCAAGTTCGCCAGCACAATCTGCCAGAGCAGGTACCCCATCAAGACGACCGCCCGCTCGCCCCGGGCCACCTGCCTTTCGGGGAGAACTCCACCGCGGGCCAGTATCAGCAGAATCACGCGGCCGAGCACTCCGCCCACAACCAGACTCTCCAGCGTGAACCGTCCGTTCAGGGCCGCCCATGCCAGGGCCAACAGCAGGTTCGCAAGAATCACCGGCGCGCTCCTCCATACAGCACCGCCTCGATGTAGGCTTCCGGACGCAACAACTGCTCCCCGGCCCGGAGCGCCAGCGTGAACAACGGTTCGGCGGCAAACGTAATGGCCAGGGTCGCCGCGCTCAGGCCTGCGATCGGAAGCAGGATCACCCGGTTCAACGGCGCTTTCTCCGGATTCGGAGCCGGCTTCCAGAAGGATGCCTCCCAAAGCCTCCCCATGGACAACAAGGTCAGCACGCCCACCACCAGGATGGCCGCGCTGGTCCAGTAGGCGGATGCCTCCAGCGTGGCTCGCAACAGCGCCACTTTGCCCACGAACCCCGATAGCGGCGGCACCCCGGCCAGCGAGAACACCGGGATCAGGGCCAGAGCCGCGGCCAGCGGGCGTTCCCGGTACATGGATCCCAGTTCAGCCAGTTGCGTGGTCCGGCGCAGCCTCAGGAAGATTCCGCTCACCAGGTACAAATTGGTGATGACGAGAATATGGTGCAGGATATACAGAATCGATCCTGCCATGGCGGCCGGCGTGACCAGCGCCAGCCCCACGCTGGTGTAGCCCAGGTGGCCGATCAGGTTGAACGACAAGACGCGCCGGAAGTCGCGCTGCGCCAGCGCCCCGACCAGCCCCACGATCATCGTGCATAGCGCCTGCCCCAGCAGCAACGTATACACGCCCGGCGGGGCGTCCCGGAACAGGAGTGTGAAGATCCGGATCAGCGAATAGATCCCCACCTTCGTCAACAGCCCCGCGAACACCGCCCCCACGGCGGCCGGCGGTGTGTGATAGGAGGCGGGCAGCCAGAAAAACAGCGGGAACAAGGCCGCTTTGATGCCGAAAGCGGAGAAGAAAAGCATCGCCAGCACCAGTTCGAAGGCGCCCATTTCCCGTCCCCGAAACACCGTGCTCAGATCGGCCAGGTTCAGGGTCCCCGTACCGCCGTACAAAAGACCCAGCGCCGTCAGAAACACCGAGGAGGCGATCAGGTTCAGAGTGACGTACTTGAAAGCCGCTTCCAACTGCCCCCTCGTCCGGTGCAGCGCCATCAAGACAAACGACGCCACCAGCATCACTTCGAACCACACATAGAGGTTGAAGAGGTCGCCGGTCAGGAATGCCCCGCAGACGCCCATGAACAGGACGTGCAGGAGAGGATGGTAGCCGGACGCTTCCCGCTTCGGATCCACTCCGGCGAAGGAAGTTGCCGTCACGGCCACCGCGACAATCCCGGCAGCCACCACCAGCATGGCCGCCAGCAGGTCCGCCACCAGGGTGATGCCGAACGGCGCGCGCCATCCTCCCGCCTGGAGCACCGCAATTCCGTCCCGCTCAATCCGCAGGAAGAGCGCGATGGCCGCCGCCAACAGCCCGATCGATCCCGCAAAGGAGATCCAGCGCTGCCACAGCGCCTTGCGAGGCGCGAACAGCAGGATGATCGCCGTCAGCAGCGGAATCACCAGGGGCAGGACCAGCCGGTTCATTGGCCGCTCTCAATCTCCTCGATGTCGTCCGCACCCGTGGCGATGTGAACCCGGTGCGCCAGCACCAGCGAGAAGGCCAGCACGCCGAATCCGATCACGATCGCCGTCAGGACCAGCGCCTGCGGAACCGGATCGGCATAGGGCCTGGCCAGTTCCTGCGCGTCCCCGGCAATGATGGGCGCGCGCGCCCGCGTCAAGCCGCCCGCGGTGAAGATCAGCAGGTTGGTACCGTTGCTCAACAGGCCCAGGCCCACGATAAGCTGCCCCAGCCTGCGCCTGAGCATCATGTAGAAGCCGGTCCCGTACAGAGCGCCCGCTGCAATGGCCAGTATCAGTTCCAATCACAACTCCTCAAACAGAGTAAAGGTCATGGTCAACACGACTCCGATCACTACCAGGAAAACGCCCAGGTCAAACAGCAGCGGAGTGCCGATGCCCATTTCCGGAGCCGGCCAAAGCGAGGCGAGAAATTCCTTCCCGCCGGCCGGCCCCAGCAAACCGCTTCCCAACGCAAGCAGCAGACCGGAGGCAGTCAAACGCCTCGGGCTCACCAGCAGGGCCCGGCGCGCGGCGGCTACTCCGAAGGCGAACGAGTGCAGCGCGTAGGCGGCAGCCACCACCAGGCCCCCCACAAAGCCTCCGCCCGGCTCGTTATGGCCGCGCAGCAGCAGAAACACTCCGAACAGCAGCAATAACGGCATCAGCACGCGGGCGCCGGTTCGAAGGATCAGCGATGTCATGATTTCATGTCCCGTCCCAGGCGAAGGACCGCGAATACACCCAGGGCCGCCGTGGACAAGACCGTGATCTCGCCCATGGTGTCCAGAGCCCGGAAATCCACCAGGATCACGTTCACGATATTGCGGCCGTGCGCAAGCGGCAGCGCGTTTTCCGCGAAATACCCGGACAGGCGCAGCGGCGTGTCGGCGGCGCCCACGAACAGCAGCACCGCCGCAATGGAGCCGCCGAACAACACCGCCATCAGCGAATCGCGTAGCCGGATGGGCCAGGTCGACATCGGCCCAACGCTGCGGTGGTGATAGAAAACCAGCACGAAGATGACGGCGGTGAGTGTTTCCACCGAGAATTGCGTCATCGCCAGGTCCGGCGCGCCGAACAGCAGGAACGTGAGCCCTACGCCATACCCCGTCAGTCCGAGCGAGAGCACGGCGGTGATGATGGATTTGGAGCGTGCCGCCGAAATGGCGCCGCCGACGATCAGCAGGGCCGCCGCCGCTTCCTGAGGCTGCACGTCCATCACATCCGGGAACCCCGGCAGGCCTTGCGAGATCAGTACCGTCAGAACCAGGCCGCCGACGATCATTATCAGCACCAGCACATACGCTCGCAGCGACCCCCCTTGCAGGGCACGCAGCGACCAGGCGCTCAGCGCGTCGAGCCCTCGCAGGGCGAGCGTGTACCCGCGCTCGAAATCCATCCGGAGCGGTTCGATGCGCCTGCGAACGCCGATCCGCCATCGAAATAAGACCGCCACCAGGGCAAGCGTCAGCAGGCTCAACCCCAACACCGGCGTCAGGCCATGCCAGAGCGAGAGGCGTACAGGAGGGGCATCGCCCAGGACGCCGGAGACCGCCAGGCCGATCACTCCATCGATAGCGCCGGGCCAGATGCCGGCGGCCAGGCCCGCCGCCGCCATAATCAGCGGAGGCGCGGCCAGGGCTGCCGGGACCTTGTGCTCCGGCGCCGGCCCGCCGGATCCCGCGAACGGCGACCAACCGGCAATAAAGGCGGCCGCGCCCATCAACGCGCTCGCTCCCACCGCCGCCAGGAGCAACAACGGCCCCCAGCCTCCTCCGGCGCCCAGCAGCGAGTCATAGAGCAGTTCCTTGCCCGTGAAACCCAGAAACAGCGGTATGCCCGCCATGGAGCATGCGGCCAGCAGCCCGGCAACTGCCAGGACGGGCATGGACCGCCGCAGCCCGCTGAGTTCGGTTACATTCCGGGTTCCCACCTCATGCTCCAGTGTGCCTGCTACCAGGAACAATCCCCCCTTGTAACCGGCATGGGCCGAAAGGTAAACCAGCGCGCCGGCGACGGCGGCTTCCGTGCCGACGCCCAGCAGCATCATGATCAGGCCGAGCGCGCTCACTGTCGAGTAAGCCAGCACGCGCTTCAGATCCGTCTCGGCCACAGAACGCCAGGCGCCTATCGCCATGGTAATCGCACCCACGGCGGTGACCAGGCCATTCCACAGGGGCGTTTCGCCGACCAGCGGCGTCATTCGGGCCACCAGGTACAGGCCCGCTTTGACCATGGTGGCCGAATGCAGGTAGGCGCTGACGGGCGTGGGCGCGGTCATCGCATTCGGCAGCCAGAAATGAAAGGGCGTCTGCGCCGACTTCGTGAATGCCGCCAGCAGCACCAGCACGGCGACGAACGGGTAGGACGCGGCATCCTCCAAGCGCACTCCCCGGGCCAGCAGCGCCGACAGGTTGAAACTCCCTGCCGCCTGCCCGATCAGCACTCCGGCGGCCAGCAGCGCCATGCCGCCCGCTCCGGTAACAATCAGGGCCTGCAAGGCCGCGGAACGCGCCTCGGCCCGTTCATGCTCGAATCCGATCAGCAGGTAGGATGTGAAGCCGGTCAGCTCCCAAAAGGCGACCAGCGCCAGCAGGTTGTCGGCCAGCACCAGGCCGAGCATCGATCCCATGAAGGCAAACAGGATGGCCTGGAACCGGCCGGCCCGCGGATCCTGGTCGAAATACCGGCTACTGAAGAGGACGATCAGCGAACCGACACCGCTGATCAGCAGGGCGAACAGCAGGCTCAAGCCATCGGCGTAGAACGAGAGTTCGAGCCCCAGGGAGGCAGCCCACCCGAGCGAGGCCTGGACCGGCCCGGCTTGCCCCACCTGGCGCATCAGGGCGCCGAAGTACACCGCCAGGACCGCCGGCCAGAGGGCGAGCAGAGCCGCCCACTGGGCCCGCTGCTTTCCCAGTCGCACCACCAGCGGCAGCAGGAAGAATGGCGACAAGACGATGAGCGGAAGCATAGCGTTCAGCGCGATTCTCATCCGCGAACCGATCCCCAAAGGCCGCTACGGGCCCTACCACTCGGGTAGACATTGCGATGTAGTGCCTCTCCATTATCGCCCGGCCGCGCCCGCGAAGTAGAACCCGGCCGCTCGAGTTCGGCAGCCGTGGATGCGGAATCAGTGGTGAGCAAAATCCCGCAGTGGAAGATGGAGCGGCGACGGAAGAGAGGCTGCACGGTGCAAGCGTGATGGCGCTTGGAAGAACGAACCGGGAGCTGCGTTGATGCGGTCGGAGGGCTGTGAAACCAATGCAGCCTGGCTGCGGTAATTGCCGGTTACGCCCACCGCTGGCCGCGACCGGGGAGCCTCGCCGCCCGGTGATGGCTGGTAAAGAGCGGCGGCCGCTGCTTGGCAGTTGGGCGCGAAGTCGGACAGAATGAGGGGATGCGCGGCCACATAAGAATCTCTCTGGGCAGCTGGGCATTTTCGTTCGGCCCGTACGCGGATCATCCGGTCCCTTTCGAGCAGACGGTGGGGCGCCTGGCGAAAGCCGGCTATGAAGGCGTGGAGATCTGCGGATTCCCTCCCCACGTGACTTTGGAACGCTACCCCACCCGGGAGTCCCGGCAGTCCGTGGTGAGCCTCCTTCGCGACCACAACCTGGGCGTCTCCGGCTATTCGGCGGACTTTACGGAAGTGAATCCGGCCAATCCGGGCAATCGCAGGCGGTACCTGGACCTGTTCCAGCGCAACCTGGAGATGGCGGCCGATATCGGCAGCCCCGCCATCCGGGTGGATTCGGGCGCGGCGCCCGGTTCGCTGGACGAGGAGGAGTATGCCGAGGCATTCGACCGCCTGGCCGGGGTCTGGCACGAGGCGGCCGGGATGGCGGCGCCCGCGGGCATCCGGGTGGTGTGGGAATTCGAGCCCGGCTTCGCCTTCAACAAGCCTTCCGAGGTTGCGGCCATGCACGACCGGGTGGCCCACCCTAATTTCGGCGTCCTGTTCGACACCTGCCACGCCTACATGGCGGCGGTGGTGGGAGCGCGCCAGCAGCCGCCCCGGGAGACGCTGCCCGGCGGCGTGGGAGAGCTGCTGAACCGC
>JADZAF010000012.1 GCA_020852755.1 Bryobacterales bacterium
ACTGGCCCGGCTTGAAAACCAGCGGCTCCCGGGGGCGTACTTTGACGATCCACAACTCCCCCGTAATGTCGCGCCGCGCCGTCACCACCGCGCGCATGTATCGGGCGTCACTCTCCGGACTCATGGGCTTCCCAGGCGGGCCTCTGTTCCAACTATAGCCTGCGCTGGCACGCTAAGTGCTCTCCCGGCTCTTGGGGGGAGTTCATGGGAACCGCACGGGTTGTCGAAAACGTGATGGAGCGGCTGGCCGCCTTCGAGCCGGTCCCGTTTCCGGTGATCAGCCTGTACCTCGATACACAGGCCGGCCCGCACGGCAAGGACCGCCACCAGCCTTTCGTGCGTAAGGAGTTGCGCGCCCGGGCCGCCACATATCCGCTGCGCTCGCCCGAACGCGACAGCTTCGAAGCCGACATCGAACGCATCGAAAAGTACCTGTTCGAACAGTTGCAGCCCTCCTCCAACGGCGCCGCCATCTTCGCCTGCTCGGCCGCCGGCCTCTTCGAGGCCGTGCAGCTGGAAGCCCCCATCGAAGAAAACGAGCTACACGTGCTCAACCAGCCGCATCTTTTCACCCTGGCGCGGCTCAGCGACACCTACCGCCGCTATATCGCCGTGGTGCTCGACACCCACCTGGCCCGCATCTTCGTCTTCGGGCTGCGCCAGGTCGAGCGCAGGGACGATATCGCCAATCCCAAGGTCAGCCTCTCCCGCAATGACGTGGGCGGCTGGTCGCAGACCCGCTACCAGCGCCACGTCGAGGAGTTCCACGTCAGGCACGCCAGGGAGATCGTGGAGATGCTCGACCGCATCACCCGCCAGGAGCGCATCGACGCCGTCGTGCTCGCGGGCGACGAAGTCATCCTCCCCGTCCTCAAGGAGCAGATGCCTAAGCACTTGGCGGAGAAGGTCGTCGAGATCATCCGGCTGGACATTCGCGCTCCGGAGCACGAGGTGCTGGAAGCCTCGCTCCAAGCCATGCGCGGTCACGACGCCAGGACCGACGCGGAAAAGGTCGAGCGCCTGTTGAGCGAGTTCCGCTCCGGCGGCCTGGGAGCGGTGGGAGCCAAGCAGACGCGGCGCGCCCTGCAACTCGGGCAGGTCGATGAGCTCCTCCTGGCCGCGGACCTGGACGATGAAGCGCTCTCCGCCGAACTGGTGGCCCAGGCCAAACGCACCGGGGCCCTGGTCACCATCATCGAGGACAGCGCCCTGCTCCGTGAAGCCGGCGGAGCCGGCGCCCTCCTTCGCTTCAAGCTCTAGATTCCAGCCCGCAAAGTCTGAGAAGTTGTCGCGCAGATCTCCGGCTGTCAGCGGTCAGCGCTCAGCCGAACAGATTCGCAACGCACGGAGAGGGAGCGAGCTTGGCACGGCGCCGCCCAGCAGTACTCGACCTGGTTGAGCGTGTAGTCCCGCCACAAGTGGATGGCGGCCCGATCGTCAGTCCACGGGAAGGCGTTATCGTCTTTGCGAAAGCGAACGCCTTGACGCTGCAGTTCCCCGTCGATGAAGTGATGGCCATTGATGTAGTACGTAGTCTGGAAGGGGAGGAAGGAGCCAACACACAGCACCATGGCTGGCCAGAGACCTGAAGCTGATTCACCGTAGCTCCCGGTACTCGATCCGCCGCAAGCCCCCCGTGCTGGCGTACGACGCGAACCCCAGCGGCGCCGACAGCTCGATATCCCCCGGCCGCAATTCCACCCTGCGCCCCGCGATCGCCACGTTCACCACCCGCTCCCCGTCGATCCAGGCCCGGATCCGCTCCGCCCTCACCTCCACCCGGAACGAGTACCAGCGCCCGTTCTCGAAATTCACGTACGTGCGCGTCTCGTTGTCCGAAGCGTCCCACCCGTCCAGGCTGGAGATTCCCACAATGTCTCCGCCCCAGCCCCCGGTCACGAAAGTGCAATGCGAGTCTCCGGCCGGCAACGTCAGGCTGGCGAAGAAATCGCTTCCCTCCAGCCGCGCTGCCTCAAACCGGATCTCGTAGTTGATTCGAGGAAACGGGCCCGTCCAGTTGATGCCCGTCAGCGGCATGCCGCCTCCCAGCACGATTACGCCGTCCCGCACGCGCACCTCGCCGTGCCCGTTGAAAGCCGTCTCCTTCCACCCCTGGAGCGATTTCCCGTCGAACAGCGGCTTCCACTCCGCCGCCTTGGGCTGCGCGCTCAGAGCGCCGCACCACAGCATCGCGGCCGCTGCCAGCCGGAATCGCATCGTCGCCACGGTCCTTCTATTCTCGCAGGCCGCGCTATGCCCTGACCGCCGCCAGTTCCTTCACCAGGTTCGAGAGGAACGCCTTGGCGTCGCCGAACAGCATCAGGGTCTTGTTCATGTAGTACAGCTCGTTGTCGATGCCCGCGAAGCCCGGGCTCATGCCGCGCTTGATCACCATCACCGTCCGCGCGCGGTCCACGTCCAGGATCGGCATGCCGTAGATGGGACTGCTCTTGTCGTTGCGCGCCGCCGGATTGGTCACGTCGTTGGCCCCGATCACCAGGGCCGCGTCCGCCTGCCCGAAGTCCGAGTTGATCTCCTCCATCTCGAAGAGCTTGTCGTAGGGGATCTCCGCCTCGGCCAGCAGCACGTTCATGTGTCCCGGCATGCGCCCGGCCACCGGGTGGATGGCGAAGCGCACGTCCACCCCCCGCCGCGTCAGCGTGTCGTAGAGCTCCCGCAGCTTGTGCTGCGCCTGCGCCACCGCCAGCCCGTAACCCGGCACCACGATCACCAGCCGCGCCGAGTCCAGGATTTCCGCCGCCTCTTCGGGGGTCGCCGAACGCACCGGCCGCTTCTCCGTCTGCGCCGCCGATACCTGCACCTGCCCGAACGCGCCGAACAGCACGTTGGTGAACGAGCGGTTCATCGCCCGGCACATGATGATCGAGAGGATGAACCCCGAGGAGCCGTCCAGCGCCCCCGCGATGATCAGCAGCTTGTTGTCGATGGCGAAGCCCATGGCCGCCGCCGACAGCCCCGCGTACGAGTTCAGCAGCGCGATCACCGTGGGCATGTCCGCCCCGCCGATGGGGATGATCAGCAGCACCCCGAACAGCAGCGCCAGCCCCGTGAAGACCGGAAACATCCAGGTCTGCTCCGGCCAGATGACCAGCGCCACCCCCAGCGCCGCCGCCGCCCCGAACAGCGTCAGGTTGATGATGTTCTGGTTGCGGTACACGATGGGCCGCGTCGGCAATATCTCCTGGAGCTTGCCGAAGGCCATCAGGCTGCCCGTGAACGTCAGGAAGCCCAGCAGCGTCTCCAGCACCAGCGCCCCCATCACGAAGCCGTGCGGCGTGTGCCGGTAGTATTCCGCCGTCCCGATCAGCGCCGCCGCCAGCGCGCCGAAAGCGTGCGACAGCGCCGTCCGCTGCGGCACCGCCGTCATGGGCATCAGGTAGGCCAGGGGCACTCCGATCGCCGACCCCACCAGGAAGGCGATCAGGATCCACTGGTAGTCCACCACGTCGTGCCGCACCAGCGTGCCCACGATGGCCAGCAGCATCCCCACCTCGCCCGCCAGCACGCCGCGCCGCGCCGTCGAGGGCGCGCTCATCCACTTCAGCGCCAGGATGAACAGCGCCGCCGAAAGCAGGTAGCTGGCTTGCACCCAGGCGCTCATGGCTTCTCCCTGTCGCGCTTGCGGAACATCTTCAGCATGCGGTCGGTGATCAGGAAGCCGCTCACCAGGTTGATGGTCGAGGCCGTCACCGCGATGAAGCCCAGCGCGCGGCTCAGCGACGACGTGTCCTTCTCCCCCGTGATCACGATCGCTCCCACCACCGCGATGGCCGAGATGGCGTTGGTCAGCGACATCAGCGGCGTGTGCAGCAGCGGCGAAACCCGCTTGATCAGCTCGAAGCCCAGGAACGCGGCCAGCATGAATACGAACAGCACCGATTCGTCAAACGGCATGAACTCCCCCCCTCAGGACCGCACGGCCTGCCGCTCCGGCCCCAGCAGCTGCCGGACCCGCGCGTGAACCACCTGGCCCCCGTGCGTCACCAGCGATTCACGGGTGATCTCGTCGCTCAGATCCACTTCCACCCTCCCGTCCTTCGCCAGGTGGCGCAGCAGCGCGGCCACGTTGCGGCTGTACATCTGGCTGGCGTGGTAGGGCACCTCCGAAGGCAGGTTCACCGGACCCATGACCGTGACCCCGCCCTCCACCACCGTCTCGCCCGGCCGCGTGGCTTCGCAGTTCCCGCCCCGCTCCGCCGCCAGGTCGACGATGGCCGAGCCGTCCGGCATCGAGGACACCATCTCGCGGGTAATCAGGACGGGCGCCCGGGCCCCGGGCACCGCCGCCGTCGTGATGACCACGTCGTGCTGCCGCACCACCTCGGTCAGCAGGTCCCGCTGGCGCCGGTAGAAATCCTCGCCCAGCGCTTTCGCGTAGCCGCCCTTGTCCTCCGCCTCGCCCGGCTCCAGTTCCATCGAGATGAAGCGCGCCCCCAGGCTCTCCACCTGCTCCTTGACCGCCGGACGCACGTCGTAGGCGCTCACCACCGCGCCCAGCCGCCGCGCCGTGGCGATGGCCTGCAGCCCCGCCACTCCGGCGCCCAGCACGAAGACCCGCGCCGGAGTCACCGTCCCCGCCGCCGTCATCAGCATGGGGAACATCCGCGGCAGCGCGTTGGCCGCCAGCAGGACCGCCTTGTACCCGGCGATGGTCGCCATGGAGGAAAGCGCGTCCATGCTCTGCGCCCGCGTGATCCGGGGGATGAGTTCCATGGCGAAGCTCGTCACCCAGCGCTCGGCCAGTTCCATGGTCTCGCCCGGCGAGTTCAAGGGCTCGCCGAAACCGATCAGCGTCTGGCCCCGGCGCAGCAGCGCCAGGTCCGCGCGCCCGGCCTGCGGGTTGGCGCCCGGCGTCCGTACCTGCAGAACGATCTCGGCGCTCGCGAACACCTCCGCCCGGGAGCCCGCGATCCGGGCGCCCCGCTCCGCGTATTCGGAATCGGGAAATCCGGCCGCCGCCCCGGCCGACGGTTCAATCAGGAATTCGACGCCGCTCTTTGCGAGCACGTCCATGGCGCGGGGCGTGATCGCAACGCGCCTTTCCCCGGGAAAGGTCTCCCGGGGCACACCGACAGGAATGCCCACTTGATACCCCTCTTGACGCAGACCGAGCCCCCGGCCTGCTTGGATAGACCCAGAAATCCCATGGTAGCGCAGATGTAACGGGGCATGCTCTCCGCGCCGCATGGCGGCGCCCCTGCCGCCCGCCCGCCCTACCCCGGCGCCACCGGCCCTTCGCCCCGCGCCAGTTCCGCCAGAAAAGCCTCCCGCCGGCTCTCCGCCGCCTGGCAGGCCGAATCCATCGCCAGCCAGTAGATCACCGCCCCCAGCACTCCCGCAAACGCCAGCACCGCGTAGAAGGCCCGGTCGCTGTCGAACGCATACCCCGCCGCATACGCCAGCAGCACCGGCAGCATGGCCGCCGGATACACCAGAAACAACAGCGTCTGAAACCGCCCGCCGCCCCCGCCCTGCGTCACCCGCTCCGGGCTCATGGCCCGCGGAAACCGGATCGAGCTGTAATTCCCCGAGGCCAGCAGGTACAGCCCGGCGATGCCGGTCACCACGAACGCCTCCGCCACCTTCTTCCCCGGCGTCGGGATCCCCGCCACCTGGCAGGCCGCCGTCACCAGCGCGATCTCCGCCAGAATGAACCCCGCCGCCGCCAGGTTCTTGGCCGCCAGCACGCTCCGCATCCGCACCGGCCATACGAAGTAGTTCTGAACCGCGCCGCGGTCGAAGCCGAAGGAATTCCAGTAGGAAACCTGGCCCAGCAGCGTCAGCGCGTACAGGCTCACCAGGGTCAGGAAATTCGATCCCGCCAGCGACTCCTCTCCCCCCTGCTTCCACGCCAGCGGCAGCCACACGATCAGCCCGAAGGAGAACCCCATGATGAACACCGTGCGGAAGCGCGAGGTCCGGCTCAACGACCGCATCTCCTTCTCGACCAGCGCTCCCAGCGGATCGGCCAGCAGCAGCGACGGTATCCGGTACAGCCGCTGCCACACCGGTTCCCGCTCCCCCGCCGGCGCCGGGCGCGTGGCCTGGGCCGCTTCCGCGTCGAAGCGCAGGCTGCGCTCGAACTGCCGGCGTCCGAAAAGCCACGCCGCCGCTACGTATCCCGCCAGCAGCAGCCAGTCGCCCGCCTCCGCCGTCCCCAGCCCCGCGCGCGCCGCCGCGCTCCACGGCCATGCCCGGTGCGGCGCCGCGGTCAGGAAACGCCGCGGCGTCTCGGGCGGCGCGCCGGTGGCGATCAGGAATTGCGGCAGCACCGCCAGCAGGACCAGGGCCAGCGCCAGCGCCTCCCGGATCAGCCGCCGCGCGAGCAGCCGCTCCAGCAGGCTCCGTACCCCGGCCGCCAGGAACAGGTTGAAGGCCGCCAGCAGCGCGAACATCGCCGCCCGCGCCGCATCCGCCGTCCCACTACCCAGGGCCGGGTTCCTCATCAGCCCCGCCGTCGCCCCCGCCAGCACCAGCAGCATCTCGCCCGCCGTGCTCAGCCGCAGCAGCACCTCGATGTAGAACAGCCGCCCGTGCGGCGCCGGGTAGACCAGCAGCTTGCGCAGATCCAGTGACGCACCCATCCCGGCCGTCAGCACAGGCGCCAGCTGCCAGTACAGGATCACCAGCATCAGCCCGCGCGGCAGCAGCGCCGCCACCGCCTCCCGGTTCCCTGCCTCCGCCGCGAACCGGTACGCCGCCGCCCCCAGCGCCGTCCACAGCCCGTACCATACGCAGCCGGCCAGCACCGCCAGCGCCCCCCCCAGCCGGCCCGTCCCGGTCCGCCACCTCCGCAGCGACAGCCACTGCGCCTTCAGAATTGCCGCGATCACAGCCACTCCAGCCGGTCGAAGGCCCGCTCCGCCCCCACCACCCGCACGAAGACATCCTCCAGCGTCTCCGAGCCCGCCCGCAGGTCGCTCATGGCGCCCTCGCGCACGATCCGCCCCTCGTGGATGATGGCCACCCGGTCGCACAGCCGCTCCACCACCTCCAGCACGTGCGAGGTCAGGAATACCGTGCAGCCCTGCCGGACCCGGTCCAGCAGGATGTCCTTCATCAGGCGCGCCCCCACCGCGTCCACGCCCTCGAAGGGCTCATCCAGCAGGAACAGCTCCGGCTGGTGGATCAGCGCCGCCGCCATGGCCAGCCGTTTGCGCATCCCCTTCGAGTATTCCCCTACCAGCTTGCGCGGCTGCTCCGCCAGTTCGAACAGGGCCAGCAGGTCTTGCGCGCGCCGCCCGGCTACCGCTCGCGAGAGCCCGTACATGCGGCCCGCGAACTCCAGGAACTCCCGGCCGGTCAGCCGGTCGAAGAGCAGAGACTCCTCCGGCACCAGCCCGATCCGCCGCTTGATCTCGAGCCCCGCCTCCCGCATCGGCAGGCCCAGAACCTCGATCTCGCCCGAGGTCGGCGTCACCAGGCCCGTCAGCATCCGGATGGTGGTGGACTTCCCCGCTCCGTTGGGACCCAGGAATCCGAAGAAGCTGCCGCGCGGCACCACCAGGTTCAGCCCGTCCACGGCTGCCTTGGCGCCGTAGACCTTCTTCAAATCGCGGATTCCGATGGCGGGAGCCGGCTCCATGCGAATCCTTATCGTACCGGAAAAGGCCCGGCCTCCCCGCCTCTCAAGTTCCTCTCATACCCCGCCGATAGTAGCTCTGAAACGATGAGAGCCTGCCCGGAAAGTCCCGCTCCCGGGGATTTGTGGGAGAAAGTGATGGCCGCGGCCGGCAGCCTGCCGCCGTTTTCCCCCGTTCTGCACCGCCTGCTGGCCGCGCTGGCCGAGGAGGAGATCTCGATCAGCGAGCTTTCCGTGCTGATCGAGCGCGACGCCGTGCTGGCCGGCAACACCCTGCGCCTGGCCAACTCGGCCCTCTACGGCCGCCGCGGCGCCGTCAATTCCGTCCGCCACGCCGTGTCCCTCATGGGCGTGGTCAAGCTGCGCAACTTCGTGCTCGGCCTCTCGGTCGCCCGCTTCTGGTCGCGCCTGCGCCTGCCCGCCGGCTGGTCCACCAACCAGTTCAACCGCCACTCCATCGCCGCCGGTCTGCTGGCCGACCTCGCCGCCATGGACGCCCGGGCGCCCTACCCCGAAGGCGCTTTCGTGGCCGGGCTTTTGCACGATATCGGCGAGGCGGTGATCGCCGTCGCCCTCCCCGGCCGCCTGGAAACCCATCCCTCCGGCGGCTGCGATCCGGACCGGCGGGAAGGCGAGGTCCTCGGCTTTTCCCATGCCCAGGTCTCCGGCGCCCTATTGAAAAAATGGGGACTGCCCGCCCCCATCCAACTCGCCGCCGCCCACCACCACGAACCCGACCGCGCGGACGGCGGCCGCCTTCACCTGGCCCACGTCCTGGCTGCGGTCGAGACCTACCTCGGCCCCGGCGGCGGCGCCATACTGCCCCCCTCCGCCGCGCCCGAGTCCTCCCGCCCGCTCGAGGAGCTCGGCCTCGGCGAACGCGCTCCTCGCCTGCTGGCCGCCTGCCAGGAGGAATTCGAAGTGATGGCCGCCTTCCTGTGACGTTGTGAGGTGTTTTTTCGACTTCTTTCAATCGTCGTTTCCCGGCCACTGCATAATATTCGGATGACCCGCATGACCGGACTTCCGCACGGCCGGGTGGACCAGATCGGACTGCTCGTCCCGGACCTGAAAGCGGCCATGGATGCCTACATCGCGGTTCTGGGCGTTTCCTTTGGAGTGCTGGAACTGGACGAAACCACCAGCGCGTTCAGCGGGAGCAGCCCGCAATTCCGCCTTGCCATCGCCGTGGCGCAGGTGGGTCTCCTGTCCATCGAACTGATCCAGCCGGTCTCCGGCGTCACCCTGTACAGCCGGCATCTCGACGCCCGTGGCTCGGGTATCCATCACTTCGGCGTCTACGTGGACAGTCTCGCGAGGGCAGCGAAATCACTGGCGCGGCGCGGCTATCGTCCGGTGCTTGAAGGACGCATCCGGGGCCTCGGAAAATTCGCTTACTTCGAAGCCCCCGATATGCACTGCTTCTTCGAGATCCTGCAGCTGTCTCTGAGTCTCCCCGCGTTCCTTCTGGCGAACGCCACAGTCTACACCGGGAGATGACGGAGGGACGTTCCCCGCATTTCCATTTACGGGCAGCCCGCCCCGATTCTCTATAATGAGAAGCCATGTCCCGATCCCTCTGCCTCCTCGCTTTGCTTCTCCCTGCCTGGGCCGCCGCGCCTCCCGAACGGCAGTTCGAGAACCACCCTGCCGTCGTCCTCTCCAACGACAAGCTCGAACTGCTCGTCCTTAAGCAGGGCGGGGCGCTGGCCAGCGTCGTCCTTCAGGACGACTCCGATAAGCTCAATCCCCTCTGGAACCCGGCCCGCTACGCCCGCGAGGCCGGCCGCCAGCCCTCTTCCCGCGCCGGCCTGGGCCATTTCATCTGCGTGGACGGTTTCGGACCCGTCTCCCGCGAGGAGCAGGCCGCCGGCCTCTCCGGGCACGGCGAAGCCCACACCCGCTTCTGGGAACTGAAATCCTACGGCAGGGACGGCGGCGCCCTCACCCTCGCCTTCACCATGGACCTCCCGGTCGTCCAGGAGCAGTTCACCCGCACCCTCCGCATGGTCGACGGCGAGAACGTCATCTACGTGGAGAGCGAACTGGAAAGCAAGCTTGGCTTCGACCGCCCGGTCTGCTGGGCCGAGCACGCCACCATCGGGTCGCCCTTCCTCAAGCCCGGCGTCACCGTGGTGGACATGCCCGCCCACCGCTCCCGGACGCGTCCGTACGGCTCCAATGCCCGCGGCCAGCGCTACGCCGGCGGCGTCGACTTCACCTGGCCCGTGGTCACCGGCCTGGACGGTCAGCCCATCGACCTGCGCACCGCCCCCTCCGCGCCCTCCGGCGGCCACACCACCACGCTGCTCGATCCCGGACGCCGCCTGGTCTTCGTCACCGCGCTGGAGCCCGAGAGGCGCCTCATCCTCGGGTACCTCTTCCGCCAGGAGGAGTTTCCCTGGCTCCAGAACTGGGAGAACTACCCGCCCGACGGCCGGCTGGCCCGCGGCCTGGAGTTCTCCACCCAGCCCTTCGACGTCCCCCGCCGCGAAGCCATATCCACCGGCACGATGTTCGATGCCCCCACCTACCGCTGGCTGCCCGCCCGCTCCCGCATCGGCGCGCAGTTTCTACTGTTCTACGCGCGCGTGCCGGAAGGAATGCGCAAGGTGGACGACGTCCGTCTGGAAGGAGGCAAGCTCACGATCGAAGACCGGACGGCTGGGAAAACCCTCGTGCTGTCCGCCTCGCGGCCGCTCTAGCGGCCGGCCGGGAGTACGGATCCCAACAGACGGGGTAGGAGCGCAGGCATTTCCGGCATTGATAGCGCCCGTGGATAGGCCACGTCAGTCCGCGGTGTGCGAACTGGCACCACTGAAGACCGATCCACTCCGTGGTCTGCTTCATGGTTTGCAGCATCTCAGTAAGTGCCCCTACAGCCCCTGTGCAGCCTGAGGACCAAAGTCTCGGTGACGGGCTACAGAACCGCCACACGCCTCCGCCCGCCGCGCCCCGGTGCGCCGCCGCACTCCCGTTCCTCCAGCCCCCGGCCGCTTTGGACGGCTCCGTGCCCGCCTCCCTCTCGTCATGCCGAACGCGAACAACCGGGAAGCGGCCCAGGTGCTCAGGGACCTGGTTGCCGCCTTGCGGGATTCCGAAGAGGGCTTCGCCAAAGCGGCCAGGGGCGCCCACAGCGACGCCCTGCGCGACGTCTTCTCCACCTGCAGCCGCCAGCGCGCCCGCTACGCCGCCGGACTCGAGGAAGACATCCGGACCCTCGGCGCGGACCCCTCCGGCGCCAGCCATTCCGGCGGTATCCTGCACCGCGGCTGGGTCGACCTGGAAGCGCGCATACGCCCCAGGGACGACGGCGCCTTCATCGAGGAGTGCGTGCAAGGCGAAAGCGGAACGCTCCAGCACTACGACCGCGCCCTGGCCCGGCCGCTCCCCGGCGGCCTCCGCGAACGCATCGAACACCAGCGCCGAGGCGTCGAGCAGGCCATCGAGCAGCTGGACCGGGCCGGAGTGGCCTTCAAGACCGGATAACCGGACGGTGATCGCGGTCACATCCCCGACTGGTTTCCCGGACATACCATGGATCGAGAGCACGAGCATGGGCAGTTGGGGTTGTCCGCACGAAGTGAACGGAGTTTGCCAGAAAGTGAACAAGCTCCCCTGCGACCCGGGGATGAGAGGGTGCGTCCTGTACGGCCGCTTCGTCTTCAGTAATCCGGCGAAGAACCGCCCGGCCAGGCCGGACGCCCGCAACCCAGCCCAAGGGAAAAACCACCCGCCCGGTTCATCGAAATGAAGGCGGGTCAATCGCTCGCGCTCCGCCGGCCAGGCGCCAAAGGCTTCGCCGGGCACCGGGTTCGTGCTGCCCGGCTGCCGGAAGCCGATAGTCGCTTTGGGATCCCGGCAGAGGCGTCAGGCGGCAGCCTGACTATCGCGTGCCGCAAGCCGGGTTGTCGTTCCTAACCCGGCGCCGCTGCCTCGCACCCCGCGTTGGCCAAGCTCAGCATGGGCGACGACACGGCCAGGTGGGTTCGTAACGCGCGGGCCCCCGTAAAAATAAAAGGAATTTGGCATCTCTGAGCCGGATCAGGCAGAATTGTTATGGAATGCCGGAAGCGCCCCTTACCAGGGAACAGGCGATGCAGCGGCTGGTTGCGTCCGAAGGCGAGATCCGCGCGTTAGGTGTGCAGCGTCTGGCTCTGTTCGGTTCGGTGGCACGCAGTCAAGCTCGTGTTGACAGCGATGTCGACCTTCTGGTCGAATTCGTCGCGGGCGAGAAGACGTACGGGCGATTCCTGGCTTTATCGGAGTTGCTGGAAGCACGCCTCGGTCGCAGGGTCGAACTCGTGACGGTAGAGGCGTTGTCCCCGTTCCTGGGGCCGCGCATCCTGGCGGAAGCGGAAGATGTCCTTCGAGCCGCGTGATTACCTTCGGCACATATTGGTAGAGGCCGACTATCTCATGAAACAGACCACGGGCATGGCCCCGGAGGCGTTCATGGGGGACGATACGATTCGGCGCGCGTTCGTTCGTAGCCTGGAAATCATCGGAGAGGCTGCGAAGAAGATCCCGGACGGGTTTCGAGCGCAACACCCCGCTGTCGAGTGGCGTGCCATGGCGGGAATGCGCGACCGGCTCATTCACAACTACTTTGGGGTGGATTACCAGCTTGTTTGGGACGTGGTCCGGAACCGCATTCCAGAACTGCGCCGCCAGATTGCATCGATTCTCGACGTTTGAAGCCGCGCGATGCCGCACACGCCGGCGCTACTCGTCCACTAAGTCGAGAACGCCGGCACAAGGAAGCGTGGGCGACACGGCAAAGTGGAGTTCCAGGCCGGTGGTTTGGCCGCTATTTGGCCGCTATCCTGAATACGGGATATGGAAATGCAGCTCAACGAGCGAGAGGCGTCATTGGTAGACGCGTTCCGCCGCCTGCCTCCGGATACGGCCTCAGAACTGTCGGCGCTCGCGGAGCGATTAGCGCAACTCGCGCCGAACCACAGAATCGACTGGTCGGATTCCTGGTCCGATGAAGATCTGAACAATTTCAGGGCTGCATCCCTGCGCCGCCTCGACGCTGAGGACTCAGAGGACAAGGATTGAAGCTTGGCGACGCGGTGGTCGGCGTCCTCGTAGGCGCCCAGGTAACCAAGGTCCGGCCGGCGGTGGTGATTGCGAGCGCAACATATCTCGCTGAGCGTCCTGCTTCCGCGCGTACGTGTTGACTGCCCATCGTTCAGAGTTGACCGTCATTGGACAACTGAGCGCCCGCGATTGGGACGCCATCAAAGACCGCGTCCGCGCGGCGTTTGCCATTTGATCAGCCTGCATGCGTGCTCATTTGTGGGGACGGGAGCCCCGCACATGAAGCGCATCAAGCGTCGTCAGCCAACGAAGTCTTCGCCGAAGCACAGCCTGAATCTACCAGACCTCTATCAGGCAAAATCGACGGTGCTCAACAGCGTGCCCTCGAAGGAATCGCAACGAGGTTACCGGCACGCCATAGACGAGTTCATCGCCCGGTACTGCTCCGAACCCAGGCTATCCTTCAACAAGGCCGTTGTCACCCGTTATCGAATTCATCTGGAGTTGCGTCAGCTTGCCCCGGGCACAATCAACGGCAGGCTGGCGGCCATAAGGCGCCGGCCCGTGCTCATATTTTGACTAATCCCAAACTGATCTGTATGGCTTGGTCCACACGGTCCATGGTCTCTAAGCCGGCGTGGCCAAGGCGCTTTGCCAGGCGCTGGCGATCCACGGAGCGGATTTGGTTCAAGACCACGGCCGAGCGCAAAGGCAGGCCCGACTCCACGGGCTCCATGATCACCTCGGTGGGGTACGGCGGTTCCTCGAACCTGGAGGTGAT
>JADZAF010000013.1 GCA_020852755.1 Bryobacterales bacterium
GTGAACCGGGTCGGGTATGAAGGCCCGCCGGAGCGCGGCATCGAGTTTTGGGGCGGTTCCTTCGTCGCCGACCCTTTCGGGCAGGTGCTGGCCGAGGCCTCCCAAGACCGTGAGGAAACCCTTGTAGTGGAATGCGATACGCGGCGAATCGAGGATGTGCGCCGGAACTGGCCCTTCCTGCGGGACCGCCGCATCGACGCCTACGCCCCGATTCTCCAGCGCTTCCTGTATTGAGTCCTACAGAAGCTGGAAATTGTGCAAAGACGCACACAAATCCGGCCGGAAAACGGGGATTTTCGCACATTTGCCTTCCGGTACTGGACGGCATTCGAGAGCGCCTGTATACTGCATATCAGGCACGCCGAAGCGCCTCAAAGAAGGAACCGGGCTGCAACTGGCAGCCACGGGAAAAACGCTCAGGAGTGCCGGTAGTACCGTCCTGCCTCTGAATTCAGTCTCCGACCCCGATCGGGGGGAACGAGACTTCAAAAGGGATGAAGAGCTATGTCTACGGGCGCGACTAAGATTTCGATTTACGAGAGGCCGCTTGAGGATCCTCTCGTTCATTTGCCTCGCTCAACCGTTCTGGATTTCCGAAAAGGGCAGATCATCTACCACGCCGATCAGCCTGCTTCCAGCATCTACCTGGTCATCAACGGCAGGGTAAAGGTATGCCGGCAGGCCGATCCCGACCTTCCTGTGGTCGTGGACATTTACCGCAGAGACGACTTCTTCGGCGAAGGGGCGCTGATCGGGTTGACCCGGCGGGGTGAAGAGGCTACGGCACTGGAAGGGACCCAGGTGATGTCGTGGACCAGCGCGGAAATTGAAGACGTTCTGCTGCGGCGGCCGCGCCTGGGGCTGGCGCTGATCCAGATGCTGGTCCAGCGCTCCCTCGAGTTCAGCCAGCGCATCGTCAGCTTCTCGGCCGACAACACGGCCCGGCGGCTGGCTCGCAGCCTGCTGCGGCTGGCGGACCGCATGGGCGAGAGAACGGACGACGGCTCGGTGCACGTCCTGCCCTTCACGCACCAGCTGCTTTCGCAGTACGTGGGAACTTCGCGCGAGATCGTCACCCACTACATGAACCAGTTCCGGCGCGACGGGTACCTGAGGTATTCGCGGAAGGGCATGGATCTGTACGCGGACGCCCTGGCCGACTGGCTGCGGACGACGGCATAGCCCGCACGCGGCCCGGTCCGGTCCACGTTCTATACTTGGGGCAGGCTTCCGCCTTCACTCAAAGGCCGAAGCCTGTCACATACAGCGAAAGGGAATAGAACGTGGAGAGTGATTTCCGAGGCAAGACCGCCCTGGTCACGGGCGCTTCCAGGGGCATCGGGGCGGCCACGTCCATAGCTCTGGCGCGGAGCGGTTGCGCGCGCCTCCTGCTGCACTACAACACCAACCAGGCGGGCGTGGACCAGGTGCGCGCAGGCGCCGAAGCAGCCGGGGCGGAGGTGCTGCTGTTCCAGGCGGACCTGGGCTGCGGTCAGGGGATTCAAAGCCTGATCGCGGCCGTCCAGAAAGCGGCGGCGCCGGTCGATATTCTGGTGAACAACGCCGGCTCGCTGGTCGCGCGGGCCCGGCTCCTGCAATTCACCGGCGACCTGTACGACCGGGTGATGAACCTGAACGTGAAGAGCGCCTGGTTCATTGCCCAGGCGGTCGCGCCCGCCATGATGGAGCGCGGCGGCGGCTGCATCGTCAACCTGAGTTCGATCGCCGCGCGGAACGGAGGCGGGCCGGGGGCGACGGTCTACGCCGCGGCCAAGGCGGCCGTGACCGCCATGACCAAGGGACTGGCCAAGGAACTGGCGCCCAAGGGGATCCGGGTGAATGCGGTCTCGCCCGGAACCGTGGACAACGATTTCCACGCCCGCTTCTCGACCCGGCAGGTGCTGGACGCCGTGGTGGCAGCCACTCCGGCCGGCCGGCTGGGAACCAACGAGGAAGTAGCCGACGTGATCCTGTTCCTGTGCTCCGCGGCGGCGCGTTACATCTACGGGCAGACCATCGAGATCAACGGCGGCATGCTGATGGTGTAGGCCGCGCAGGTTCGATTCCGAACCGGCTTCCCGGTCAGAAGCCGGCCCGGCGGCTGCGCGAGCCGGCCGAATTGCTGAGTTCCACTTCCACGGCCGTGATGCGCGACGCGTCGCCGGACACCGGAAACACCGCCCGCAGCGCAAAAGCGCCGCCCACCTCGGAGGTCTGGAAATACCGCTGGAACTCGCTGCGCGCGTCCACCCGGATGGCCCCCGGCGGCACGGCCGTGCCCGCCTGGTCGTAGAACGTGAAGCTCAGCTGCCCGGCCGAGCGGGTGTTGTCAAACGCCGCGAGGTACACTTCCAGCCCGCTGGAGTTGCGCGAGGCCCGCAGCGTGTCGATCCCCGGAGGCTCCGGCGGAATCACCAGCACCTGCTCCTCGCGGTGCGCCCCCAACTCGACCCGGACCGCCAGGCGGCCGGCGGTGGTTCCGCTCTGCAGCACAATCTCGCCGGCGCCGTCGAACCGTGCCGCGCTGTCGCCCTCGGCAACCGTGAAGGACGCCGATGCGCTTCCGGTGGAAACGAAAACGATGCCGGGGTCCGGCGGAAAGCCTTGCGGCTCGGGGGTGAATTCCGCCACGATCCGGCCCGTGCCGCCGGTCCTCGATACCTCCGCAAGCTGGATCCCGATCTTCACCTGCCGCGCGCTCGCCGGGGCTGCCGGATCCATGGAGATCACCGGACGGGGCAGCGGCGGCTCGACAGCCGTCGCGGCCAGAGCCACCCGCCGCAGGTCCACCTCCAGGAGTCCCTGCCTGGGCCCCGTGGCCCGCGGCTCGAACAACAGATCCAGAGCGATCGACTGGCCGGCCTCCAGGCTGAGCGGCAGCGGGACCGGGACGGCCAGACGGTACTCCTCTCCGCTCACCGCCAGTCTCTCGACGGTCAGTTGCTGGCGGGTCTGGTTTTCGAGAAACAGCCGCCGCCTCGCGACCGTCCCCCGTTCCACCCGGCCGTAGTCCACTACCGAGCCCGAGGTGAGAACCACCCCGCCCTCGGGCTGCTCCAGCCACAGCACCGGCGCGGCCATCCCGGTGCCGCGCAAAATCGGGCTCAGGTTGTTCAGGTGCAGTGTGGCGCTGAGCAGTCCCTGCGCGGACGGCTGGAAGCGCACGGTGAAGTCAAGGTACGCACCGCTCTCCACCCTGTGCGGCAGTTGGGGAGGATCGAGCAGCGTGAAGCCGGCCCCGCCCAGGGAGAGCAGGTTAATCTGGGCCGGCATCGAACTCAGGTTGCGCGCCCGGAAGCGCACGTCGCGCGAATCCCCCGTGGCTACCGTACCGAAGTCGAACTGCGTGGTGACCGGCCGCTCCACATCGCCCTGGGGAACCACGATCTGAAACTGAGCGGGCAGGGGCGCCGCAAGGCAGAGCGCCGGAAGCAACCAGCGGAGAAGGCGGGAGGTCACGGCTTCGCCTCCGGCAGGCGATAGATCCTGACCGCTTCGCCGGCCACCCCGCGCACCGCCAGCGCCGGGCCGGTCTCCAGGCGGAGGATCAGCCCGTCCTCCGACATCTGCTCCAGGCGGACGCAAACACCGGGCAATTCCAGCCGGCGCACGCTCGTCCCATGCATCAGAACCAGTTCGCGGCCGGAGACGAAGGAGACAACGCCGCCGGCCGGCAGAAGAGCCGGGGGTGGGGAAGCGAACTCGTCCGGGGAAACCGGAACGAACGGCCCCGGCGTCGCGTCTTCGGACAGCGAGGCCAGCCACAATCGCCCGTCCTGGACGAACAGCACCTGAGCCTTGCCGCTTCCGTCTGAGCCGATGGCCGCCACTCCCGGCAATTCCAGGGTCCGCCGCGATCCCCGGAACGTTTCGATCTCAGAGGTTTCGCGGTAGTAGATGAACGCGGGAGCGCCGTCCGGGCCGAAGGCGAACAGCGCTTCTCCCGCGGGCGCGTCTAGGCGCTCCACGGCGCGGCCGTGCTCGTCCAGCACCCAGACGCTGTCCGCCGTCTTGGCCAGCCCTCCGCGCCCGTGGAAAGCCAGGGAGGAGACGCCCTCCATGCGGGCGTCACCGGCCGTGTAACTGCCCGCTACTCCGAACACCGGGCGGAGACGGTTCTCCGCATCGCGGATGAGTCCGGCCAGCGGAGGCATGAGGGCGGACTGCGCGAACGCCGCCGCTCCCCACAGGATCATGAGCAAGGTCCGGATCATAGTCTAGGGTTTGCCGATGCTGATCGACGGCGGGCCCACGCTGAGGGCCGGGGGCGCCGCGCCCGCGCTGGGGGAAGATCCATTGCGGGTCAGCCCGATAGCGGCGCCTCCGGCCGCGCCGGCGGCGATCAGCGCCACTGCGATCCACTTGCCCCGGCCTTTCTTCTTCACCGCCCCCGGTGCGGAAGCCGCGGGCACGGCCCGAACTTCGGAGACGTACTGCCGCGAAACGATACCCGCCCGCGCCTGGTCCTTGGCTACCGTGATCCGGATCTGAAAGGGCCCCGGGGTACGGTTGGCCCGCATGCCCGTAACGGTGGCCCGGCCGTCGGCGCCGGTGAGAACCAGGTCAGTGCTCAGGCCGTTGGAAAACAGGCCGCCCGGCCCCTGTTCCGGCAGGCGGAAGCTGACCGCCGCGCCCTGTACGGGCCGCCCGGTCTCATCGGTCACTTCGACCGTCAACTCTGATGTGGATCGGGAACCCGGCGCGTGAACAGCGCCTTCGCCGGCAACCACCCTGACCTGCAGGATGGCCGTCTGGCCGAGCAGCAGGCAAGGCAGCGCGGCTGCGAGCGCTCTCGCCAGGATCGTCTTCATTCTCTTTGCACGAGGACCGCCGTAATGTTGTCCGGTCCGCCGGCCGCCCGGGCCGCTTCCACCAGCGCCCGGCACTTGTCCTCGAGGCTGCCCTCGCCGGCCAGGATGTGCTGCATGCGGTCCCGGTCGAGAACGCCGTGCAGGCCGTCGCTCGAAAGCAGCAGCAGCGCTCCGGAATCGAACACTATGTTATAGCACCGCACCACCAGCGGCGCTCCGGCCCCGATCGCCATGGTCAGGACGTGGCGCAGCGGGTGAGCCCGCAGGCTGATCTCATCGAGTCCCAGCGAGCGTCCCACATCCTGTACCCAGGTCTGGTCCTCGGTCACGGCGTTCAGCGAGCCGCCTGCCAGCAGGTAGGCCCGGCTGTCGCCCACGCTGGCGATAGCCAGTTCCCGCCCGGTATCGAGCGCGGCCACCAGCGTGGTGCCCATGCCCTGCTTGCCGGCCTCCCGCTGCCCGGCTTCCATCACGATCCGGTTGGCCTCCTCCAGCGCCGCCAGCAGCGCCTGCGCGTCGCGCCGTCCGGAGGACCGGATACGGCCCACCACCGTATCGACCGCCAGTTGCGAGGCATGTTCCCCCGCCCGGGCCCCGCCCATACCGTCGGCGACCAGGAACAGCCCCAGTTCCGGCGCCGTCAGGAAGCGGTCCTCGTTATTCGTGCGGATGCAGCCGGGATCGGTCAGGCCGTAACTTTTCAGCATGGCAGCCATTCACAACACCAGGCGCAAGCCGATCTGCAGCACGCGCCCGTCATTGAGCGTGTTGGTAATCTTACCAAAGGCCGGCGAACTCAGGTTCCGCTGCGGCTCGTCGAACTGGGGGTGGTTCATCAGGTTGTAGGCCTCGCCGCGCAGCAGCAGGGTCCACTCCCGCCAACCGTCCCAGCGCCACTGCTTGGTCAAGGCGGTATTGAAATTGGCGATGCCGTCCTTGCGGAACGTGTTGCGGCCCAGGCTTCCTCGCGCCTCGCCCGGACGTATATAGGCGAAACGGTCACGGCTGACGATCAGCGGCGCGGTGTTCGGATCGTCAACCGTTTTTCCCAAAATGGAGGGATCCACAATGTTCGGCCGGTCGCCCGAGCCGCCGTCCACGTTGCCGAATCCGGGCGCGTCGCTGCCCACGTAGAGGGTCAGAGGGGTGCCGGATTTCAGCAGGGTGGTCCCGGAAATCTGCCAGCCGTTGAGCAGCCAGCCGAGCGCGCCCGGACCCGCGGGCCGCGGCAGTTCGTAGGAATAGGAAATGAGCAGTGCGTGGGTGGAATCGAAGATGCTCAGGCCCTTGCGGTCCTGCTGGGTAAGATCACCCGACTGGCTGCGCCCCTTGCTGATGTCGTTGTTCGCCCCGGTGGCCGCATAGTCGGCCCCGGTGTCCAGCGCTTTACCGAAAGTGTAGCTCAGGGCCCAGTTAAGCCCCGTCCGCCGGGAGGATTCCAGGGCAACCTGCGCCGCGTCCATGTATCCGGCGCCGGCATTGACAATGTACTTAACGTCGTAGTAGCGCGGATCGGGCCGCCGCTGGTTCACCGTCTGGGTGGTAAGCGGAATGCCGGCTGCCGGAATGGCACGGTTCAGCTGGTAGGAGTCGAGCATTTTGAAGGTGCGGCTGCCTACGTAGCCGAAGCGCAGCAGGTAGCGCCCGGCCAGCCGGTTTTCGAAGCTGAGGTTGTACTGATGCGAGTAGGGAGTCGCCAGTTCGCGGGTCAGGACCGTGGGCGAGTAACGGCCCGAGGGGTCGTTCAGGTCAATGTCCTTGAGGGGATGCAGCAGGTCGGGGTTCTGCACCACGAGGTACCGGGCGCCGGGCGGATTGTAGCGGCTCTGCCCGTACGTGACCGGCTGGACTTGCCCGAACGAGGTGGTGTAGGCCGTACGCAGCACCCACTCTCCGCCCAGGCGGTAGGCGATCGAGAAGCGCGGGCTGAAGTTATTGCAGTCGCAGCCGTAGGGAATGGTGTTGCGCGCGTTGACTTCCACCGGGGCCGTGTCCAGGCTGTAGCGGATCCCGTAATAGATCTGCAGGCGGGGCGTCGCCTTCCACTGGTCGCCGAAGAACAGGTTGGCCCCCAGGTTGCGAAATCCGCGCTCCATGGCCCCGATGGTCACTTCATAGGTAGTGGGCGTGCCCATGCGCAGATTCTCAATCGCGGTGCGCCCGAAATTGTTGCTGAACCAGATCAGGCCGCGCTGGTTGTTGGTCTCGATCCCGTTCAACTGAGTGCGCAGCAGGTCGCCGCCGAAGGTCAGGGTGTGATTGCTGTCAGGCGCCGTTCGGGTAAAGACCGCGCCGCCCCGGAAGGTGTTCACCGCCCGGTTGATGGGGAACAGGCTGTCCGGGCCGAGTTCCTCGATCTGGTAACCGAAACGCACCCGGGGCCCTACGGCATTGGGCTCGGCCGCCAGCCCGGAGCGGATGCGGTTGAAAGCTCCACCCAAAACCATTTCGGCGCCTGCCGCCAGTTGCCGGCGATAGGTGAGTTGCGAGCGCAGGGTGTGGATCTCGGTATCGGGGTTTTGCCCGGCCACCAGTTGAAAGGCGTCGATGCGCTGGCGGTTGAGGAACTGGAACAGCGAGAGGCGGTCCCGGGAGGAAAGATCGCGGTCCAGCCGGAGGGTGCCGTTGATCTCGTCGATCCGCTGGGGAGCGTTGGTGTTCAACGCGCGCAGGTCGAAATCGGGGCGGTTCGGCAACTGGGCCGGGTAGGCAGCCAGGAAGCGCTCGATGGTCGCCCGCACGGCGGGGTCGGTGGCCAGCGCGGTGCGTTCCGAAGCCAGCGGCACCAGCACGTTTCCGTTGACCATGCCGCGGGTCTTGCGTTGCGAGAATGTCCCCGTCAGGCTGCCCAACCCTGGCACGGGGCCTCCGAAACGGCCTCCGTACTGGTTCTGGCGTGAAGGCAGCACGTCGCCTACCTGAAAGAACGTGCGGGCGTTGAAGATGCTGTTCTGCAGCGATTCGAACAGTTCTCCATGCCAGCCGGAGAGCGGCGGAATCGCTCGCAGGACGGGCGGTTCGACGGCCGGGCGGCCGTGCTCGGCCGCGTAGTAACCGGCCTCGGCCGGAGCAACGGATATCAGGGTCACGTTATCCCCTAGCCGGATGTTGGCTTCCTTCAGAGCGTCGTTGTCGATGCGGTTGACCTGCACGTTCTCGTTGCGCCGCGCGGCGGCTCCGGTCAAGGAGGAACGGGCAGGCTGGGAACTGCTTTCAGCCGCAGCCGCGGCTTGACTGGACGTCCGCGGAGTACGGGAGGACTGCGGCTTGTCACTGGCCTTCAGGGGAGCCAACAAGAGCAGCCCGGAACAGAGGGCTACAAGGCGCATGGGAGAACCCCCAGTGTAGCAAAGGAGTCCCGCGCTGTTGCTCCCTGCCCCGGAGGGAGGCATTTCCCCCGTTCGGAAGCCGGCATTACAGTATTCCTGTTGTGCGCCTCCTGGCCGTGGCGCTTGTGCTTTCGGCTGTGCCCGCCCGCGCCCAGTTCGAAAGCCTGGCCACCACTTACGACGGCTCCCGCCTGTATTTCGCCACACGCCTGAGCCAGCAGCATACCGGTCAGCCGAACCACGGCAAGCTGTTCGTGGCCGATGAATACGGCGTCCGCCCGCTCCTGATCCGCGATCGCGAGTTCACTCCGCTTTACCCGATGA
>JADZAF010000014.1 GCA_020852755.1 Bryobacterales bacterium
AGCACCTCGTCTTCCAGGCGGATCGCGGAGACTCCCAGAACCCGGCAGGCAAACTCCGCGGTATCGCCGCCGCACAGGATGAGCGCCCCGGCAGGCAGCAGGCGCCGGACCCTTTCGGCGTCCGGGTGTTCCCGGCTGACCTCCACTACCCGCACCTCCGGCCGCGCCTGCCGGAGCCTCTCCACCTGCGCGCAGGTGACCGGATTGCGCGAACCGGTCAGGCACACCACGGGCCCGGAACCTTTGGACCTCCGGCCCGGGTCCCCGGACTTCCCCAAAAGACGGGCCAGGGCGGCGGCCAGTGCCGCGGCCAGCCCGGCGGAACCCGCGACCAGCGGCTGCGGCTCCAGGGCCAGCGCCTCGCGGGCGATCCGCTCCAGGTCTTCCGGCGTGGAGGCGTCCCGGACCAGCAACCGCCCGGAGGCCGGGACCCGCCCCCGCTCGACTCCGTGCACGATGAGTCTCCCGTGTGCCACCGTCCGGCCCATGGCCGGAAAAGCAGGGCTGATCCACGCCTCGGATCTGCCGGTGGCTTCCAGCGCCGCCTCGATCTCCTCGGCCACGCTGCCGGCCAGCGTGGAATCGATCTTCTTGTACACCAGGCGGATGCCGCGCTCCCGCAGAATCCGGCATGCCTCGCGCACCTTGGCCCGGGCGACCGCCGGCGCGTCCGCGCGGCTCGCGGTAGTCAGCACCGTCATCTCGGCCGCCGCGTCGGGCTCCTTCAGCCATACCATGCTGGAGAACCCGCGGGAGGCGAACTGCACGCCCGCGTCGCAGGCGCCGGTAAGATCGTCGGCAATCATGCCGAAGGGAGGCTGGATCGTCATCGCAAGCCGCGCAGGCTGAGCCCGGTCAGGGCCAGGGTCAGGCCGATCATCACCACCACCGTGACCCAGGCCACCAGGTTATAGCTCCTCGAATTCACCCATTCGCCCATCAATTCCCGCTTGTTCACCAGCAGGATCATGAAAATCAGCACGAAGGGGAGCAGCACTCCGTTGACTACCTGCGAGAACAGAATCATTCGGATCAGCGGAAAACCCGGCAGCAGCACCACCCCGGCTCCAATCACGATGAGCAGCGTGTAAAGCCAGTAGAAAATCGGCGCCTCGCGAAAGCGCTTGTTGACGCCCGATTCAAAACCCAGCCCCTCGCAAACCGAATAGGCGGTGGAGAGCGGCAGAATGCAGGCCGCGAACAGGGAGGCGTTCAACAGGCCCGCGCTGAAGAGCAGGAAGGCGTATTCACCGAAGGGACGCAGGCCCAGGGCCGCCTCGGCGGCATCGCGTATGTCACGCGGCGCCACCGTCCAGATGGCGCCCGCGCAGGCCACGATCACGAAGAAGGCGATCACCACCGTCATGATGCAGCCCACCACTACTTCGACCCGGGACTCGGCGTACTCCTTGGCGGTCACGCCCTTCTCCACCACGGCGGCCTGCAGGTAGAACTGCATCCAGGGAGCGATGGTGGTGCCCACCATGCCGATCAGCATCTCGATGTAAGCGCTGTCCAGCAGCAGCACCGGACGAACGCTGTAGACCGCCGCCTCCTTCCAGTCCGGCTTCACCAGGATGCCCGAGATCACGTAGGTGACATAGAACACGCAAGCGATCAGAAAGACCTTTTCGGCGCTGCGATAACTGCCCTTCACGATCAGCAGCCAGACCGCGACCGCGGCCAGGGGCACGGTGATGTAGCGGCTGACCCGGAACAGTTCGAGGGAACTGGCCACGCCGGCGAAATTGGCCATGACGTTGGTCAGGTTGGTCAGCACCAGCAGGGTCATCATCAGGAACGTCAGCCGCAGGCCGAACTCCTCCCGGATGAGGTCCGAAAGACCCTTGCCGGTGACGGCGCCCATCCGGGAGCACATCTCCTGGGTGATGATCAGCACCAGGGCGATGGGCATGAGGGTCCACAGGGGCAGGTAGCCGAAGCGGGCGCCGGCCTGGGAGTAGGTGTAGATGCCGCCCGCATCGTTGTCCACCACCGCGGTAATGAAGCCGGGGCCGATAACGGCGAAGAAGACCGCGATATGGTAGCGGACCCGTCCGGGAAGGCGCGCGATCCGCGCCGCTACGGTGGTCATCGCTGCCTCAGGACGGAGATGATGTCGTCGGCGGTGATCACACCCGCCAGTTTCCCTTCCCCGTCCACCACGGGGAGGCTCAGCAGGTTGTACTTGTCGAAAAGCTCGGTGACCCGGTCCTGCTTTTCGTCCACGGAGACCCGGACCAGGGTGTCGGCGGCCAGGTGCGAAAGAGGAGTGCCCGGCGAGGCCACGAACAGCCGCGCCAGGGGGACCGCGCCGGCCAGCTTGCCTTCCTCGTCCTGGAGGAAGAGAGTGTTCAGACCCTCGAGCAGGTCTTCGCTGCCCTTCAGCGCCTCCACGGCATCCGCCACGGCGGCATTGGCGGGCAGGGCGACGAACTCAGTGTTCATCAGGCCGCCCGCGCTGTCTTCGGGGAACTCGAGCAGTTCGCGCACCTCGGTGCCCGGCACCGGCTCCATCTCCCCAAGAATTTCCTCGGAGGTTTCCTCCTCAAGTTCGGCCAGCACGTCGGCCGCCTGGTCGGGAGCCATCTCCTCGACGATGTCGGCCGCCTTTTCCGGCTCCAGCGCCTCCAGGATGCTGGCCTGCATCTTGGGATCGACTTCCGAGAGAGCCTCGGCGGCCACCTCGCTGTCGATGGTCTCGAAGATCGCTTCGCGCTCGGCCGGTCCCAGTTCTTCGACGATGTCGGCCAGGTCGGCGGGGTGCAGGCGCTCCAGCATCTGGTTGGAGATGTTGAGCCGGAGCCGGCGCTGCGGATCGGCTTCGATGATGTTGCAGAATTCCCACCGGATCGAGTTCGGGGGAATCACCTGCTGCATCCGCCGGATCAGCCTGCGGGGAACCACCCCCTGGAGCAGCCGCCGGAAGATGCTGCGGATGCCCACGTCCACTTCGAGGACCCACAGCGTGTCGCGGCCGGCCTCATGGCGCAGGCTGAAGGTGACATCGTTCACGCGCACGACCTTGCGGCCGTGTACGTCGATAATCTGCTGGTCCAGCAGATCGCGGCTGATGCGCAGCATGTACTCGTCGTCGTGGTAGGGCGTCAGCTGTTCGTCGCTGAGGTAGATGCCGTCCAGCGAGATCGACCGGATCTGATCGTAGCGCAGGGTAAGCCAGGTCCAGCCGCCGCTGACCAGAACACGGTCCACCCGGGCAGGGTCGATGAGGGGCACCACCGCCAGATCGCGGATACGGCCGATGCGCCGGCCTTTAAGGTCGTGTACCGGGAGGCCCGAGATTTCGGTGAAGAAGAGCAACGTCTCGGTCATCGAAAACCGTCCAGGCCAGAGGAACACCCGAGCGCCTGCCGGGCGATCTTCGATACAGCCGATGACGTGCGCTCTACATTGGTTTTCCCTGCTGCCCTATCCACTATGGCGCAGAAGCCGCCGGGGCGCAAGAGAGCGGCGGTGAAAAGTGTGGGGAATTTGTACGGGCGGAGAAAGCGGCCCGAAATAGGGTAGACTCAGGACATTGTAGACGGTTCCCTTGCGCGACACTCATCAGCTCCGGGCGTTGTTTGAGTTCTCCCCGGCCGGCGTCGTCCTGGTCCGGGATGACCGGCTCATTTACGCCAACCCGGCGTATCTGGAGATGACCGGGTTTCCAGCCTTGGGCGAGGCCCTGGCCATCCCCGTCTCCGGGCACGTCGCCCCGGAATCCCGCGAACTCGTGGCCTCCTGTTTCCGCCGCCGCCTGGGCGGGGAGCGGCTGCCCGGACCCGTGGAGGCCGTCTGGTTGAAGCGGAACCGCGCCCGATTCCCGTGCGAGATCACCCTGGGGCTGCTGGACCTGGAGGAGGGCGCCGCCCTGCTGGCCTTTCTGACCGATGCGACCGCCCGGCGCCGGGCCGAGGCGGCCCTCGGCCGCAGACTGCGCTACGAGGAGGCCGTCGCAGCCTGTTCCCAGGCCCTGATGTCCGGAAACCAGGACAGCATCCCGCAGGTGCTCCGCCACCTGCTGGCCGCTTCCGGGGTAAGCCGTGTCTATATCTTCCGAAACCTCGATCACCCCGAACTGGGCCTGTGCAGCAGCCAGGTTTTTGAAGCGACGGCCGAGGGAGTGGAACCTCAGATCGGGAACCCCGGCCTGCAATGCCACCCGTACAGCCGCGGCGGGGATCGCTGGCTTCAGGAACTGGGCGCCGGCCGGCCGATTTGCGGCCTGGTCCGCGACTTTCCGGCGAGCGAGCGGCAGTTTCTGGAACCCCAGAGCATCCTTTCAATCCTGGTGCTGCCGATCCACGCCGATGGCTGCTGGTGGGGCTTTATCGGCTTCGACGACACTCTGAGCCTGCGGGAATGGAGCGAGGAGGATGTCCGCCTGCTGCGCACGGTGGCCGAGATGATCGGCGCTTTTCTGGAGCGCGGTTCGGCACGGGCGGCGGTCGACTTTCAGCGCCGCCAGATGCTCTCCATCTTCGAGAACCTCAGCGAGAGCGTGTATGTAGCCGACCCGTTTTCGTATGAGATCCTCTTCGCCAACCGTGCGTTGCAGCAAGCCTTGCGAAGCAACCCGGCCGGCGAGCTGTGCTACAAGGTCCTCCAGCACCGCGACTCGCCCTGCCCGTTCTGCACCAACAGCATCATACTAAGCCGGAAGGGCAAGCCCTACCGGTGGGACCATCACAATCCGGTCACCGGCAAGCACTACCTGGTCACCGATCAGATCATCCAGTGGCCCGACGGCCGGGATGTCCGTCTTGAACTCGCCATCGACGTGACCGAGCGCGTTCAGGCCGAAGAGGCGCTGCGGGAGAGCGAGGAGCGCTACCGCCGGATCATCGAGACCGCCCGGGAGGGCATTCTGATCGTGGATGGAGACGGCCGGATCAGCTACGCCAACGAGAAGGCCGGGCGGATGCTGGGCCGCGGGACCGAGGAACTGGTGGGCCGTGTGGCCGTCGAACTGGCCGACCCCGCCAGCCGGCAAGCCTGGGAGGAGTGCATCCAGCCGCGGGGCGCCGAGGCGCCCGGCCAGAGCGATTGCACTTTTCGCCGCGCCGATCAGAGCCCCGTCCACGCCATTGTGGCCGCCAACCGGCTGGAGGACGCGGAGGGACGGCCCATCGGCGCGATCGCGATGCTGACCGACATTACGGCCCGCAAACAGGCCGAAGAGGATCTGAAGCGCACCGTCTCATTACTCAATGCGACCCTGGATTCCACCATGGACGGCATCCTGGTGGCCAACCGCGGCGGCGAGGTCCTGGCCTACAACCGCAAACTGCTCGAAATGTGGCGGATTCCCAAGTCGCTGCTGGGCTACCGGAACCGCCGGAAACTGCTGGACTCGATTCTCTCCCAGGCACACTCGCCGGAGGACTTCCGCGAATCGGTCCGTGCGTTGCTGGCGAACTCGGACCGGGTTTTCCACCAGGTCATCGAGTGCGTGGACGGCCGGGTCTTCGAGCTGTATTCGCAGGCCCAGATCCTGGGCGACGGCATCACCGGCCGGATCTGGAGTTTCCGGGACGTCAGCGAGAGCCGGCGGCTGGAGTCTGAGCTCCTGCGGGCACAAAGGCTGGAGAGCGTGGGGCGGCTGGCCGGCGGTGTGGCCCACGACTTCAATAACCTGCTCACCATCATCGCCGGGCATTGCGCCCTGCTGATGGAAACCACCGGTCCGGATGACCCCATGGCGGCCGGGCTGGAGGAGATTCACAAGGCGGGCGAACGGGCCGCCGGCCTGACCCGCCAACTGCTGGCCTTCAGCCGCAAGCAGATTCTCAAGCCGAAACCACTGGACCTGAACGCCGCGGTCGGCGAAACCGAGCGGATGCTGCGCCGCCTCATCGGGGAAGACATCGGCCTTGAGATCAGCCTGGATCCATCGCTCGGAACCGTGATGGCCGACCCGATTCAATGGCAGCAGGTCCTGATGAACCTGGCGGTCAACGCGCGTGACGCCATGCCGCGCGGCGGCAGGCTGGCGATCGAGACACACAACCTGGACGTCAAGGACGGCGAGACGCCTTCCTCCCTGCCCCCCGGCCGGTACGTCATGCTGAAAGTCGCGGACACGGGCCACGGTATGGACGAAGAGGTCCTGAGGCATATCTTCGAGCCCTTCTTCACCACCAAGGAGTCGGGCAGAGGCACCGGCCTGGGACTCTCCACCGTCTACGGCATCGTCAAGCAGAGCGGGGGACACATTTGGGTGGAAAGCGAGCCGGGCCGGGGCGCCAGTTTCTTCATCGTGCTGCCCCGCGTGGATCTGCCCGCGGTCCAGCCGGTGGAGATCGAGGCGTCCGGGCCGCTGTTGGGCAAAGGGACTATTCTGCTGGTGGAAGACGAGTTCGAAGTGCGCCGCATGGCGGCCGCGATCCTCAGATCGTGCGGGTATGACGTGTTGGAGGCGGAGAGCGGCGAGGCCGCCCTGGCGGCCGCGAGGCGCCGGCCGGCTCTCATCGACCTTCTGCTGACCGACGTGGTGATGCCGGGCCTTAACGGGCGCGAACTCGCCGCGCACCTGCACGCGCTGCATCCGGGCCTCCGAATCCTGTACATATCCGGATATCCCGACGTGCCGTCGCTGGAGGCGGGCGGCCGGGACGGGGCCGCCGCCTACCTGCAGAAGCCCTTCACCCCGCAGCGGCTGGCCGCCAAGGTGCGAGAGGTGCTAACTTCCTAATGCGGGACAAAGGAAACGTCCGTCTGTCCCCCGGAGATCCATGCAACGTCGTGAATTTCTCAAGACTTCCGCGGCCGCGGCCTTACCCATCTCCTCCGGAGCGTACGCGGCCGCCAGCGACACCATCCGCATCGGTGTGATCGGCTGCGGCGGCCGCGGGACCGCCGCCGCCATCAATGCCATGAACGCCGGGCGGGACATCAAACTGGTCGCCCTGGGCGATTTGCTGATGGACCGGGTCCAGGAGCGGCTCACCGAGCTCAAGCTCAAGAAGCCGGACCAGGTGGCGGTGGACAAGGATCACTGTTTCTCCGGCTTCGATGCCTACAAGCACGTCATCGAGTCCGCCGACGTCGTGCTGATCGCCAACGCCGCCAAGTTCCATCCCCTGCACATGACCAGGGCGATCGAAGCCGGCAGGCACGTTTTCGTCGAAAAGCCGCATGCCATCGATCCGGCGGGCATCAAGGCGGTGCGGGCCGCCTGCGAACTGGCGAAACAGAAAGGGCTGTCGGTGGTTTCGGGGCTGCACAGCCGCTATCACCCCGGCTACCGCGAAACCGTGAGGCGCATCCACGACGGCGCCATCGGCAAGGTGGTCAGCCTGGAGGAGAATTTTCTGCGGGCCCCCTACGTGCTCTATCCGCGCAAGCCGGGGCTCACCGAGGTGGAGTGGCAGGGCAGCAATCAGTATCACTTCCACTGGCTCTCCGGCGATGACGTGCCCCAATCGCTGGTTCACAACATGGACCGCGCCAGCTGGGTGCTGCACGACGCCGCACCCATCAAGTGCCACGGAATGGGCGGGCGCTCTACTCGTCGCGGGGAGATCTACGGCAGCGTTTTCGACCACCATGCCGTGGTCTACGAGTTCCCCGAGTACATCCGCGTGTACGCCTTCTGCCGCACCATCCCCGAATGCTACAACGAGAGTTCGAGCATCGTGTTCGGGTCCAAAGGCAGCGCGGTGATCACCCGCACCAGGATCGGCGGCGAGACTCGCTGGAGCTACGAGGGGCCAAGGCTGGACCCCTATGACCTGGAGCACGTCGAGCTGTTCAACTCGATCCGCAAAGGCGCTCCGGTCAACAACGGGGACTACATGGTCCGAAGCACCCTGATCGCCATCATGGGTCAGATCAGCTGCTATACGGGTAAGGAAGTGACCTGGGAGGAAATCAACAAATCCGACTTCTACTTCCCGCCCAGGCCGGAAGACGTGCGGGCGGACATGGAGCCGCCGGTTAAACCCGATGCCGAGGGCAACTACCCGGTCTTCACGCCGGGAGTCACCAAGCTGCTCTGACGGGCGGGCGGAAACAGCGCCAGGGCGTTTTCGCGCAGCAGCAGCCGCCCCACCTCCAGGGCTTGCCGCTCGGTGAAGAGGCCCGCTTCCACCTTCCCCGCCAGCACCTGGACCACGTTGCGGCGGGCCATGCGGGCGTGCGCGTACGCCAGTTCCGGGAAGCGGTAATCGCCCCCGAAAGCCAGGATCTTGTTCACCGGCACGGTCTCCAGATACTCATCCAGCGTGCGCCGGCTGCCCGCCGGCGAGATGATGTGAGCCCAGCAGAAGTCGGCGTGGACGTTGGGAAACAGTTTTGCCAGCACACCCAGTTCTTCCTGGTAGGGATAGCCGATGTGAAACAGATCGAACTTCACCCCCGGGTAGAGATGGAACAGGTTGGCAAGCAGGTTGGGATTGGTGTTTTCGATGAAACAGGCGTTGCCCGCCAGCAATCCGGTGTGGATCTGGAAGGGATAGCGATGCGCTTCGGCCAGCCGGACCACCTGGTGAAACATGTAGTCCTCCAGCCGGCGCAACGGCCGCATCTTCTGCGCCCGGAAGCCGCGCGGCATTTCCACCGCGCTCTGCATCATCGCCTCGAAGTCCCGGGCGGCGTCCTGTTCGGAAACCTCGTGGAACAGGAGTTCCCGCCGGTACGCCAGGGTCGACTTGACGCTCACCATGCCGGAGCGCACGGCCCGCTCGAAAGTGGCGGCCAGGGCCTTCTTCAGGCCGGCCAGCGACTGAATGGAGACGCCGGAGACCTGCTCCAGGCGGGCCACGTCTTTCGGCGAGGCCGGGGTCACGAAACCGTCGAACTTCTGCGCCAGCAGGAAGTACTCCGGTTCCAGGCGGTCCGGCCTCTCGTTCCAGTAGGCGTCCACCAGGCACCAGTCGATGCCGGCCCGCTCGCGCAGCACGTAGTCGTACAAGCCGGGCCGGTTGCGTGTCCGGATGGCCTCGTCGATCCGCGCCAGGGTTTGCCCGGAGATCTCCTCGACGCCGTAAATGTCCCGGACGGCAATCGACAGGGCCTGCCCGTAGCCGGTGAAGCGCGCCATGCGCCAGTAGGGCTCGAAGGCCGCCCAGCGCTTGCCGGGCGGGGCTTTGGCGTCCCGCACCACGGACAGGGCCTCGCCGGTGAGACCCGCGGAGATCACATCGTTCAACAGATAGTGGGCTGCCAGGCCGAAGAAATCGACGCTCTCCCGGACGCGCTCCTTCTCCGGGGTGAGGTGTTCATGCGAGTCGTAGAGCCGTATCCGGTCCAGTTCGCCCGCCAGGTCTTGCGCCAGAGCGGGACTGGCAAGGGACGTAGCCGCCGCCGCGGCCGTGCCTTGCCCCAGAAATGTGCGCCTGCCGAGTTTCATCCTGTCCTCATGAGAGGATCGCGCGGGCCAGCGCCCAGGCTGTTTCCTCGCGTGCCACATCGCCGTGGTCGCGGATCACGGCATCGCCGTTGAGATTGATCACCCGGGACGGGCCCGGGAAATCGTACTTCGCCCCCGCCTTTTGAAGTTCCTCGAAGCGGGCCTCCGCGCCCATGTGCTGCGCGCCGTTGCGGCCTATGCCGCCGAAACGGTCGTTAGCGTCGCCGATGGCCGCGGCGCTGTCGCCGTTCAAGCGCGAGGCCAGCGGGTACGCCAGGCCCACCGCACGGTCGTTCCGGCTGTGGGTCACCAGGATGGGGCCCGCGACTTTCTTCTTCGCGATCACCGACCGGAAGAAGCCGTCGTGCGTGCCGTCGAACTTCTCCGCAAAGGCGTTGTGGGAGAAGGCCGCCTGCAGCAGCAGCAGCGTGTTCACGCGCAGAGCGTTCGGGCCGTCCACCGCGGCCGTCACCAGGCGCCCGCCGAAGCTGTGGCCGGCCAGGTGAAACCGCAGGGTGTCCGGCACCTGCTGCTGGATGCCGTGCAGCATGCCGTTGACGCCGCGGCCCACGATACCCGCCCGGTCCTTCATGACGTAATAGGTCATCAGGTTGAGCAAACGCAAAGCCCCCGCGCTGGTGGAATCCAGAAACTCGCCGAACAGACCCGCCGCGCCCCCGGTGTCCTCGCCCAGGCCTGCCGCACCTCCGGCCCCCACGTCCGCGGACGTTTCCAGAAGAACCGGACGGCCCAGCAGATCGAGCAGCTCCGCCGCATCCATGCCCTCCAGCGTTGCCTCCCCCTCGTCGGGGCTCGCCTGGCTGGGGTCCAGATGCGCCCGGGCCAGTTGGGCCACGGTCCGCACGAACTCGTGCTGCGCGCTCGCATCGCTCTCGATGGACGGCAACAGCCTGGCGACGTGATCCAGGCACTCGTCGGCCTGAAAGCTTCCGAACAGCGCCTTCATGTTCTCAATCTGGGCCTCGAAAGCGGGCATGAGCGCCGTGCTGTCCGAGGCCGAAGCCGCTCCGCTGGGGATCAGGCTCTTGTCGGCGAACTTCTTGGATGGCCACAGCACCCCGATGGCCGCCGGTTTCCTCCCGCTTCCCTCCGGCAGCACGCCCGCCAGTTTTCGCAGGAAGGTGCGGTACAGCGTGCGGGCTTCGTCCATATCGTTATTCCAGCCGTGCGACAGCACCACGATGTCGCTGGTCTGGTTGCCGGGCTCGGAGTTCAGAAACGCGATGATGTCGCGCACCTGAAGCGGCTGGAATACGCTGCCTGATTTGTCGAATTGCACTTCGAAGAGCCGGATGTCCATGACGCCTCCATACTATACCGACTGAATCGCCCGCATCAGATCCACCAGTCCGCGGCCCTGGAAGCTGTGATTTCTTCCCAGGTCGGTGGCGGTGGACATAAAAATCTTCTTGACGGCCTCGGGCTGCCCTATGTATTCGCGGCGTATGGAAAGGAACGCCGCAATGACGCCGGAGACGTGCGGGGCGGCCATGCTCGTCCCGGAGTCTTCGGTGTAGCGGTTGGCCGGCGCGGCAGGATCTCCCTTGGTGGAAAGGCAGGAGAGGATCCGCTCGCCGGGCGCCACCAGGTCCGGTTTCAGCCGCCCGTCGCCGGTGGGACCCTTCGAAGAGAAGTAGGAGACGCCGTAGGTGTGCGGCATATCGCGGTGGGTTGAGCCGACCGTAATGGCCAGCTCCGCATTGCCCGGGTCGTTGATGGTGAGCATGAAGCCCGCGCCGGTCGCCCGCACCTTGGCGCTCAGTGTCCCGTATCCCGTATTTCCGGCTGCGATCACCACCACCACTCCCGAGCGCACCAGGCGGTCCACCTCCACGCAGATCGGGCTTTGCCCGCAGGCGAACCATTTCGGATCGAACTCGTAGCCCACGCTCAGGTTCACCCCGTGAATCAACAGGCGGCGGCCGTGGTCGTTGATCTGCTGGATAGTGTCGATCGCAGCGATGATGCGCCCCACGTCCCCGCGCCCGCGATCGTCCAGCACTTTCATGCTGACCAGCTTGCAGGAGGGCGCCATGCCGGTGATGGAGTCCAGGCACTGCTCCTCCTTCTCCTCCTGGTTGCCGACCAGGCGCGTGCGCATGGCCACCGCTTTCTGCGTCCGGGGATTCACCAGGGCTCCCGCGATGATCCCCGCCACGTGGGTGCCGTGGCCGAAACGGTCTACCAGCGCGGTCTTGCAGTCCGGTTGCCCGGTCCCGCCGGGGACGGTGAAATCGCAGTGCCGGACCGGCTCGGTGACCTTGAGGTTCTCCAGATCCTGGAAGTGTTCGTGCCGTTCGTCGATTCCGGAATCCAGAACGGCCCAGACCACGTTCTTGCCGTCAGCCAGGAAGGCACGCCGCGCGGCATCCGCCTTCACCGTGCTGACCGAACGGTCGATCAGCGCCTGGACTTCGAAATTTTTCCAGACCCGGTAAATGGCCCGGCGCCTGCGTACCTCCACCGGGCTCCCGCCGGCCGCGTCCCTTCTCGCCGACTGCAGATCCAGCGCGATCATCCGCTCGATCACGAAGCCGTGCATGCGCGCCGTCATATAAGGATTGGCCAGGCTGCCGATGGACCACGGGATCTCGTCCGGCTCGGGATCGACGTCCCCGGTTTCGGGTTTCACCGCGCCGGCGACCGCTTGGCCGGCCAGCTCGGCGACCCGCTTGAAGGCCTCCTCGCGTCCGGCGAAATACTCCAGGTTCACGTCGATGATGAGATTGTGGATCGCGCCAGGGCGCTCCTGCACGTCCTCAAACAACGGGTCGGTCAACACCTGGCGGATCAGGTCGCGGTGTATTTGTTCAGCGGCCATCGTATCGTCCCCTCGGCCTGTTCATTCCTGAGAGGCTATCACACAAGGAGCGGGGTGGAAGGAGTTTCCCGCGCAACCGCTCCCTTTGGTCGCGGCTCGGTCGGCACGGTCGTACAGGGCCAGGATCATTTTCAAGGAGCGGGTGGAAGGAGTTTCCCGTGAACGGCCGGGGACATGGGTAACACTTTAGACCGGCGACATCGGTAACACTTTGCTCGCCGTAGCGCCCCCCAGTTCTCATTGCAGCATACCAGGGTGGCCCCCAGGCTGGTCGCTGAGGCCGA
>JADZAF010000015.1 GCA_020852755.1 Bryobacterales bacterium
GGCATTCAGACGTAAGCTGCCCCAGTTCCCGCACTTTCACTCTCCCGGCGCGGTCTGCTTGCGGCGAAACAACGCCCATGCTCAACCCGGATCTGCAATCCTTGCTTTTGATACTGGCCATCGTCATTCTGGCCATTCTGTTTCCGCCCGGACCGGGCACTCCGCTGCGGGACTGGGTCCAGAAACGCAACGAGCATCCGGCTAAAGCATAGCCAAGGATACTTGGAGGGTTTCGGACGGGAGTTGTCGGCGATCGGCGTGCTGCTTCTCGATCAGCGCACTCAGCATGCGTTGCACTTCGAGGGCACGCCGGGCCGACGCGCCATCGTCTTTGGACTTGATCCGTTTCAGGTCTCCGGCCAGCAGCAGGTGATTCTCCAACTCGCCCGCCGAGCCCATGGCGATGTAGCGGAAACGCGCGAACTGACAGCCTGCCCCTTCACGCAAATGGCGAGTCTCAAGAGACCGATCCTCAGATTTCGCGGATTTCGCGGGCTGGAATGCAAACGGCCCGGCAGCGCGGGAGCGCCGCCGGGCCGCGGGTGGTTCGGAGGCAGGCAGGATCAGATGTCGTAGTAGAGCGCAAACTCGTAGGGGTGCGGCCGCAGGCGGATCGCATCGGCCTCGTTCTTGCGCTTGTAGTCGATGAAGCTCTCCAGCATCTCCTCGGTGAAGACGTCCCCCTTCAGCAGGAAGGCATGGTCGTCTTCCAGGCAGTCCAAAGCCTCGTCCAGCGACGCCGGCATCGAGGGCACGTTCTTCATTTCCTCCGGAGAGAGGTCGTAGATGTCCTTGTCGAGCGGCTCGCCCGGATCGAGCTTGTTCAGGATCCCGTCCAGCCCGGCCATCAGCATGGCCCCGAAGGCCAGGTACGGGTTGGCCGACGGGTCGGGCGGCCGGAACTCCAGGCGCTTCGCCTTGGGACTGGCCGAGTACATGGGCACGCGGATGGCGGCCGAACGGTTGCGCCGCGAGTACGCCAGGTTCACCGGAGCCTCATAGCCGGGCACCAGCCGCTTGTAGCTGTTGGTGGTCGGAGCGATGATGGCGGAGAGCGCCCGGGCGTGCTTCAGCAGTCCGCCGATGTACCACAGCGCCAGCTGGCTCAGGCCCGCGTAGCAGTCGCCGGCGAACAGCGGCTGGCCGTCCTTCCACAGGCTCTGGTGGGTGTGCATGCCGCTGCCGTTGTCCGCAAACAGGGGCTTCGGCATGAAGGTGACGGTCTTGCCATGCCGGTTGGCCACGTTGCGGACAATGTACTTGTACAGCATCATGTTGTCCGCCGATTTCACCAGCGTGTCGAAGCGCTGGTCGATCTCGGCCTGGCCGCCCGTGGCCACTTCGTGATGGTGGCACTCGATGTCCAGCCCGCACTTGATCATGGTCGCGACCATCTCGCTGCGCAGGTCCTGGTAGTGGTCGGTGGGCGGAACCGGGAAGTAGCCTTCCTTGTAGCGCGGCCGGTAGCCAAGGTTGTCCTTCTCGCGGCCGGAGTTCCAGCGCCCTTCCTCGGCGTCGATGAAGTAGTAGCCGGAGTGCTGATCCTGGTCGAAGCGAATGTTGTCGAAAATGAAGAACTCGGCTTCCGCTCCCACGTAGGCCGTGTCGGCGATGCCGCTGTTCTCCAGATACATCTCGGCCTTCCGGGCGATCCAGCGCGGGTCGCGTTCGTAGTGTTGCTTGGTGATCGGGTCGATGATGTCCCCAACCATCACCAGCGTGGGAACCGCGGCGAACGGATCCATGAACGCCGTGTTGGGATCGGGCATGAGCAGCATGTCGCTCTCGTGAATCGCCGCCCAGCCTCGGATGCTGGATCCGTCGATGCCGAATCCTTCCTCGAAGGCGCTTTCGTCCAGACGGCTGGTCGGATAGGAGACGTGATGCTGCAGACTGGGGATATCGGTGAATCGCAGATCGATCTGCCGGGCGCCGTTCTCTTTCGCAAGCTCCAGGACTTCTTTCGGAGTCATCCATCCTCCTGAGTAAAATCAGTTCAAATTAACCGGGATTCCGGTGCGCGCAATTGAGTCGAGGATAGCGTGCCGCTTCTCTCCAAGTCAATGAAAACGGCGGGTTTCTCCGATCAGTAATTTCGATCGGAAGCATCAGAACCATTGATCCGTCAGCCCCGCCTCGGGACCGCCCGGCTATTCCGTCAGGCGGTTCACCCGGGCATTGCCGTCCATGAAGGCCATGGCCCGGTCCGCGGTGACCTCGGCCGGGGTGAACTGGAAGCTTCCTGCCCGGGTTTTGAAGGAGATGCGAGTGGAGTCGTTCCCCTTGATCCGCAGCGTGAGTCCCTGGGGAAACACTCCCTGGGGCCTGGTATTCTCCGCCAGATGGTCCACGCTCTTGGTGCGGAACTCGAACTTGCCGTTCGGCCGGGCTACGTCATTCTGTGAGAAACGCCACCCCTCCAGGCCGGCGAGTTCGCCGCCGGCGACCAGGATGGCGCCCTCATAGAGCCGCGAGGCCCGGTCGGCGAAACCCACGGCGATGCGGAAAACCAGGACCTCGTCGGCCGCCGCGGCGCCCCACACGCCCAGCACTCCCAGAACGGCGGCGCGGGCCCAGCCTTGCCACATGCTACCCGCTCACTTCTTGGCCTTCGCCTGGCTGGCCACCGCCTCCATGGCGGCCCGCACCTTCTCGGGATCGCCCAGGTAGTAGCGGTTCAGCGGCTTCAGGCTGTCGTCCAGCTCGTAGACCAGCGGCATGCCGGTGGGGATGTTCAGCTCCACGATGGCTTCGTCGGAGATTCCGTCCAGGTACTTGACCAGCGCGCGCAGCGAATTGCCGTGGGCGGCGATCAGCACCCGCTTGCCGGCCTTCACATCGGGCGCGATCTGCTCGTGCCAGTAGGGGAGGAAGCGCGCCACCGTGTCCTTGAGGCATTCGGTCAGGGGCAGGTCGGCCTCGCTCAGGTCCTTGTAGCGGCGGTCGAGGCCGGGGAAGCGCGGATCGTCGCGGGTGAGTTCCGGCGGGCGGATGTCGTAGCTGCGCCGCCAGATCTTGACCTGGGCCTCGCCGAACCTGGCGGAAGTTTCAGCCTTGTTCAGGCCCTGCAGCGCTCCGTAGTGGCGTTCGTTCAAACGCCAGGAGCGCAGGACCGGAATCCACATCAGGTCCATCTCGTCCAGGATGATCCAGAGGGTGCGGATGGCCCGCTTCAACACCGAAGTATAGGCCACGTCGAAGGTGTAGCCTTCCGCCGCCAGGACCCGCGCGCCTTCCAGGGCCTCTTCCCGGCCCTTCTCCGAGAGATCGACGTCGGTCCAGCCGGTGAACCGGTTTTCTTTATTCCAAGTGCTTTCGCCGTGTCTGACTAGAACAAGTTTGTGCATACGTACTCATTCCAAGTTACGACAACCGGGCGCTCCGACGCCCGGGTGGCGGCGGATAGAGCCTGTGAACGATGGCGCCTCCGCTCCCCGCGGTCGCAGCGTCCTGCGGCGCACGCTCTCAACGTCCGGCCGCGGCGCTCCTGCCGCCGCATCTCACTTCTCCACGAGGCGTTGCAGCCGGTCGAGGGCGGCATCCCATTGCGAGGCGACTGCCTCCAGGTAGCGGCGCGCCTCCTCGACCCGGCGCGGCTCCAGGCTCCAGATGCGCTCCCGCCCGCGGCGGCGGCTGCGCACCAGCCGGATCTCCTCCATGACCTTCAGGTGCTTGGTGATCGCCTGTCGGGTCAGGCTGGAGCCCTCCGCCAGCCGGGCAATGGACAGGGGTCCGCGGGCGCTCATCCGGGCCACCAGCTTCAGGCGAGTCGCATCGCCCAGGGCCGCGAACAAGGGGGCCGCTCTCCCCGGCGCCGGCCGGGCCGCCGGTCTAAGCATTGCGGGCAAGGTGCGCCTCGATGAGCCGCGCCTGGATGCTCCACCCCTGTTCGTTCTCCGCGAACATGGCGGCACGCCGCTCCAGCGGGATCTGCTCGAAGCCCGATTCGGTCACCGTGAGCCGCGTGCCCTCCGCCCGCTCCTCCAGGGTGAACTCGACCAGGGTGGCCGGCGCCGCGGAGATATCGGCGCCGGGCGCCTCGGGATGCGTCCAGCGGAAGGAGAACACCCGCTCCGGCTCCACGCGCTCGACCCGGATCTCGAACTCGATCCCCTCGTAGGCCTTCTGGGCCTCGGCGACCTCCGGATCGGCCGTGGTCGGCGTCACCACCGCGCGCAGGCGGCGCCCCGGCTCGAAGGCGCCGTTCACCCGAAGCCCGAACCAGGAGCCGAACTCGGCGGAATCGGTCAGTGCCCTCCACACCCTGCGCACGGGGGCGCGCAGCAGGACGCTCTTCTCGATGCGGTCCGCTTTCATAAGCAACCTCCAGGTTGCATATTACCCGCTGGCGGACGGGAAACGCAACTGTACGGTTGCACTTCAATGCCGGTTCTGGGACCTGGACAGGCTCCATTGACTCCGCATACCCGCTCTGGCAGACTGATGGCTGCTCATCGGAGGACGCATGAAGTTCGCAGCCCTGCTCGTTTCCTGGGTGGCTTGGGCGGCCGTCGCCGCGCAGGACCCCGCCCCCGCCGGAAGACTTCCCGCCGACAGGGAAGCCGCCACGCCCGGAGGAGCCGCTTTCACCGCTCCCGGCGGGTGGTCGATGAGCGTCTCGGGTTCCCTGATCGTCATGGAACCGCCCGAAGCGGACTCCCGCGTCGTGATCTTCGATTCCGGCGCCGCCGCCGCCGACGCCGCCGTGGAGGCCGCCTGGGCCGCCTACCGGCCCGGCGGCAAACGAGCGCTCCGCCAGAAACTGGCGCCGCCCCCCCGCGAGGGCTGGGGAGAGGTGCACGTCTACCTGTACGAAACCTCGCCCAATGAGCGGGCCGTGGCGCAGGCGGTCGCGCGAAGAGCCGGAAGCACCTGGACGGTCGTGATCCTCGACGGCAAGCAGCCCACCTTCGAGAAGCGCGCCGCGGCCTTAGGCCTGATTCTGGGCAGCCTCCGCCCGGCCGGCCACCGGCGCGAGTCCTTCGCGGGACGCAAGGCCGCGCCCCTGAATGCGGAGCGCCTGGCTCGCATGAAGGAGTTCATCGAGATGGCCATGCGCAAGCTCGACGTCCCCGGCGTGGGCGTGGCCTTCATCGACAACGGGAAGATCGTCTACGAGGGCGGCCACGGGATCAAGGAACTCGGCAAGCCCGAAAAGGTGGATGCCCGCACGCTCTTCATGGCCGCCTCCAATACCAAGGGCATGACCACCCTGCTGCTGGCAAAGCTTGTGGATGAAGGCAAGGTCCGGTGGGACGACTTCGTCACCAGGGCCTACCCGCGGTTCAAGCTCGGCGACGCGCAAACCACCCGGCAGGTGCGCATCGAGCACCTTATCTGCGCCTGCACCGGCCTGCCCCGGCAGGACCTGCCCTGGCTGTTCGAGTTCCGCAAGGCCACGGCGGCGCTTTCCCTGGAACTGCTGGGCCGGATGCAGCCCACCAGCGGCTTCGGCGAGGTATTCCAGTACAGCAACATCATGGCTTCAGGCGCCGGCTACGTGGCGGGGTACCTCTACAATCCCGGGATGGAACTGGGCGCGGCCTATGACGAAGCCATGCGAACGAAGATCTTCGAACCGCTGGGCATGCATTCGACCACCTTCGACTACGCCCGCGCGCTCAAGGGCAATCACGCCGGCCCGCACTCCACCGACGTGAACGGGAGACAAAACGCGGCCTCGATGGACTTGAACTACTCCATCCATCCCCATCGCCCCGCCGGCGGCGTCTGGACCTCGCCGCACGACCTGATCCGCTACGTCCAGCTGGAACTGGCGCGGGGCCTGCTCCCCAACGGCGAACGCCTGGTTTCCGAGACCAACCTGCTGGCGCGCCGCAAGCCGTACGTCAAGGTAGGGGCTTACGGCAGCTACGGCATGGGCCTGCAGGTGGACAATACCTGGGGCACGCCCATTGTGCACCACGGCGGCAGCATGATCGGGTTCAAGAGCCATATCTTCTTTCTGCCCGAACACGGGGCCGGCGCCGTGCTTCTTACCAACGCCGATACCGGCAGCATGATGCTCGGTCCCTTCCGGCGCCGGCTGCTAGAGGTGCTGTTCGACGGAAAGCCCGAAGCAGTCGAGGATCTCGACAAGGCCGCGGAAAACTACAAGGCGGTTCAGGCCAAGTACCGCGAGCGGCTGGTGGCGCCCGCGGACCGGGAAGCCGCCTCCCGGCTGGCCGCGCGCTACGCGAGTCCCGACCTGGGAGACCTCGCGGTGCGCCGCCGGGGATCGTCCACGGTCTTCGATCTGGGCGAGTGGCGCAGCGCCGTGGCCTCCCGGAAGAACGACGACGGCACGCTGTCCTTCATCACCATCGATCCCGGCACTTCGGGCTTTGAGTTCGTGGAAAGCCGGAGCGATGGCAAGCGCAGGTTGATCGTTCGCGAGGGCCAGCACGAGTACTTCTTCACTGAGGTTCCATAGCGCTGGGCCGCGCGCGTTCTCAACCTGCCGTGTCCCCACTCGCGGGGACACCCAGGCCCAGGCGCCGCAGAAGGGCGGACGGGTCCGGGTCGCGCCCCATGAAGGAGCGGTACAGCTCGGCCGGGTCCTCGCTGTCGCCTTTCGACAGGATCGAATTGCGGAAGGCGCGGCCGGCCTCCGGGTTGAACACGCCGGCCGCCCGGAAGCGGGTGAACGCGTCGGCGTCCAGCACCTCGGCCCACTTGTACGAATAGTAGCCCGCGCCGTAGCCCACCGGGCTGGCGAACAGGTGGCTGAACGACGCCGGCATGGCGTAATCCGGCGGGAGCGGCGCGGGAGTGAATGACTGCAGGATCCTGCGCCCGTATTCGATCGCATCCCCGTCGCGCTCCGGCTCGTACTCCACGTGCAGCTTCAAGTCCAGGAACCCGAAGCCGAGCTGGCGCATCTGCCCGTTGGCGCTGCGGAAGGTGCGCGCCCGCCACATGCGCTCCAGCAGCTCTCCGGGAATCGGGTCGCCGGTCTGGTAATGGCGCGCGAACAGATCCAGCGCCTCGCGCTCCCAGCACCAGTTCTCCATGATCTGCGAGGGAAGCTCCACGAAATCCCAGGCCACGTTGGTTCCGGCCAGACTGCGTATCTCCACGTCGCTCAGCAGGTGGTGCAGCAGGTGGCCGAACTCGTGGAAGATGGTCTCCACCTCGCGATGGGTGAGCAGGGCCGGCTTGCCGCCCGCCGGCGGCGTCAGGTTCCCGCAGATCAGCCCCAGGTGCGGCCGGGGCACTCCCGTGATCAGAGCGTCCATCCAGGCCCCGCCGCGCTTGTTCTCCCGGGGAAACCAGTCGGCGAAGAACGCTCCCAGGAACTGGCCGTCCTCCCCGAACATGTTGTAGTAGCGCGCCTGCGGGTCCCAGGCGGGCACGCCGGTCTCGGAACTGACGCGTATGCCGTACAGGCGGCGGGTCACCTCGAACAGCCCTTCGATCACCCGTTCCAGCGGGAAGTAGGGCCGCAGCATCTCCTGGTCGATGTCGTAGAGCGCCTTGCGCATCTTCTCTGCGTAGTAGGCGATGTCCCAGGGTTCCAGCGGTCCTGCCTGCGGTCCTTCCAGCTGCCGGCGGAAGTCTTCCAGCTCGCGGTTTTCGCGCGCGAAATGGGATTCCGTCTTGCGCCTCAGGTCTTCCAGAAACGCCAGCGCCCGGGCGCCGGAATGCGCCATGCGGTCTTCCAGTACCAGGTCGGCGAAATCGCGGAATCCCAGCAGGCGGGCCTTGGCGCGCCGCAGTTCCAGGATGCGGGCGACCAGGGGCCGGTTGTCCAGCGCCCCGGCGGTCGCGCGGGTCGTATGAGCGCGATACACCTGCTCGCGCACCCCGCGGTCGTCCAGGTAGGTCATCACCGCCAGGTAGCTGGGTTCTTTCAGCGTGAAACGCCAGCCGGCCAGGCCTTTGGAAGCGGCGCTCTGCCGCGCCTCGTCCACCGCCGTGGGCGGCAGCCCCGCCAGGCCCGCCGCGTCCGTGATGACCAGCTCGAAAGCGTTGGTCGAATCCAGCACGTTTTGGGCGAAGCGCGTGGTGAGTTCGGCCAGTTCCACGTCGATCTCTTTCAGACGCGTCTTTCCCGCCGCGTCCAGGTCCGCGCCGTGACGGCGAAAATCGTCCACGGTCTTCTTCACGTAGCGCGCCCGCGCGCCCTGCAGCGATGCCGCCTCGGAGCTGCCGGCGTATTCCTTCACCGCGTTCCACAGCCCCTCGTGCAGCGGGATGCTGGAGTAGAAGGCGCTCACCGTCGGCTGGATGGCGTTGTACGCCGCCCGCAGTTCCGGGTACGTGGCGACCGATTCCAGGTGCCGGACCACGCCCACCGCCCGGTCCAGCGGCTCGGTCATGCCGTCCAGCGCCCGCATGGTGTTCTCGAAGGTTCGCGCCTCATCTGCTCCGGCCAGCCGCTCCAGCCGCGTCCGCGCGGCTTCCAGCAGATGCTCCACGGCCGGCGCCACGTGTTCGGCCCGGATGCGATCGAAGGGAATCCGGAAAGGGATATCCAGCAGGGGATTCGCGTCGGTGACAGGGGACATCAACTCCATCCTAGCGGGAGTCTGAAGGAAAGCGCTGCGGCCCGAAGCCCGGGGGGTAAGATATGCAACATGACCCGACGCGACTTCCTGCTGGGCGCCGCCTCCGCGGCCGGCGCCATCGCCCGGCCCGCTCGCGGCGCGGCGGCTCGGCCCAACTTCCTCTTCATCTTCTGCGACGATCTGGGCTGGGGCGACCTGCCCTGTTACGGTCACCAGGCTCTGCGCGCGCACGGCGGCTGGCTGGTGCGGGGCGATCTGCAAATGCCGCACACGGACCGCCTGGCCCGCGAGGGCGCCCGCTTCACCCAGTTCTATACCGCCTCGGCCGTCTGCTCGCCCAGCCGCGCCGCCGTCATGACCGGCCAGTTCCCCGCCCGCCTGGGAATCCACGACTTTCTGGCCTCGCCCCAGTTGAACCGGCGGCACGGGGTGGCCGATTCCCTGGATCCGGCCGTCCCTACCGTCACCCGTCTGCTCGAGCAGGCCGGCTACGCCACCGGGCACTTCGGCAAGTGGCATCTTTCCAGCGGCAGGGACGCGCCCCGGCCGGAGCGCTACGGCATCCAGCGCTACGACGCCTGCATGAGCGGCCCCGGGGACCGGCCCTTCTCGAGCGAGCACATCGCCGATCAATCCATCGCCTTCCTGGAAGCCCACCGCGGCGGATCCTTCTTCCTCAATGCCTGGCTGTACGACCCCCACAACCCCCTGCACCCTACCGAGGAGATGATGGCTCCTTACAAGGACGCGGGCAGCGGGTGGCCCGGACAGCGCAGCGCTTTCGAGATCTACTACGGCGTGCTCACTTACATGGACCGGCAGGTGGGCCGCATTCTGGACGCGCTCGGCCGGCTGGGCCTGGCGGATAACACCGTGGTCATCTTCTCCAGCGACAACGGGCCGGAAAGCGGCCTGATCCCCTTCATCTCCCAGTATGGAACCGCGACCACCGCCGGACCGTTCCGGGGACTGAAGCGCAGCCTGTACGAGGGAGGCATCCGCACGCCGTTCATCGTCCGCTGGCCCGGGCACGCTCCGGCCGCCAAGGTGGACAACGATACCGTAATCGGCGGGGTCGACTTTCTTCCTACGGTCTGCAAACTGGCCGGCGTGCCGCTTCCCGCCGGACTGTCCCTGGACGGCGAGGATCTCTCCCCCGCCCTGCTGGGCAAACCCCGCCGCCGTACCCGGCCGCTGCTGTGGGAGAACCGTTTTCCGGTCTACGGCCACATCCTCGACATGAGCCCCATGCTGGCTATACGGGACGGAAACTGGAAGCTGCTCCTCAACCCCGACCGCAGCCGCGTCGAACTGTACGATATTCCGCGGGATCCCACGGAAATGAACAACCTCGCGGAGCGGAACCCGGCGGTAGTGAAACGCCTTTCCGGGCGCCTGCTGGCCTGGCAGGCCGCCCTGCCGAAAGGGCCCGTCGATCCGAGGGCCGGAAGGAACGACTACCCCTGGCCGCGGTGAGCTTCTGGAGGCTGACGTGCTCCACAGGCTCGGTGAGGGGCGCGGAGCCGCGTGGGGCTGCGTATCGAAGATTACGCGCTGATCGGAGACTGTGAGACCGGGGCCCTGGTCGGGCGGGACGGTTCCATCGACTGGCTGTGCCTGCCGCGGTTCGATTCCGGCGCCTGCTTCGCGGCCCTTCTGGGAACGCCCGAACACGGGCGCTGGCTGCTGGCTCCTTCCGCCGGGGTTCACAAGGTCGAGCGGCGTTACCTGCCGGGCACTCTGATCCTGGAAACCACTTTCCACGCCTCGCACGGCTCGGTGCGGGTCACCGACTTCATGCCGCTGCGCGACCGGGCGCCCAACCTCGTGCGCGTCGTGGAAGGGATTCGCGGCGAGGTGCCGATGCGCCTGGACCTGCGCATCCGTTTCGATTACGGCTCCATCGTGCCCTGGGTCCGCTACCATCCCGAGGGCATACGAGCCACCGCCGGGCCGGATACCCTCTCCTGCCGCTCGCCGCTCCCGTTGCAGGGCGGCTATCGCGCCACCCGGGCCGAGTTCACGATAAAAGAGGGCCAGTGGGTGCCTTTCGAGCTCACCTGGTCCTCCACTCATGCACCGCTTCCCGAGCCGCGCGACGCCCGCGCAAGCCTGGAGCGCACCGGGACCTGGTGGCGCGCGTGGTCGGACAGCTGCACCTACCGGGGCGCCTGGCGGGAAGCCGTGCGGGAATCGCTGGTGGTGCTGAAGGCCCTGACCTACGCACCGACCGGAGGAGTGGTGGCGGCCCCCACTACCTCCCTGCCCGAGAAACCGGGCGGCGTGCGCAACTGGGACTACCGCCACTGCTGGCTGCGCGACGCCACCTTTACCCTGTACGCCCTGATGACCGGAGGCTACGTAGAGGAGGCGCGGGCCTGGCGCGAGTGGCTGGTCAATGCGGTGGCCGGGACTCCTTCGCAATTGCAGATCATGTACGGTTTGGCCGGGGAACGCCGCCTCACCGAACTGGAGCTGGCCTGGCTTCCCGGCTATGAGCGCTCCCTCCCGGTGCGCATCGGCAACGACGCCTACCGCCAGCACCAGCTGGACGTGTACGGCGAGGTGATGGACGCCCTGCACCTGGCCCGCCGCAAGGGCCTGCCGCCCGACGACGATGCCTGGCGCGTCCAGCGGGCCTTGCTGGAGTTCCTCGAAACCGACTGGCAGCACCCGGACGAGGGCATCTGGGAAGTGCGCGGGCCGCGCCGCCAGTTCACTCACTCCAAGGTGATGGCCTGGGTGGCCATGGACCGGGCGGTGAAGGCGGTGGAGTGGTTCGGGCTGCCGGGCGAAGCCGGAAGGTGGCGCTGCCTGCGGCGCGAGATCCATGAGCAGGTCTGCCGGGAAGGATTCAACCCCGAGGTCAACTCCTTCGTGCAGTTCTACGGTTCGCAGGAACCGGACGCCAGCCTCCTCATGCTCCCCCTGGTAGGTTTCCTCCCGGCCGGCGATCCGCGCATGCGAGGCACGGTGGACTACATCCAGCGCGTTTTGCTGCGCGACGGCTTCGTCGCCCGCTATCCGACTCACCCGGAAATCGACGGCCTGCCGGAAGGCGAGGGGGCCTTTCTGATCTGCACCTTCTGGCTGGCCGACAACCTGGCCCTGGCCGGCCGCCGGGACGAAGCCGTTTCGCTCTTCGAGCGGCTGCTGGCGCTGCGCAACGACGTGGGGCTGCTGTCGGAGCAGTACGACCCGGAAGCCCGCCGGCTGCTGGGCAATTTTCCCCAGGCGTTCTCACACGTGGGGTTGATCAACACGGCGAGGGGCCTGACGGGGCGGTCTGGCCCGGCGGAGGACCGCCGTTAGTCTCGATCTGCGTTGACAGGACTCATATTGTCTTATAGGATATTAGTTAGATGTAGCCATGGACCTCAATCGCTTGACAGAGAAATCAAACCAGGCCCTCAGCGCCGCCCAGACCCTCGCCGCCCGCTCCTCCCACCAGCAGGTCGATGTCGAACACCTCCTGCTCGCCTTGCTCGACCAGGAACGCGGCCTGGCCCCTTCCATCCTGGGCAAAGCCGATGTCCCCGTGGATTCCCTCAAGCGACGCCTGGAGCAGGAACTGGACCGGCTTCCCAAGGTCTCCGGTCCCTCCGGCCCGCCCGACCAGATCTACATCACCGGGCGGCTCAACCGGGTCCTGACCCAGGCAGCGGACGAGGCCGCCGCGCTCAAGGACGATTTCATTTCCGTGGAGCACCTGCTGCTGGCGATCGCCGGCGACGGCGGCGCGGCCGGCCGGATTTTGAAGGAATTCGGCGTCACCCGCGAGCGCTTCATGCAGGCCCTCCGCGAGGTGCGCGGCAGCCAGCGGGTCACCTCCCAGAACCCCGAGGCCACCTACGAGGCTCTGGAACGCTACGGCCGGGACCTTACCCGGCTGGCCGGTCAGGGCAAGCTCGACCCGGTCATCGGCAGGGACAATGAGATCCGGCGCGTGATTCAGGTCCTCTCCCGCCGCACGAAAAACAACCCCGTCATGATCGGCGAGCCCGGCGTGGGCAAGACCGCCATCGTGGAAGGCCTGGCCCAGCGGATCGTGCGCGGCGACGTGCCGGAAGGCTTGAAAAACCGGCGGGTGGTGGCCCTGGACATGGGCGCCCTGATCGCCGGAGCGAAATACCGGGGCGAGTTCGAGGAGCGCCTCAAGGCGGTACTCAAGGAGGTGCAGGCGGCCGAGGGGAGCATCATCCTGTTCATCGACGAGCTGCACACCGTGGTCGGGGCCGGAAAGGCCGAGGGGGCCATGGACGCGGGCAACCTCCTCAAGCCCATGCTGGCGCGGGGCGAGCTGCACTGCATCGGCGCCACCACCCTGGACGAATACCGCAAGCACATCGAGAAGGACGCCGCCCTGGAGCGCCGCTTCCAGCCCGTGCTGGTAAACCAGCCTTCGGTCGAAGATACCATTTCCATCCTGCGCGGCCTCAAGGAACGCTACGAGGTCCATCACGGCGTCCGCATCAAGGACTCCGCCCTGGTGGCCGCGGCGGTGCTTTCCAACCGCTACATTTCCGACCGGTTCCTGCCCGACAAAGCCATCGACCTGGTGGATGAGGCGGCGGCCAAGCTGCGCACCGAAATCGACTCGCTGCCGGCAGAGCTGGACGAGAGCATGCGCCGCGTGATGCAGCTGGAGATCGAACGCGAGGCCCTGCGCAAGGAGTCCGACCCGGCGTCCCGCGAAAGACTCGACAAGCTCGAGCGCGAGCTGGCCGACCTGCGTGCCCAGGGCGATGCCCTCCGGGCCCAGTGGCAGAGCGAGAAGGAAGCCGTGCAGCGGCTGCGCTCCCTGCGCGAGCAGATCGAGCGCACCCGCGTGGAGATCGAACAGGCCGAGCGCCAGTACGACCTGAACCGTGCCGCGGAGCTGAAGTACGGCCGGCTCACCGAATTGACCCGCGAGCTGCGGGCCGAAGAGGAGCGCCTGGAGGGCAAGCAGGGTCCGGTCCGCCTGCTCAAGGAGGAAGTCGACGAGGAGGACATCGCCGAGGTGGTCAGCCGCTGGACCGGCGTCCCGGTATCGCGCCTCCTGGAAGGCGAGACCCGCAAGCTGCTCCAGTTGGAGGAAGAGCTGCACAAGCGCGTGATCGGGCAGGACGAAGCCGTGACGGCGGTGGCGGAGGCGGTGGTGCGCGCGCGCTCCGGCCTGAAGGACCCCAACCGTCCCATCGGCAGCTTCATCTTCCTGGGGCCCACCGGCGTGGGCAAGACCGAGCTGGCCCGCGCCCTGGCCCAGTTCCTGTTCGACGACGAGCGCGCCATGATCCGCATCGACATGTCGGAGTACCAGGAGAAGCACACGGTGGCCCGGCTGGTCGGCGCGCCCCCGGGCTACGTGGGCTACGAGGAGGGCGGCCAGTTGACCGAAGCCGTCCGCCGCCGGCCCTACGCCGTGATCCTGTTCGACGAGATCGAGAAGGCCCATCACGATGTGTTCAACCTGCTGCTGCAGATCCTGGACGACGGCCGCCTGACCGACGGGCAGGGCCGCACCGTGGATTTCAAGAACGCCATCGTGATCATGACCTCGAATATCGGCAGCGTGCGCATCCTCGAGTACCGCGGCGCCTTCGAGGGCCGCGAGTTCGAGCGCATGAAGGACGCCGTGCTGGAGGAGATGCGCCTGCACTTCCGGCCGGAATTCCTCAACCGGGTGGACGAGATCATCGTGTTCCACGGCCTGACCGAGGAACACCTGAAACGCATCGTGGACATCCAGCTCGCCCGGGTCCGGAGCCGCCTGGAGGAGCGCCACGTCGACCTGCGGCTCACCGAGGCCGCCCGCCTGAACCTGGTCCGCACCGGCTACGACCCGCACTTCGGCGCCCGGCCGCTGAAACGCGCGATCCAGAAGAAGATCGAGACGCCGCTGGGGCGGCTGATCCTGAAAGGCGAGATCCGCGACGGCCAGGCCGTGCGGGTGGACGGCGACCCCTCGGGAGGCGACCTGTTCTTTATCCCGGAAACCGAACCGGCCGCGGCCTGAGGGCGGCTCAACCCTGCGGCCGCGGCTGAGCGTGCGCCGCCGGCGATGGTGCGGGTCGAGGAATTCGGCCGTCGCGCCCTTGCAGGGAACTCCTGGTCGCGACACGGCCAGGTGAACCGCAGGCCCACCAGGCCGGTATTGAAGCAGTCCTCCAGCGGGTGGATGCGCACCCGGCAACCTTCCCCACATTAGGGCGCACGGTCCCGGGACGCCGCGACCGCGGCCGTTCTCCCCGGCGTAGGTCTTTCACCCGGCGGGCCGCTCGGGCTTTTCCCCGATGCCCCCGGCTCCCCGACCCGGATAGTCTCGGAAGTGAGGGAGGATTATGCTTCGAGGCGCAATCATCTGCCCGGATCAGCAGCTCGCCGACTCACTGCAGAATGCGGTCGAATCCCAGCGCGTAGCCGTCATCCGCCGCCTGGCCCGGTATCCCGGTACGGTCGAACTCGTGCGCTTCCTGAGGGCGGCGGCGCCGGATGTGGTCTTTCTGAGCCTGGAGACGAGGGCGGTGGCCCTGGACATTGCCTCCCGCGTGGTGGCCCAGGCGCCCGGCACCCAGGTGGTGGCGGTGCATCGCACGTGCGACCCGGCCATCCTGCTGGAAGCCATGCGGGCGGGCATACGCGAGTTTCTGGCTCCGCCGTTCGACCCTGCCCCGCTCGGCGAAACCGTCCGGCGCCTGAACGAAACGGTAAGCCGCGAGCCCCCGCGCATCGAGACCACGGACTCCGTCTACGCCTTCCTGCCCTCCAAGCCCGGAGTCGGCGCCACCACCCTGGCCGTGAACGCCAGCCTGGCCCTGGCCGCCCTGCCCGGCGTGGAGGTCCTGCTGGCCGATTTCGACCTGACCTGCGGCCTGGCCGGTTTCATGCTGCGGGCCAGCTCCCAGTACTCCATCCTCGACGCCGCGGAAAACGCCCTCAACATGGACGAGAATCTGTGGCCCCGGCTGGTGACCCGCGTGGGAGGCCTGGACCTGCTCCCGGCCGGGAAAATGAACCCGGGCTTTCGCATCGAGCCGGCCCAGGTGCGCCACATCCTGGAATTCGCGCGTCGTAACTACCGGGTGATCTGCGCGGATCTGTCCGGGCTTATCGAGAACTACTCCGTCGAAATCCTCCACGAGGCCCGCCGCATCTTCCTGGTAGTCACTCCCGAGATCCCTTCCCTGCACCTGGCGCGGGAGCGGCTCAGCTACCTCCAGCAGCTGGACCTCGGCGACCGGGTAACCCTACTGATGAACCGCTCCGAAAAGCGCCATTTCTCCTCCCGCCAGGAGATCGAGCGCTTGTTCGGCCTGCCCCTTTACATGGCGTTTCCGAACGATTACGCGGGCGTGCACGAAGCGCTTACGGCCGGTAAGGGAGTCAATCCGTCCAGCGAGTTGGGCAAGTGCTTCCAGCGGCTGGCCCGGCAGTTGACCGGCACAACCGCCGCCGAGCCGGCGCGCAAGCCGCTGCTGAGCTTCCTCGGCTCGCGAAAGAAGAACGCGGACTCCGTGCCTCCCCGCGGGCCGGACGTTCCGGAGGGCGAGCGGCGGGAGTCTTTCGCGCACTAGCGAAATGCCGCTCAGGCGATCGCGACCACGGTAATCTCGATCCGCGCGCCGGCCGGCAGCGCGGGCACCTGCACCGTGGTGCGGCCCGGCGGCATAACCTTGAAATACTCCGCGTAGACCTTGTTCATCGCCGCGAATTCACTCAGGTCGGTCATGTGCACGGTGCAGGAAACCGCCTGGTCCAGGGTCGCGCCGGCTTCGGCCAGGATGTTCTTGATGTTCTCCAGCGTCTGGCGCGTCTCCGGCACGATGCCGCCCGCAACCATCTTCCCGGTCGCCCGGTCAATACCCTTCTCGCCGGCCACAAAGATGAAGCCGCCGGCCTGGATGGCCTGCGAATAGGGACCGATGGGCAGGGCCGCCTTCTGGCTGGTGAGCACCTTCTTCTTTGGCGCGGCCGCGCTCAGGGCAGCGGCGCTGCCGGCGGCCAGGGACCCTGCTTTTAAAACCCGTCTGCGTGCCATGGTTCCAGCTTTCTCGCTTTCCACGTGTCCTCCTTGAGTGTGGGAGCCCACCATCATACTCGATCGGCAGTTTGGCGCGACGGAGCTCCCGCACGTCCGCAACCCCGGGTCGAATTCATGCCCTCCGACCCGGCCCGCCGGGAAAGTCCCCCACTCAACTGTCCGCGATGGCGATCCCGATTTCCTGTTGTACCGGCGCAAGCCGGTCACTCCAACTCGCAGGTCGACGCCTGCACCTGACCTGTCACCCGGACCAACCTTCTCGGGCACCGCGGGGGAGCTTCCCGGATATCGGAACGGGCCGCTGGCACGCCATCTTCGTCTTCCGGCTGGAATGGTAAGATCGGGTGCGTGAGCGGGTCGCCACGTCTGGTGCGGGTGACGGCGGTGCTGGCCCTGCTGGCCGCTGCGGTCGGTCTTCTGTGGTTTCGCGCGCACGTTCCGGCTGGGCTCCGGCCGGCCGGCGAGTCCGCGCGTGAGGAACCGGAAGCGCGAGGCCCGCAGTTGTCGGCGGGAAGACTGCTGGTCGCCAGCCGCAACCTGCCCGATCCCAACTTCGCCGAAACCGTCGTACTGCTGATTCAATATGACGCCAAAAGCGCCGCGGGCCTGGTCGTCAACCGCCCCACTGACATCCCCCTCGCCCGCGTTTTTGAAGACCTGCGCGAGGCCCGGGGCCGCCGCGACCCGGCCTACCTGGGAGGTCCCGTGGGCAGAACCGGCATCCTGGCCCTGTTGCGCTCCTCGCAGAAACCCGAAGACGCCCGCCACCTCTTCGCGGATGTCTACCTGATCGCCGGCAGGGCGCAACTCGCCAAGGCCTTCGCCGCCCGCGTCCCGCCCACCGCCTTCCGTGTCTACGCGGGCTATGCAGGCTGGGGCGCCGGCCAGTTGGAACGCGAATTGAAAATGAACGCCTGGCACGTCTTCCCGCCCGACGCCACAGCCGTCTTCGATCCCGATTCGGATTCGGTCTGGCCGCGGCTCATCGAACGGACGGAAAGGAGAGTGGCCGCCGGCAAGCGCCGCCAGGCGCCCGTCGCCGGTGTGCTGTCCGGCGGATAGCCGGCTATGGACACGGCTCCGCACCTGCCCGAATCCACGGCAGCCCTGTCCCGAAAGCCGGAGCGGTGAATTGCCCCGCCAATCCCCAAAAACTAGAATAGGAAACTTGGCGCTGTAAATCCGGAAAGGAGTGGAGATGGCCCTTGTCGCCGGTGTGGATTTCGGAACCCTGAGCGTGCGGGTTTCCATCGTGGACAGCAGCCGCGGACGGCTGGGCTCGGCCACCGCCGATTATCCCCTGTTTCGCAAGGAGGAGGATCCCGATCACGCCACGCAGCGGCACGAAGACCATATGAACGCCCTGGTCGCGGCCACCCGGGACGCCCTGGCCCAGGCCGGAGTGAGCGGCGGGCAGGTGGAGGCCATCGCCCTGGATACCACCGGCTCCAGCGTCCTGCCGGTCGGCGAGGGCATGCAGCCCCTGGACGACTACTACCTCTGGTGCGATCACAGGGCCAGGCACGAAGCTGCCCTGATCACCGAGGTCGCCCGCCGCGAAGGCCTGGAAGCCATCCAGTGGTGCGGCGGCGTCTATTCCTCGGAGTGGGGCTTCTCCAAGCTGCTGCACTGGCTGCGCCACAATCCCGCCGGGTGCGCGCGCATGGTCTCGGCCTTCGAGCACTGCGACGTGGTCGCCGCGGTTCTGTGCGGCATCCGGGATCCCGCCCAGGCGCCCCGCAGCGTCTGCGCCATGGGCCACAAGTGGATGTGGAACGCATCGCTGGGCGGCCTGCCCCCCGAAGAGTTCCTGGTCAAAGTGGACCCGCTGTTCCGCGGCGTGCGGGCGAAACTGGCCGGCCGCTACGCCACTTCCGACCAGCTGGCCGGACGGCTCTGCCCCGAATGGGCCGCCCGGCTGGGCTTGCGCCCCGGCATCCCCGTTCCCGTGGGCGCTTTCGACGCCCATTGGGACGCCATCGGCGCGGGCATCCGCGAAGGCGACGTCGTGAACGTGGTCGGCACCTCCACCTGCATCATGGCCATCGCCAAACAGGTGGACCTGGTGCCCGGCGTCTGCGGGGTGGTGAAGGGATCGATCCACCCGGCCTACTACGGCATCGAAGCCGGCCTCTCGGCAACCGGCGATATCTTCGCCGCGATCGCCCGCCGCGCCGGCAGTTCGGTCCCCGAATTGTCAAAGGAGCTGGGCCGCTACCGCGCCGGCCAGACCGGCCTGCTGCGCCTGACCTGGGACAACGGCGACCGCACCGTGCTGGTGAACCCCGAACTCGGCGGCGTCACCCTGGGCTGGAATCTCACCCACTCCGCGCAGGACGAGCTGTTCGCCTCCATCGAAGGCACCGCCTTCCACACCCGCGTGATCCTGGAGCGCATGGCCGAGCACGGCGTGCCCATCCGCCGGGTCATCAACGGAGGCGGCGTGCCGCAGAAGAACGAAGTGCTCAACCGCGTCTATGCCAACGTATTGAACAAGCCCGTGCTGGTCCCTCAGGACGAGGTGACGAGCCTCGGCTCCGCGATTTTCGCCTTCCTGGCCGCCGGCGCGTTCACCAGTATCGAAGAGGCCCAGGACGCCCTCTGCCCGCGCTTCCGCACCGTCGACCCCGACCCCGCCGAAACGGCCGCCTGCGAGCGCCTCTACGCTCTGTATCGCAAGCTCTACTTCGCGTTCGGACAGCCGGGATCCGAAGCCGTCGCAGTGGGCGAGGTGCTGCCGGCCCTGCGCCGCATCGCCGCCGAGAGGCGCGCCGCCACGGTCTGAACATAGAACTTCACCCCCGCGGCAGCGGCCGTCATCGGCTCGCCCTTTCCGCGCCGTCAGGCGTGGCGCGGGTGATGGTGGTGCGTGGTGAACAGCGGCTCCGCCACTCCCCAGATGAACAGGAAGACGAACACCCAGCCGACCGCCAGGTCCA
>JADZAF010000016.1 GCA_020852755.1 Bryobacterales bacterium
CAGAATGCCTCCGGTTCTCCCGCTCAAGCCAGGCCTTCCTGGCTGCGCGCCCTCGAACTGCAGCCGGGATTGCTCGAGGCCAGGCTCGCCCTGGCCGGTCTGGAGGCCGACAGCGGCAATTACGGCGACGCCCTACGCCTGGCGGGTGAGGCGCTCAAGGCCAGCCCCAATTCGCTTTCGGCTCAACTCGTGCGGGCCAGGGCTCTCCTTGCCAGGGGAGATTCCAGGCAGGCCCAGGAGATTCTCGAGTCGATCCTGGCGCGCGACCCGGTCCACATGCCCGCTTTGCGGCTCCTGGTGAACCTCCGCATTCGGGAAGGGAAGGCCGCAGAAGTCCTGCAGCGGATCTCGCAGCTGGCCAAGGCGCACCCGCGGAACGGCGATCTCCATGCCATGCTCGCCATCCTGCAGGCGGTTCGCAAGGACATGGCGAACGCGGAGGCGAGCGCCAGGGAAGCGGTTGCGCTGGGAGGTCCGGGATCGGAGGCCTCCGTCGTGCTGGCGCAGGCCTACCTGGCCAAGGGCTCGACCGACAAAGCCAAGCAGACGCTTCACTCCGCGATCGAAGCGAATCCGCGCAATGCCGCGAACTGCATCGTTCTGGCCAGCCTGTACGAGCGGGAAGGCAACCGGGAGCAGGCCCGGAAGCTCTATGAGAGGGCACAGCAGATCGACCCTGAATCCGCGCTGGTGGCGAACAACCTTGCCTACCTGTACCTGGAGAACGGCGGAGACCCTCAACTGGCTCTCTCGCTGGCGCAAATGGCCAGCAAGAAGATGCCCGGCGTTCCCGAGGTCGAGGATACGCTGGGGTGGGCCTTCTACCGGGTGGGAGCGCATGAGACGGCGATCAGCCACCTGAAGGCGTGCGTGCAGAAAGCGCCCCAGAACCATACCTACCAATATCACTTGGGCATGGCTTACCTCGCTGCCGGGCACTCCGAGGCCGGCACGGATTCCCTGCGGAAGGCGATTGCGGGAAGTCCGAATGCGCCTTTTGCGGCGAGCGCACGGGCGGCCCTGGCCCGCAGTCCGAAAGGCAAGGAATAGCGGCTTGATGGCATCGGGGGGAGAAGTCGTACCGGCAGCCGCCGGGCTTCGGAACGGAGTGCGGGCTGCGTGGCGGGGGTTGCCGCGCTCGCGGCGGCTGCGGATTGGCGGATGCGCCGTCTACCTGGTATTCCTGACGCTGCTGTTTGCCCAACCGCTCGCCCGGCTGATGCTGTATGCCATCCGAAAGGACCTGCATTCCCACATCCTGCTGGTGCCGCTCATCACCGCCTACCTGCTCTACCTCCAGCGCGAGCGCCTTCCGGCCGCCGGTCGCACTTCCATCCCGGGAACGGTCCTGGCGGGCGCCACCGGCCTGGCGGCATTGGCGGCAAGCCTTCTCTGGCGCGGCCTCAGCCTGAACGACGGCCTGGCCCTGACGGCGCTGGCGTTCGTGGCCTTGCTTGCCGCAGGCGGGTTCCTGTTCCTGGGCGGGAGGTGGATGGCGGCCGCAGCCTTCCCCGCCGCCTTCCTGGTCTTCATGATCCCGCTGCCGGACGCCGCGGTGGATCAATTGGAAAAGGCCTCCACTCTGGCATCGGCGGAGGCGGCGGCCCTGTATTTCAAGGCATCCGGAACCCCGGTGGCGCGCGATGGGGTTGTGTTCCAGTTGCCCGGCATCGCGATCCGGGTCGGCCAGGAGTGCAGCGGCATCCGCTCCAGCTGGGTTCTGTTCATCACCAGCCTGCTCGCGTCTCATCTCTTTCTGAGAACCCGCTGGCGGAGAATCGCGCTGGTAGCCTTCGTGATTCCGCTCGGCATTTTGCGCAACGGATTCCGAATCCTGGTCATCGGTCTGCTCTGCGTTCACATCGGGCCGCACATGATCGACAGCATCATTCACCGCCGGGGCGGCCCGCTGTTCTTCGCCTTGTCCCTGGTCCCCCTGGGCCTGCTGCTGGTCTGGCTGCGGCGCCAGGAACGCCGGCTTCGGCTCCCGGCTGTGGAAAAGGCGTGATCTTCCCTTTTTTGGCCTTCGCGTCTTTCTTGCCCTTCGCGGCTGCGGGTTTCAGCCTGCTTCTGGCTATCGTCAGCCTGGTGCCGAAGAGACGGTCGCCTGCCCGCTGGTTTTTCTCCGCCGGAATGGCCGTCCTCTCCGTTGACGGCCTGGTGACAGGCCTCGCACTGCGCGCCAGCGGCCTCGACGAAGCGATTGGCGGCCTGACGTTGGGATGGATCGTGAAGTCCTTCCTGCCCGCAGCCTGGCTCGGGTTCAGCCTGACCTACTGCCGGGGCGATTGGCGCGAGTCGGTGGCCGGCTGGAAGATCCTTCTGACCATTCTCGCCCTGCTCCCGATCGGCCTGTCGCTCGGCTTTCAGCATCAACTGCTCGAGGCCGTACCGCCGGAAACGGGGGAGGAGGGACTCCAGTTGCGCTTCACCGCCTTTGCCAAGGCCCTGGATGTCCTCCTGCTGGTAGCGTTGGCCTGGATCCTGATGAACCTGGAGCAGACCTTCCGGTCGGCTGTGGGAACGACGCGCTGGCGAATCAAGTTCGCGGTTCTGGGACTGGCGGTGATCTTCGGCGGGCACCTCTACGTGCGGGCCCAGGTGCTTCTCTTTTCCACCTACGACGTGCACTGGTCCGGCATCGAATCAAGCGCCCTGCTGATCGGCTGCCTGTTGCTGGTGGTGGCGCACCTGCGAGCCGGATTCTCCGCCATCGACGTATACCCTTCGCGGGCCGTTCTGCGTTCTTCCCTGACCCTTCTCGTCGCCGGCGGCTACCTCTTCGTGGTCGGTGTCCTTAGCAAGATTGTGAGGCGTCTCGGCGGCGCGGAGAGTTTTCAGCTCGAAGCCTTCGTCATACTTCTGGGAATGGCGGGACTGGCGGTGCTGCTCCTGTCCGACCGCCTCCGGCAGCGCATTCACAGCTTCGTCCACCGCCATTTCGCACGGGCGCAGCACGACTCCGTCCGTGTCTGGACCGAGTTCTCCCGCCGGCTGGCCACCGTCAAGGACCGGGCCGCACTCTGCGGCGTTTCTGTCAAGCTGGTTTCGGAAACGTTCGAGGTACTATCGGTGGCGGTCTGGCTGCTGGATGAGCAAGAGGGCCGGCTGGTCCTGGGCGCCTCGACCGCGCCGCAGTCCGGCAGGGCCACGGACGGCTGCCCGCCGGCCGCGGCCTCCACTGCTGTCGCGGCCGGCCTGCATGGAAAGTCTTCGCCCTTCAACCTGGAAGCCGTGCGCGAGCCCTGGGCGGAGGAATTCCGGGAACTGAACCCGGCGGTATTCCCCAATGGCGGCGACCGCTGGTGCGTTCCCCTGAGGGCTGGCGAACGAAGCCTGGGCGCCCTGGTTCTGGCCGACCGCGTGAATGGCGCCGGTTACACCGGCGAACAACTGCAGTTGCTGCAATGCATCGCCGGACAGGTGACCTCCGTGTTGTTGAACCTGCGGCTCGCGGACGAGGTGGCGCGCGCCAGGGAACTGGAGGCCTTCCGGACGATGTCGGCGTTCTTCGTGCACGATCTGAAGAACACCGCGGCGTCGCTCAACCTGATGCTCAAGAACCTGCCAGTGCATTTCGACGACCCGGCCTTTCGCCAGGACGCGCTGCGCGGCATCGGCCACACGGCCCGCCAGATCGACGAGTTGATCGGCCGGCTGACCGCCCTGCGGCAGCGGCCCGAGTTCAAGCCGGTCGAAGCCGATTTGAACGGGATCGTGAGCGAAGTCCTCGACGGGCTGGACGGGATGCCGGATGTGGAGCTTGCCCGGGAGTTGCATCCGCTGCCCAGGATGCTCGTGGACCGCGCGCAGATCCGGAGCGTGATAGCCAACCTGGTGCTCAACGCACGCGACGCGGTGGGACCCGGAGGCCGGATTTGCGTGCGCACGGAGAATCTGGGAGGCATGGCGGCCCTGTCCGTGACCGATGATGGCTGCGGGATGAGCGAGGAGTTTCTCAGGGACCGATTGTTCCGCCCCTTTCAGAGCACCAAAAAGAAGGGGCTGGGCATCGGCATGTTCCAGTCCCGGATGATTGTGGAGGCGCACGGAGGCAGCATCCGGGCCGAAAGCGAGACAGGCAAGGGCAGCGCCTTCCGGGTGAGTCTTCCCCTGAAAGATCCGGCATGACGAAAACCAGGCTGCTGATCGTCGAGGACGACGAGGATATCCGCACCCAGATGAAATGGGCGCTGGCCGGCGACTACGAGCCGATGCTGGCGGGGGACCGTGCCGCGGCGCTGGCCGCCTTCACCGCGAATCGTCCCGCCGCGACCCTGCTCGACCTGGGGCTGCCGCCCAGTCCCAACGACCCCGAAGAAGGTCTTGCGGTTCTCTCGGCGATCCTCGCGGCCGATCCCCTGGCCAAGGTGATCGTCGTCACCGGTCAGGGTGACAAGCAGAACGCCCTGCGGGCCGTCGGCGCCGGGGCTTACGATTTTCTCTCAAAGCCGGTGGACATGGACGAACTCCGGCTGGTGCTCCAGCGCTGCGTCTACCTGGCCGAACTCGAGCGGGAATGCCGCGCCCTGCAGCACAGCGCCCGGGCCTCCGTCTTCGAGGACATGATTGGCGCAAGCCCCAAAATGCAGGCCGTGTTCGACTTCATCCGCAAGGTTGCGCCCACCAGCGCCCCGGTGCTGATCCTGGGGGAAAGCGGCACTGGAAAGGAGATGGTGGCGCAGGCGATTCACCGCCGGAGCGCGCAGAGGGACGGCCCGTTCGTCGCCATCAGCTGCAACACCATCCCGGAGGAACTGCTGGAAAGCGAGCTCTTCGGCCATGAGAAGGGCTCCTTCACCGGCGCGCATGTGCAGCGCAAAGGGCACGTCGAAACCGCCGCGGGAGGGACGCTGTTCCTGGACGAGATCGGTGAACTGCCGGCCTCGGTCCAGGTGAAGCTCCTGCGGTTCCTCCAGGAGAAGTGCTTCCAGCGGGTGGGGGGCCGGCAGGAGATCCGCAGCGACGCCCGGGTCATCGCGGCTACCAACAGGAACCTGCAGCAGTCCGTCGCCGGGGGGAAGTTCCGGGAGGACCTGTACTTCCGCCTGGCCGTGGTAGTGGTCAAGGTGCCGCCCCTGCGAGACCGGGGCGACGACGTGATTCTGGCGGCGGAGGCCTTCCTGGACAGCTACAGCGCCGAGCATGCCAAGCCCGGCCTGCTGTTCGCGCCCGGCGCGCTGCGCGCCCTGAGCCTGCACCACTGGCCGGGCAACGTCCGGGAGCTGCAGAACCGGGTCCGGCGGGCGGTCATCATGGCCGACGGCAAGCGGGTCGCCGTCGGCGACCTGGAACTGGCGGACGCAGTGAACGGTTTGCTGCCCCAGACCTTGAAAGAGGCGCGGGAGGCCGTGGAGCGGGAGATGGTCCAGAACGCCTTGCGGCGCCACGGAGGCAAGATCACCTCCGCCGCCCTGGAACTCGGGATCAGCCGGCCGACGCTGTACGAGCTAATGGAGAAACTGGGAATCGCCCGGACCGGGTAAGAAGGACGCGGGCAGACACGCCTGGCGCACCATCACGCTTGAAACACGAAGGGCCGGATTGCTCCGGCCCTTTTGTGTTCTTGCACGCCACTACCACGCGAACGGAGAACTACTACTTGCGGAGTCTCCGGCGCAGGGTCTCGATTCCAACTAGAGCGCCGCCAAGCAGCAACAGCGTCACTCCGCCGTCGGGGACGGGCACGGGAGCCCTTACCTGGGCCAGCACCGGCTCCAGTCCGCTTGCTATCGCAAGAACGACCGCGGCGATGATTGAAAACTTCCGCATGTTTGATTCCTCGCCCTACTGACGCTGCAACTGGGAGACCAAAGGCTAAATGACTTTTGATCAGTAAGATGCAGCGAAATTCCCGGCTCCCGGCCTGCGAACCGTCGGATCTTCTTACTTTCCGGAATGAACTCCGGCAGACGATCTTAAGTTATAGATACGAAATACTTAACCTCAAATGCCGGGGAGGCTCTGAACCGCCCGCGTCGAAGTGGTTTACATACTGGATCCGGCAGCCGAATCCGACCCTTCCTCCGGCTGAAATGGAGGATAGGTCAGGCCGCCTGCCAATCCGCTGAGGAGTCACTGGCGAAGTCCTGCTACGGGATCGAGGCAGAGGTACTCTCGGCGCGCCCTCGTGCCTGGTATCCGCCGGCCGGTTCCTGGCTGCTCGATGGGTCAATTCTCGCGAGGGCTGGACGAGGGAGCAGGTATCCCGGCGAACTGCTGTGGAAGCGCACAAATGAAAAGAGGGCCGGATCGCTCCGGCCCTTTCGACCTTTTACCGCGAAAAGGAAGAGGCTAGCCGCGGGTTCTCCGACGGAGCGCTTCCAATCCCATCAGAGCACCGCCGAGCAGCATCAGCGTCAATCCACCGTCGGGAACCGTTTGGGGGGTCCAGACATGTGCAACCAGCCCCTGGTAGACGATGCTGCTATTCGTTTTGGCCGGGCTCAGCCACAGGAAATCGGAGACGACGCCGCTGTTGTTGCCGAGCGCCGTCAACATGGAGTTCTTCAAGTCTTTCAGATCTTGCGGGGCACTCGAACTGAGGGCGGCTGTATGCCCGCCAGGGCCAGTGCCGTCGTAGATCGTCTCCCAAATAGCCGCCTGGAGAGCCTGCGCCTGCACACCTTGCCCCGCAACACCGTATTCGCCCAGCAGCCAGGCAACCTTGCCGGCGTTGTGGACAGGGGCTCCGTTGACGATTCCGGTATCCGTCACGCCCGTGTTGTTGTACGTGCTGGGAACACCGACGCGCGTGAAAAGGTCGACGCAGTATACCCAATCCAGAGACACCCCGTCGAGAAGGGAAGGATCGATTGATCCTCCGCCCTCCCAGGTTGCCGGTCCACCGTCGATTGTCATGGAAATGGCGGAATAAGCCCCCCCAAGGACAAGTGTGCCGGCCTGGGCTGGAACCAGCCCAAACGCCAATGCAAGCGCAACGGCTGCAATTGTCAAGAGTACTGTTTGTCGCCGCATGATGTTCGTCACTCGCACTTGGGAAGGCAATCCGGCGGCCAGATGCTAAGGCTTTTAGATTCAACGGAGGAGCGGCACAACGTTGTTTCCGGCTCGTGGATCGTCGGGCCCCCTTACATTCCGGGAGGCTCGCGCCGGCGACCTGCAAGCCAAAGACGCGGAAGGTCTTGTGCCGGTGCTCTGGGAGCCCGGGAACTGGCTCGTCGGAATAGCTTACAGGTCGGGCCTGTGTGGCAAGTCCAGAGCCCCGTCCCACCAGGGACAGGCCGTCCGATCCGGGCCGGAGCCCCGCCACCGGCCAGGAAACGGCTGCACGCTGCCCAGCCGGGTTCAAGGATCGCAGCCGCCGGCTTATGGGCACAGGACACGACGGCGAGCCTCCGCGGCGGCAGTCCAAAGGATCGATCGGGAGGTTTCGAGTGTCGGATCTCCTTACCTTAGAGCAGACTGCTTGCAGGCTCAAGCAACAACGGGACTTAGCGCACAGGCAGGACTCGCGGGCCCGGGGAAGACGTCGGGATCGTTTACGAATCCGGCTGTGAACGAGCGGCACACTGGGACTGATTGCCGGTGGAGCAGCAGGCTCGTTGGCGGGCCTAACTGACTGAAAAGACGCCAGCTATTTCCAGGACAGAGGTAATGCGACACGCCTTGCACGCCCCGCGAGCAGGTGGTGCGAAACATGCATTTGATTTGGCGGCCTTAAGTCCTTCGCAGGATAGAGGCCGGGAGTGGAGCCACGAAATGCGGAAGATGATCTTAGTTGCAGTTGCCTGTGTACTTGGGCTCGGGTTGACGGCCACGAATGCCGATGCGACGACCCTCACAGTGGGCGACGCGTACTACATCGGCAACATCCTAGACGGTGTTCCCAGCAGCGAGGTAGACGAGGTTGGCTACATCAACACGCTGAAAGGGTTGGCCCCCGGCGCTGCGAGCCAGTTGATCGGCACGGAGTATTACAACCGGGTGAGCAGCACTTTGGACACAACGGCCTTTCCTGACGCGGTCGTGCTGGACTCGGTGAGAAACGCGTCCGGTCAATACAGCGGAATCGACGTTGACGGGTTTACGTACATTCTGGGCAAGTATGACGGCGGCAATACGGGCGCCGGCGCCTATGTCTGGTACGTCGCTGGGCTGACCGAGGTCAGCATCCCAGCAGTGCTTCCCGGACCGGACCAGTACGGCCTGTCGCACTACACCCTTTTCAACCCGTTCGGAACGCACGAGACGCCAGACGGCGGCATGACCCTGATGCTTCTGGGCGGCGCCCTGGTTGGTCTCGACGCGCTGCGCCGAAGGCTCATCGCGTAGTTGTTTTCTTTCTGGACGAAACGTCTTTCTGGTCGGAACGAAGGAAAGGGTCGGGGCAACCCGACCCTTTTTTGTCTGTGGGAGCCAGCGCTGCGCAGGGGCTCGAGAATTAGGGGGAGGAGGGGGCACGGTTATCCGGTTGACAGAGGCGTCCAAGAGGGCCGCTTGAGGACGTGGCGGACACTCACGGTAGACCCCCGTCACATGGGCGAACGGTCTAAGCCTCTCGACATCCTCGGGCGGGCCGGATCCGGCCGGACCATGCCGTGGTGCCTTGCAGCCGGCGCTTGGGCTGCGCAGATGTTTCACTTTTCGACAGCAGGCTTCAGCTCAGACACATCGAGATCGGCGCTGCTGAAAATTCTGGGATGGTTAGGCATCCGCTTCGCCGATGGGACACTGGGCGCTCTGAACTCGCTGTTCCGAAGCGCCGCCCACATAGTCGAATACTCTGTGCTGAGCCTGCTTCTGTACCGGTGTCTCGCCGGTAGCAGGGGTTTCCAGTGGCACCAACGGACGGTGCGCTGGTGCGCGGGGATTGCCGCGACGTTCGCCCTCACGGACGAGTTGCACCAGGCGCTGGTCCCGAACCGCGGCAGCTCGCTGCTCGATTGCGTGATAGACGGGGCCGGGATCGCCCTGGGCATGCTCTGTATCAAGGGTCTGAACAACCGGCGAGAATCAAACCATTCGAGGGCTTCAGAGGGTACTTCGGTTCCGGACCGGCGTCTCTGAGGCGACTAAACCGTCTCTTACTGCCGGCGCCCTATCTCGATCCGGCACGCCGGCCGGGCCGTGGAAAGTCATGACCAGAGTGGAGACCCGGCCTGCCCTGCCCCGACCATGCTGCTTGCCACTCAACAGGAGCCACGGGATACCGTACCGGTTGCCGGGTCTCAGCGTTCAAGGATGCGGGCGCGTGCGCTCCGTCCAGCGGCGCACCAACCCAGAGAGGAAGGAAGAGGTTCAAGAATGGCAGGGATGCACCGCCAGCGCACCGCGCCTCCACCGCGTTGCAGGGCCCCCAGGCCGGCACCGCACTCTCAACGGTGCACTCTGAGGCGGCCGCAACGAACGAAACAGTATAGAGCGGACGCAAAAACCAGCAAGCCGCCAGTGCTGCCGGATTCGGGAACGGCCCTGGTTCCGGCATAGTCCAACCCTCTCGCGGAACCGTACTGAAACCTCACGTTCCCCAGCGCCGCGGGAAGATCGATATTCTGCGGAAGGCCGCTCAGGGTGAAAACCACCGAGTTTCCGATCAACGGCCAGCCTCCGGTCAGCCTGCGGTTGCCGGTCAGCGGGTCATCCGCTCCGGAAACAATCCCGTAATCATCACCGCCCAAGGCCGGATGGCTATTCAGATCCGGGCCATCGAAATTGGCCTGCCCGAAAAGCCCCAGGCCCACCGTGCTGATTCCACCGCCCGCACCCCCGGGAGCGTCGAAGAGCCCGCTTCGGTAGGCCCATTCTCCCCCCAGGTTGCCCCCGCCGTCCGGCCCGAACCGCACACGGCTCCCGTGCGCCAGCGTTGCGGACACGGGCGTCAAGGGGCCTGCCTCCGCCAAGTCAAAGAAGACGCCGGTAAGGATCTGGCTCGGGATCAAGACGTCGCCGCCGGTATTGGTGAGCGTCACCCTCAGGAGGCCGCCGCTCAGAAGTTCGAAGTTCGCGGTTGCGCCCAGTTCGCCCTGGACGAAAGAGAACGTATCGGCAGGCGCATCCGAGGCCAACAGGAGCGCGGATATCCCTAAGATCCAAAACTTCCACTTCTTCCGTCTGCGCAGCATCGCTAACCTGGACTCCGTTCTCGTCATCCTTCAACCCCAAGGTCACACAGGCGCAAACCGCAGGTCAATCGCGGCAAGCCAATCCGGGTCCTGGAACGCTCCAGGGCCAGGCCGTTGCCGGAGCCAGGCTCTCTGAACCGTGCTAGTACGACATCGGCTTGTCCTTCCGGTGCGGGGGGCTCCGTTGAGAATCAGCCCGGAGGGAGAGCGGTTGCATGGGGACGATCCCTGGTCTTCGGGGCCTCTCCAACTGCGCGAGGCAACATGCAACCGCTGCCTCCGGTCGCGGCTCGGAAGCGGCGTGGCCCGA
>JADZAF010000017.1 GCA_020852755.1 Bryobacterales bacterium
CGCCCCGGCCCGGCCCCGGCGCAGCCGGGGGATATCGGTTTCGTAGTAGTCGTGCTCCTCGGCCAGCCGGTAGCCTTCATCCACCACGTAACCCGGCGTGTCGATGTGGGTATCGACGATCAGCAGGTCCTCGAGCAGCTTCCGGGTGCGGGCCGAAGGAGACTGGGCCCCGGCCGCCGCGGCGGCCAGGCATCCAAGAAATTGTTTCCGTGTAACTGGCATATCGGATTCAGGGCTCCCTGGCTGTTTGGGATGCGCGGGGGCTCGTTACCGGCCGCTTCACCAGCGAAACGCCGATCAAGAAGATCCCCGCAATAGCGGTGTGGAGGGGCGGCCAGGACAGAGGCCAGGTGGCCAGCAGCGCCAGTCCGATGGCCGTTCCGCCTGCCAGCCCAAGACCCGCGCGGTCCCGGAACGTTTTGACGGTCGCTTCCAACAGCAGGCGCATCTCCTCCCTGCCGCGAAAGGCAAGCAGGCACACAAACAGCAGCGCCAGCGCGCAGGCGGTCGCCACCCCCGCCAGGGGCCTCTGAGTCACCCAGGCCAGCAGCGCCGGGTGGAACCCTACCCAGTTCGCCAGGGTGTGAGCGGTGATCACCACCGTCAGGCTGCCGGTGGCGTTGAACAGCAGGCCGAACAGAACGCCCGGAATCAGAGTGGCCAATACCTGGAAGGGGCTCCAGTTCGGATGCGAAAAGTAATGCCCGAACGTGAAGGGGATGAGCGCCATGAGGAAGCCCGCAAGGGGGCTGATCTCACCCCATCCGGCGCCCTGGTAATAACCGCGGAACCGTATCTCTTCATGCAGCGCCCCGCTTACAAAGCCGACCAACAGGGCGAAAAGGCTGCCGGCGGCCAGCATCGCGGCGGGCGAGGAAAGCGAAAGCTGAGCAAGCATCTGACCGGCGTTCCTGGTCCTGTCCTCCAGCGCGGCCAGATCGAACGGCAGGGTTAACAGGTAGAGGATTCCGTACCCCAGGACTCCGAACCAAACGTCCGGCAGGAATCCCCGATGGTAGCGAAACCCAAGCGACCGCAGGCCCCGGCCGCGGCGGACACGGTTCAGAGCGGTTCCCAGCAGAACGGCGCCCGCCGCGTAGAGCAGCCAGACACCCAGCACTGCCGGCAGATCCCTGCCCGCCTGCCGCCACAGGGGCGCCATCGCGGCCCGCAACAGCAGCGTGAAGCCCAGGGCTTCCGCCGCGAGAAAAAGGGTTGCGCGCAATTTCCGGCCCTCCTTATCGCCTGCCGCCGGCAGTCTGCGCCATTAACCTACAGGAATCGCAAGGCTGTCAAGCGGCCCTTCGTGCTGTAATACCTGAAGATTCCATGCAACGCAGAGACTTCCTCTCCCTGCCGCTGGCCTTCAGCGCGCAGGCCGCTGTCCGCCGGCCGCGCGTGGCGGCTGTTCTCACAATCTTCACTCCCAACTCGCACGCCGACGTTTTCATGATGCGCCTGCTGCAGGGTTACCGGCTGAACAAGAAGACCTATCTGCCGCGGCTGGATCTGGTTTCCATGTACGTGGATCAGTTTCCTCCCACCGACATGGCCCGCGACCTGGCCGAGGAGTACGGGTTCAGGATCTACCCCACCATCGCGGAAGCGGTGCGGGCCGGCAAGGCCAGGACCGATCTGGACGGCGTGGCCATCATCGGCGAGCACGGCGACTATCCCAGCAACGAGATGGGACAGAAGCTCTATCCGCGCAAGGAGTTTTTCGAGCAGGTAGCGCAGGTCATGCGGCAGGACGGGCACGTTGCTCCCGTTTACGTTGACAAGCACTTCTCCTACTCCTGGGAAAAGGCCAGGTGGATGTATGACACCGCCCGCGAGCTGAAGATGCCGCTGATGGCCGGCTCCACGGTGTCGCTTGCCTGGCGCGTGCCGCCTTTGGAACTGTCGCCCGCGGATGACCTTGAACAGGCCCTGGTGGTGGGTTTCGGCGATACCGACGCCTACGGCTTTCACTGCCTGGAAGCGCTGCAGGCCATTGTCGAAAAGCGCAAGGGCGGGGAGACGGGCGTTGCTTCCGTGCAGGCGTTCACCGGTCCGAAAGTGTGGGAACTGGGCAACCAGGGAGTCTGGTCGCGGGAACTGTTGGAGGCCGCCCTCGCGCGTACGCCCTCGCGCGTTCCCGGCAAGCCGGAGGAACTGGTCAAGCAGCCGGTGCTGTTCCTGGTGAATTACCGCGACGGGCTGAAGGGCCGCGTGCTGATCTCGAACGGGCTGCTGCGAAGCTGGGCTTTCGCGGCTTACAGGAAGCCCTCGCGCCGGATCCTGTCTACCGACTGCCGCATCCAGTTTCAGTTGCACGGCCACTGGGGCTTCATGGTGCGCAATTTCGAGGAACTGGTGGTGAACGGCAGGCTGCCCAATCCCGTCGAGCGTACCCTGCTCACCACCGGCGTGCTGTCCTTCGCCTTTCAATCGTTGCATCGCGGCGGTGTGGAGATCCCCACCCCCATGCTCGATATCCGCTACCGTTCCTGAAACAGGAGGAGGTTCCGATGACTCGACGCGACTGTCTCTGCCTGGCCGGCGCCGCTGCCGCGGCCGCACGCGCCCAATCCCCCGAGATCCGTGTCATCAGCATGCAGCCCGGGTTGTACCACGGCTGGCCCACCATCGCCCGGCGCCGCAATGGAGAGCTCGATCTGGTGTGGTCCGGAGGCCGCGAGGCGCACGTCTGCCCCTTCGGCCGTGTGGAACTCATGCGCTCGGACGACGACGGGCGCACCTGGAGCTGGCCGCGGATCCTGATGGATTCCGCCATCGACGACCGCGACGCGGGAGTATGCGAGACGGCCCAGGGCGCCCTGCTGGTGACGACTTTCACTTCCCTGGCCTATGAGAACGTTCTGGCCAAGGCCGAAGGGTGGCCGGAGGAACGGCTGGAGCGCTGGCGTGCCGTGCAGCGCCGGACCCGGGACCGCCAGGCCCTGCTGGGCTGCTGGATGCTGCGCTCCCAGGATGGCGGGATCAACTGGTCCGCGCCCTACCGCGTCCCGGTCAACAGCCCGCACGGCCCCATCCTGCTGAAAGACGGCCGGCTGCTCTACGCCGGAAAGCGCCTCTGGGACCAGCCCCCGGCGGCCGGTGTTTGCGAGTCTCGGGACGACGGGCGCACCTGGCGCTGGCTGGCGGATATTCCCGTGCGGCCCGGCGATACCACCGACGCCTATCACGAATTGCACGCCGTGGAGACCGCGCGCGGCCGGATTCTGGTGCAAATCCGCAATCACAACAAGGCGAATGCCGGGGAGACCCTGCAGTGCGAATCCGAGGACGGCGGCAGGACCTGGACGGCGCCGCACCCCATCGGCGTCTGGGGCCTGCCCTCGCACCTGCTGCGCCTGCGCGACGGAAGGCTGCTCATGACCTACGGCTACCGGCGGCCGCCCTTCGGAAACCAGGCCCGCTGGAGCGCCGATGATGGCAGGACCTGGTCGGAGCCGGTCGCCATATCGGCCGACGGCGCTTCCGGCGACCTCGGCTATCCTTCCACCGTGGAACTCAGCGGCGGCGGCCTGTTCACCGTCTGGTACGAGCGATTCAAGACCTCCCCGAACGCCGTGCTGCGCGCCGCTCACTGGAGGCTATAAAGGTGTTTCCCATGATCAGAGGCTTGCGATTTTTTCTGCTGCCGCTGCTCGCCGCGCCCCTGGCGGCCCAGCAGGCTGCGCCCCTGCCGCCGGCCCGGTGGCATGACGTGCGCGAGTTGACCATCGAGGGGCAAGGCTGGAAAGAGACCAGGCATCCTTTTGACCGCCTGCCCGCCAAGGCCGAGGGCGTGGTGCGCCCGCCGGTGTGGTCGCTCAGCCAGGATTCAGCCGGCATGAGCGTACGCTTCATCACCGACGCCCCCTGGGTCCGGGCGCGGTGGAAGGTGCGCAAGGAGCGCCTGGCCATGCCGCACATGCCGGCCACCGGAGTCAGCGGCCTGGACCTCTACGTTCGCGACAAGCGCGGCTGGCGCTGGCTGGCGAACGGGCGCCCCGAGGAATCGCCCGCGAACGACCGCATGCTGGTGCGCGGGATCACCGCGGAGCGGCGCGAGTACCAGCTCTACTTCCCGCTCTATAACGGCATCGACGCGCTGGAGATCGGCCTGCCGCCGGATGCCGTTTTCGAGCGCGCCCCGGTGAGTCCCCGCAAGCCGGTGGTCTTCTACGGGACCTCGATCCTGCAGGGCGGCTGCGCTTCGCGGCCGGGGATGGCCTACCCGGCCCTGATCTCGCGCCGGCTGGAGTGGCCGCACATTAACCTGGGCTTTTCCGGCAACGGCCGCAGCGAGCCCGAGATGGCCGCCCTGCTCGCGGAGCTGGACCCGGCGGCTTACGTTCTGGACAGCCTCCCGAACCTGTCGGCCAAGGAGGCCGCCGAGCGCGTCGAGCCGTTCATCCGCACCCTGCGCCAGGCCCATCCCCGCACGCCCATCGTCCTGGTGGAGAACGTCGTCTACACGGACTCGGACTTCGTGGAGACGCGGCGCCGGCGCTGGAGCGAGGCCAACGCGGTGCTGCGCGGCATCTACCAGAAGCTGCGCAAGGCCGGCGACCGCAACCTGCACTATGTGCCGGCCGGGGAGCTGCTGGGAGACGACGCCGAGGGGACGGTGGACGGAACCCATCCCACCGACCTTGGCTTCCTGCGCATGAGCCAGGTGATCGGGAAAACGCTCGCATCCGTCCTGGCCGCTCAGCGCTGATCGAACAGCGCGCCGATCAGTTCGACGGTCCGCTCCACCAGGACCTGCCCGCCCTCCGGGCCGACCGGGCCGTTTTCAGGCCCCGCTCCATAACTGCCGCCGGCGACCGCCCGGGCGGTGGGCAGGTAGCCGCCCGAGCCGCAGGCCAGTTGCACGATGAAAGTCTGCTCGGCTTTGCTGCGCGCCTCGATCCGCACCCCGTAGTCCAGGTACAACTCGAACGGGTTGGTGGCGATGGCCACGTCGCCCAGGCGGATCACGTGGGTCTCGATGGGGAAGAACGGGTCGCTTTTCTGCCGCTCCCAGCTATCCATGACCCGCTTTCTCGCCCGCAGATGGAAGCCGCGCGTGCGGTCCGTCTCGGGCAGTTGCAGCAGGCGCTCGTATTCCTTGCGGCTGGCCTCATATTCCGCCTCGGTGACCTTCCTCAGCGGCAACCGCAGAGTCTCGACCCGGTGCTGGAACGGAACGCTGGTGCGGATATCGCGCCGGGCCGGCTCGAGCACGTCATCCACCGCGTTGGCGATCCGGCGGGCGATCTCCTGGGTCCGGGTCAAGCCCCGGCGTTGGAGCATGGCGGCCTCGGCGCGCTGGCGGAACAGGAGGTGCGGGCTCTGGTCTCCGGAGGCGCCGGTCATCGGATAGATGAACAGGTCCGGGCCATGGCGCTTGCGCAA
>JADZAF010000018.1 GCA_020852755.1 Bryobacterales bacterium
AACGGCATTCTCGCCGAGGTGCTGGTGCTGATCGTTCCCAGCCAGAACCCGGACGGGCGGGCGCGCTTTCTGGCGCACTTCGAGCAGACCCGGGGCCCGGAGCCGGACTCGAGTCCCTTCGCGGCGGAGCACAACGAAGCCTGGCCGGGCGGGCGGGGCAACCACTACCTGTTCGATCTGAACCGCGACTGGATCGCGCTCACCCAGCCCGAGATCGCTTCCCAGGTGAAGGCCCTGCTGGAGTGGTACCCGCTGGTCTACGTGGACCTGCACGAGATGGGCAGCGACTCCACCTACTTCTTCGCGCCCGAGGCCGATCCCTTCAACCCGCACCTCACCCGCACCCAGCGCGACAATCTCAAGCTGTTCGGGCGGAATAACGCCCGGTGGTTCGACCGCTATGGCTTCGATTACTTCACCCGGGAGGTCTTCGACGCCTTCTATCCCGGCTACGGAGCCAGCTGGCCGGCCTACCACGGCGCCATCGCCATGACTTACGAGCAGGCCTCGGTGCGCGGCCTCGTCGTGCGGCGCAGCGACGAGACCGACCTGCATTTCCGCGACAGCGTCCGCCACCATTTCGTCGCATCCATCGCCACGGCGGAAACGGCGGCAAAGAACCGGGAGAAACTGTTGACCGACTTCTACCGCTACCGCCAGAGCGCCATCGCGGAAGGAAACAGCGAGGCGGTGCGCGAGTACATTCTGCCGCGCGGGCCGGACGCCGCCGCCGTGCAGAAGCTGGCGGGCATCCTGGCGGAGCAGGGCGTCGAGGTGAAACGCGCGGTGGCATCCTTCAGCGCCGGCGGCCGCGAATATCCGGCCGGAAGTTACGTGATCCCGCTGGCGCAGCCGGCCAAGCGCCTGGTCCGCACCCTGCTGGACCCGCACGTGGGGATGGATGAGCCGTTTCTCAAGGAGCAGGAGCGGCGGCGAAGCCGCAAGCTGCCCGACGAGATCTACGATGTCACCGCCTGGTCGCTGCCCCTGATGTTCAACGTGGAGTGCGTGGCGCGTCCGGAGCCCTCGCAGGGCCGCTTCGAGCCGGTGGCGGCCGCCCGCATCCCGGCAGGAAGAGTGACCGGCGGGAAGGCCGAAGTAGCCTATCTCGTGCCCTGGGGCACGGCCGCGGCCGGACGCCTGCTGGCGGCCGCGCATCGCGCCTCCCTGCGTGTATTCAGCTCCGACAAGGCCTTTTCCCTGGACGGCGAGAAGTTTCCCGCCGGCACCCTGATCTTCAAAGTGAAGGATAATCCCGCCGATCTCGGGGAGCGCCTGGCGAAGCTGGCCGCGCAATCGGGAGCCGAAGTGAAGGCGGCCGGCAGCAGTTGGGTGGACGAGGGAGTGAACTTCGGCAGCCGCTACGTGATCCACCTGCGAAAGCCCGCGGTGGCCATGGCTTGGGATACGCCCGTTTCCTCCCAGTCGGCGGGCTTCACACGCTTCGTGCTGGAGCGGCAGTTCGGCTACCCGGTGACCGTGATCCGCGCCTCGCAGCTGGGCAGTGTGGACCTGAGCCGCTTCGATGTTCTGATCCTGCCCGGCGCGGGCGGCCGCGGCTACGCCTCCGTGCTGGGCGACAGCGGCGCGGAGCGATTGAAGAACTGGGTCTCCGGCGGAGGCGTTCTGGTCGGCATCGGCGAGGCTCTTGGCTTCCTGGCCGACAAGAAGGTGGACCTGCTTTCGGTGGCGCAGGAGAATGCGGCTCGCGCCGAGGAGCCCAGGAAGGAGGCCGCCCCTGCGAAACCGGCCGCTCCGGCCGACGCCCGCGTGCCGGGCAAACTCCTCGCCAGCGAATCGGACTACCGGAAGAGCATCCAGGCCGAGAAGGAACTGCCGGACGCGGCCAGCGGCGCCCTGCTGCGCGCCCGCATCGATCCCGATCACTGGCTGGGAGCCGGGGCCCCGGCCGCGGTCAACGCCCTGGTCGAAGGCCGCGCGATCTACCGGCCAATCACCCTGGACAAGGGGACCAACGTGGCCGTCTTCCAGGGACCGGACCAGATCGTGGCCAGCGGGTATCTCTGGGAAGAGAACCGCAAGCAGCTGGCCCACAAGCCTCTGGTGATGGCCCAGCCGCGGGGACGCGGGGTGGTGATCGGGTTCGCCGCCGACCCCAACTTCCGGGCCTACCTGGACGGGATGAACGTGCTGTTCCTGAACGCGGTCTTCCGCTCGGTCCGGAAGTAGTTACAGCGACGCCAGCACGCCGCGCTCGAAGCCGATCGACTCGGCGATGCCCGGCACGGGATCCTTGGCGTCCACTTCATACTCCAGTGCCACGTGGTAGGGAAACTTGATCTTCACCAGGGTCTTCAGGAAACGGACGGAATCGATCACGCCCTGGCCGATGGGAACGCCCCGGGTCTTGACCGCCGCTTCGCCCAGGTCCTTGTTGTGCACGTCATAGAGGCGCGAGGCGCATTTCAGCGCCACTGCGCTGGGTTCCAGCCCGCAGCGGAAGGTGTGGCCCACGTCGTGGCAGATCCCCAGCCGCTTATCGGTGCCCTTCAGCCACTCCATCACGTCCAGCGGAGAGTAAGCGCCCAGGCGATCCTCGGGTCCGTGGTTGTGGATGGCGGCGCGGATGTCGAAGTCCTTGATGATCTTCTCGACCACCGGCACCATCGGGGCGCCGATGCCGATCACCGCCGTATTGGCGCCCAGGTCGCGGACGTACTCGAAGGCCGGCCGGACCTCCTCTTCGCTCTTCAAATAGATGACCCCGCAGCCGGCGATCTCGATGTTCGCGTCGCGGAATTTGTCGCGGAACTGCCTGCGCTCCTCGGGGGTGCTGGTCAGCTTGAGATGTACGTCCTTGATGGTGATGTAGCGGATCCCGACCCGGCGGCAGCAGGCGATGGTTTCGTCCACCGACAGCGCCCGCGTGGAATAGGATGCCAGACCGACCTTCAAGCCGTGGAAATCGGGCGACGGGCGGCGCGCCACCGACTTCGGATCCGCGGCAGCGGCCTCGGCCCTCAGAGTCGCGGCCAACGCGGCCCCGGCCGTGTACAAGGCACGGCGCCGGGTCACGCCGCGCAGGCGCTCCTCAGGCTGGCCTGAGGGATATCGTTTGAGCATGAAGGCTTTCTCCTATAATGGAAGAAGATAACACACATGTGGGATCCATCCGCGTTGTCCCCGAGGGGAAATGCGGTATCGTGACTGAAGCGCGGTAATGCCCTTCAACATTCAACCTATTCGAGAATTCCTGGTCCGGCCGGCGCTCCCTCCCGCCCTCTCCAGGATGAATGAACTTGCCTACAACATACTCTGGAGTTGGGAGCCGGTGATCCGTGCGCTGTTCAGGCGCCTGGACCCCCTGCTGTGGAGGGAGTCGGGCTACAACCCGGTCATCATGCTCGGCCGGATCTCCCAGTCCGCACTGGAGAAAGTGGCGGCGGATCCGCGCTATCTGGCCCTGTACAAGCAGGCCTGCGAGCGCCACGACGCGAATATCCGAAAAGAGAGACAGGCGGGCGACGACCGGCTCATCGCTTACTTCTCCACCGAGTACGGGCTCACCGAGTGTCTGCCGATCTACTCCGGCGGCCTGGGCGTGCTTTCCGGAGATCATCTGAAGTCGTCGAGCGACCTGGATCTTCCCCTGGTCGGGGTCGGGATGCTCTACCAGATGGGCTACTTCCGGCAGGTGCTCAACCCCGACGGCTGGCAGCAGGAACGCTACCCGGTCAACGACTTCTACTCCCTGCCCGTCACCCCGGTTTTGAAGCAGGACTGCAGCGAACTGAAAGTGGAGATCAAGCTGCCGGGGGGCCCGGTCAAGATTCAGGTGTGGCAGATGAATGTCGGCCGGGTGAAGCTGTATCTGCTGGACACCAACATCAGCGACAACGCCAACCCGCAGGATCGCAGCATCACCGACCTGCTGTATGGCGGCGACGTGGACAAGCGTATCCGGCAGGAGATCGTGCTGGGCATCGGCGGGCTGCGGGCGCTGAAGAAGCTGGGTCTGGAACCGACCGTGTTCCACATGAACGAAGGACACTCCGCCTTCCTGGCCCTGGAGCGCATCCGGGTGCTGATGCAGGAGCAGAAACTGAGCTTCGAGGAGGCCCTGGGGGCCTCGCGGCAGAACAACGTTTTCACCACCCACACCCCGGTGCCCGCCGGAATCGACCTGTTCGATCCCGGCATGATGCACCACTACTTTCAGGAATACTGCGCCGAGATGGGCATCGGCTTCGACCAGTTGATGGCGCTGGGCCGGCGGAATCCGTTCGACCCGCACGAGAAGTTCTCCATGGCCATCCTGGCGCTGAAGACCTCGGCGTACCGCAACGCGGTGAGCAAGCTGCACCGCCAGATCTCGCAGGAGATGTGGCACGATTTGTGGCCCCAGCTCCCGGACTGGGAAGTGCCCATCACGTCGGTGACCAACGGGGTGCATTTGCCCAGCTGGCTGAACGGCGACCTGGCCGTGCTTTACGACCAGTACCTGGCTCCCGACTGGCGGGAGCGCTCCTGGGATCCCGAAGTGTGGCAGCAGGCCGCGGAGATCCCCGACGAGGAACTGCTGGAAGTACGCCGCAGGCGCAAGCGCCGCCTGATCCAGTTCATCCGCGACCGCCAGTACGCGGCCGCCGCGCGGCGCAAGGCCTCCGCGGCCGAGCTGCGGCACGCCCAGGAAGTATTGGATCCCAACGCCTTCACCATCGGCTTCGCGCGGCGCTTCGCCACCTACAAGCGCGTCACCCTTCTGTTCCGGGACATCGACCGGCTGAAGCGCATCCTGTGCAATAAGGACCGGCCGGTGCAGATCATCATCGCCGGCAAGGCCCACCCGCACGACCAGCCAGGCAAGGCGCAGATCCGCGAGATCATCCAGTACTCGCGCGATCCCGACCTGTGGCGGCACATCGTCTTCCTGGAAGACTACGACATGAAGGTGGCCCGGGAGATGGTGCAGGGCGTGGACCTGTGGCTGAACACCCCGCGCCGGGGCGAGGAAGCCTGCGGAACCAGCGGCATGAAGGCCGGCATCAACGGGGTGCTGAACCTCAGCATCCTGGACGGCTGGTACGACGAAGCCTACGAGAAATCGGGCGGCTGGGCCATCGGCGACCGGGAGGACTACGTCGAGGACCAGGACGCCATCCACGCCAGCTCCATCTATTACCTGCTGGAGAACGAAATTGCTCCGCTGTTCTACGAACGCCGCGAACAGGGCGTGCCGCGGGAGTGGATGCGGCGGGTCAAGCAGTCCATCATCAACCTGAGCCCGCAGTTCGACTGCCGCCGCATGGCTGCCGAATATGCCGCCCAGTTGTACGCGCCGGCCCACCAGGCCTATCAGGATCTCAAGCAGGCCGATTTCCGCAAGGCCAGGGACCGCGCCAGTTGGAACAGCCGGATTCGCGAGGTGTGGGACCGTGTGCGGTTTATCGAGACCGGCCCGGCGCCCGTGGGGCCGGTCCTGAGCGGATATCCGGTGCCGGTGCGGGCCGCCGTGGACCTGGCCGGGCTCACACCAGGGGATGTGCGCGTGGAGGTGGTGGTGGGCCGCGTCGGGTCCAGCGGACACCTGGAAGACACCGAGGTGATGCTGTTGCCGCCCAAGGAATCCAACGGTGCGGTGGCCATCTTCGAATCCGAGGTGGTGCCTCGCCATACCGGGCGGTTGGGCTATGCCCTGCGCATCAGTCCCAACCACCACGACGATCCCCTCACGCGTCCGTGCAGCGCCTTGCTGAAGTGGGATCAGTGAGCCGGCGCCGGCCGGCGTTGCAGCACCCAAAGGGTCTGCGGCCCTGCCGCCTTGGCCCCCCGCTCTCCCCGTTTCCGGCCGGGATCCGAGCCGCGACCAAAGGAAGCGGTTGCCCCCGGAGATTCGCCTGGCCGTAAACGGGTCGTAGCGGTATCCGTCTGTGAAGCGGGCGCCCGCCTTTCCGCCCTTGAAGCTATCCAGCCGGTACCGGCCCGCGTTGCAGCACCCAAAGGGTCCGCGGCCCTGCCGCCTTGGCCCCCGCTCTCCCCGTTTCCATCCTGGATCCGAGCCGCGACCAAAGGAAGCGGTTTCCCCCGGAGATTCGCCTGGCCGTAAACGGGTCGTAGCGGTATCCGTCTGTGAAGCGGGCGCCCGCCTTTCCGCCCTTGAAGCTATCCAGCCGGTACCGGCCCGCGTTGCAGCACGCGCCTCGCACTGCAACCGCTCCCTTTGGTCGGTTACCAGGATAAGCCTGGCTGATCTTGTGAACTGAAAGGAGTTCACCATGTAGATTGCCTGTTCAACGTGTAGCCGAACGAGCAGGGGCTCCAGCGATG
>JADZAF010000019.1 GCA_020852755.1 Bryobacterales bacterium
ATCGCTGCGCCGGATCGCCGCCGAGGGCGCCGGGGTGCTGGTCTACCTGCACCAGACGGGGCCCGGGTTGCGGGTGCGCTGGGACGCCGCGGGCGCGGCCCGGCTCGAATCGCACGACAAGGAGTTCATGTACTATTCCAGCGTGGCCGGGCGGCGCGAGTTCCAACGGGAGATCGGGGTGGGCGCGCAGATCCTGGCCGACCTGGGCCTGCGCAACATCCGGCTGCTGACCAATCATCCGCGCAGGATCGTCGGCCTGGAGGCTTTCGGAATCGAGGTCGTGGAGCAGGTTCCGGTGGAGTGACGCGATGCGCTTTCTTCCCGCCGTTTTTGTTTTTTGCTGGGCCGCCGCCGCCGGCGCGGCCGACCCCGGGCTGCTGCGCCTGGTGATGCCGGACGCCAGGCTGATCGGCGGAGTCAACGTAGCCGAAACCCGGAACTCGCCCTTTGGCCAGTTCCTGATCGCGCGCAGCCGGTCCGGGATGAAGGGCTTTGAGGAACTGACGGCGGCCACCGGCTTCGATCCCAGGCGCGACCTGAGCGAGGTGATTTTCGCCAGCGCTTCCGCCCGCCCGGGCGACCGCTCCGGCATCCTGCTGGCTCGCGGAACTTTCGACCCGGCCCGCATCGCCAAGCTGGTCCAGGGCGCGGGTAAGGCCCCCGAAGTCTACCAGGGAGTGGACATTCTCTCCGGCAAGCAGGAGACCCGCGCGGTCGCTTTTCTGGATGCTGGAACGGCGGTGGCCGGGGACGTGGAAGCCGTGCGAGCGGCCATCGACCGGCGCGCGAAGCCCGGACAGATCAGCCCGGAACTGGCGTCGCGGATCGACCGACTGAGCGCGGCCAACCATCTCTGGGCCGTCAGCCTCGGCTCCTTTGCCCCGGCGGCCGGAGGGACGGATTCTCCGGTTCCGGGAGAGCTGTTCAAGTCCATCGAGCAGACCACCGCCGGCGTGCGCTTCGACGCCAACGTGCAGCTCAGCGCCGAAGCCCTGGCCGGGACGGCCGAACAGGCCACCGCCCTGGCCGACGCGCTGCGCTTCCTGGCCGGCATGGCAGCCATGAACCAGGGCAAGGGGCATTCGGCGGACTTCGCGGCGCTGCTGCGCGGCATGAAGCTCACGGCCGAAGGAAACACCGTCAAGCTGTCCCTCGAGTTGCCGGAAGCGGAGTTGGAGAAGATCCTGTTTCCGGCCGGACTCGAAGCGCAGCCGCCCGTACCAGAGCGCTGAAAGCGCACTCTCCATCCCCAACCAGGGCCGGATTCCCGGGCTGGCGCAATCATCATATGATATGATGATTCGCCATGACGGCCGATTGGCCGCACGCGCGGCGCCCCGGATTGCATGAGCGGATCACGGGCGAACTCGCACGCCGGGTGATCCGGGCACAGCGCGAGCGGCTTCCCGTTGCTTTTCCCAACGAAACGCAGTTGTGCCGGCAACTGGGCGTCAGCCGGACGATCCTTCGCGAGTCGATGAAAGTGCTGGTGGACAAGGGAATGGTGGAGATGCGCCCGCGGGCCGGCACCCGCGCCCGCCCCAGATGCCAGTGGCGGCTGCTGGACCCGGATATTCTGTCGTGGCAGGCGGAACTGGAGCCCGACTCCCTGTTTCTGCGAGACCTTTGCGAGGTGCGCCTGGCGATCGAACCCACGGCGTCCGGGTTCGCCGCCGTGCGGGCGACGGCCGCGGAGATTGACGAAATCGCGATTCAGCTCGAGCGCCGCCGGACTCTCACCCCTGGCGGCCAGCTGGATCTGATCATCGACGGCGACCTGGCCTTCCATGCGGCTGTGGTTGCGGCCAGTCACAACCCGCTTCTCGAATATCTCAGCAGCGCGATTCGCCGCCCTTTTCGCACGGCGCTCCTGTACATTGCCCGCCGTCCCGCCAACCTGGCCCTCGGCCTCGAAGCCCACATCAGGCTGCTGGACGCCTTGCGTGCCCGGGACCCGGTCGCGGCCCGCAAGGCCGCTGAAGAGGCGGTGGGCCTGGCCATGGTGGCCGTGGAGGAAGGCGCCCGGACGCCAACCGCCGCCGCGGCGCGGCCGAACCGGAAGGGAAATCACTCTGATGAATGAAACCAGACTGTCCTCCCACGCGGCCCTGCCCGGCACGGCGCGGCCCGCCCTGGCAATCCAAACGGAAGAAGAACTGGTGTTCGGCCGGGCGCCCAAGCCCCTTCACTGCGGCTTCGACCTGACGATTGGCTCCGGCGAAGTATACCCCGAGGTGAACTTCACTCTGCCGGCCATCGAGGTGACGGCGCCGAACTGGCCGGAGATCCTGCGTCATTACGAGGACATCGCGGCCCAGATCGTGCGCCGGGCGGCAGCCTTGCGGGTTCCCGGCCTGGTGCTGGAGTTCGAACTGCTGCCTGCTATGACGGAAACCCCGGAATGGGGCGCCGCCATCACGGCCGTGCTGCACCGCCGCCTCGAGCAGGCTTACGGGAAGGCGGGCCTGCGCTCCGCCCTGCGCGTCACCCCCACCGACATTCGCGACCAGCAGAAACCGCCCGTCCTGCGCGGCGGCCGCGCCTGGGACAACCTGAGGCGCAGTTTCGAACTGTGCATCGCCGCCGGCGCCGACATCGTGTCCATTGAATCTGTTGGGGGCAAGGAGGTTCACGATCAGGCCCTCATGTACGGGGACGTGACGGGCATCCTGTTTGCGCTGGGCGTTCTGGCGCCGCGCGACATGGCGTGGCTGTGGGGAGAGATCGCCGGATTGTGCGCGGGGTCGCGAGCCGTGCCGGGCGGCGATTCCGCCTGCGGGTTCGCGAACACGGCGATGCAGCTGGCGCACCAGAAAATGCTGCCCGAGGTCCTGGCGGCGGTGGTGCGCGCCGCATCCGCGGTTCGCAGCCTGGTGGCTTTCGAACGGGGAGCCGTGGGACCCTCCAAGGACTGCGCCTACGAAGGGCCTATCCTCAAGGTCATCACGGGCCGCCCTATCTCCATGGAAGGGAAATCGGCCTCCTGCGCCCACTTCAGCCCGGTCGGGAACATCGCGGCGGCCGCGTGCGACCTTTGGAGCAATGAGTCGGTCCAGAACATTCGCCTGTTATCCGGAAACGCGCCGGAAGCGTACACCGAGCTGCTGGCATACGATTGCCGGCTGATGAACACGGCGGCGAAAAGCGGCGGTGCCCGGGTTCTCCGCGACTGGTTCATTCAATCCGACGAGTGGTTGAGCCCGCAGGCCGCGGTGCTGTCTCCGAAGGCTGTTCTGCGAATTGCGCGCCGGATCAGCGGCGAGCCGGATCCCTACCGGCGTACGCTGGCGGCCGCCGCCGAAGCGGCAGCGCTACTGCGCCAGGGAGCCGCGGAGGGACTCTGGAAGCCTTCCGGGAAAGAGCATCAGTGGCTGGAGCGGATTGAGGCCGCCATCGCCGGGATGCCGGAGGACGCCGGGAGCGCGCTGCGGCAAGCCCGCGAGACGTACGGGACTCTGTTCCGGGACGACAGCTACGGCTTGTGAATCCCGTGCTCTTGCCGCATTCGCGGCACGAGCGGGCCTCCCACGGGCAGCGCCGGCCAACCCTCCGGTTCACGCTACTATTGATATTCCGGTCCCCTTGGGACCTGCGAGGAATCCCTATGCGCCTTTGTCTTCTTTTCATCGGCATCGCCGTAGCCGCTGCGCAGGATGTGCCGCGGCCCGAATATCCCCAGCCGCAGTTTCAGCGCGAGCAGTGGATCAACCTGAACGGCAGGTGGGAATTCGAATTCGACGATCAGAACGCCGGCCTGGACCAGAACTGGGCGGCCGGAAACCGCAAGTTCAGCCGCGCCATCACGGTCCCGTTCGCTTTTGAGAGCAAGCTGAGCGGCATCGGGGATACCTCGTTTCACCCCTGGATCTGGTACCGCCGCACCTTCACGGTTCCGGAGAGCTGGAAGGGCAAGCGCGTGCTGCTGCACTTCGGCGCCGTTGACTACCGCGCGGCGGTCTGGGTGAACGGGCGGGCAGCCGGGGAGCACGAGGGCGGCAACACGCCGTTCCACTTCGACATCACGCCGCTGCTCCAGAAGGGCGCCAACATTCTGACGGTGCGGGCCGAAGATCCGCCCGAGGACCGCTACGTGCCGCGCGGGAAACAGTACTGGGAGCCGAAGTCGCGCGGTATCTTCTACACGCGAACCTCCGGGATCTGGCAGCCGGTCTGGCTGGAGGCGGCCGGGCAGAGCTACCTGCGGCGCGTTCGCATCACACCGTCGAACGACGGCGCGGTGCGCTTCGAGGCCCTGGTTGAGCGCAGCGAGCCGGGAACGGAATTTCACGTCACCGTGCTGGACGGCCAGGAACCGGCGGCTTCGGGAACCGGCCGGGTGCGGAACGGCCGCTCGGTGGCCGGGGCCTTCGTGGCCGAACCGAAGCTGTGGTCGCCCGGCGCGCCCAATCTCTACGGTCTCCGCTTCGAACTTCGTAAAGCCGCGGCCGTGCTGGACCGGGTGGACTCGTATTTCGGCTTCCGCTCGGTGGGCGTCAGCGGCGGCCGCGTCACCCTCAACAACCGTCCCGTGTATTTGAAGTTCGTGCTGGACCAGGGCTACTGGCCCGAATCGACCCTGACGCCTCCCACCGACGAGGCCATCCAGTACGACATCCGCATGACCAAGGAGATGGGGTTCAACGGCGCCCGCAAGCACCAGAAGATCGAAGATCCGCGCTTCCTCTACTGGGCCGACAAGATGGGTTTCCTGGTGTCCGGCGAGATGGCCAACGCCTACCTGTTCGACGACCTCTACGCCGCCGCTTTCACCCGGGAATGGATGGAAGCCGTGGAGCGCGACTACAACCACCCCTCGGTCATCATCTGGGCGCCGATCAACGAAAGCTGGGGCGTGCCCGACCTCTCCCAGCCCCGCCAGCAGAACCACCTGAAATCGCTCTACACGTTGACCCGGACGCTGGACGCCACGCGCCTGGTGATCGACAACGAGGGGTGGGAGCACACCGACATGACCGACCTGTTCGCGGTGCACAACTATGCCCGCGACGGGGAAGCCTTGCTGGAGCGGTACAAGGACCTGGGCCAGCCTACCTTCGTGCTCTCCCATGACCGGGTCCGCTCGCTGATCCCCGGCTACCAGTACAACGGCTCGCCGTTCTACCTTTCGGAATTCGGCGGCATCGCCTATATCCCGCAGGGCCACTCGGTGCCGCAATCGGCCTGGGGATATTCGGGAGTGGAGAAAACGCCCGAAGACGCGCTGGCCCGCCTGCGCAGCCTCTACACGGCCATACGCAAGCTGCCCCTGGCGGGCATCTGCTACACGCAGATCACGGACGTGGAGCAGGAGATCAACGGCCTGATGACCTACGACCGCAAGCCCAAGTTCGATTCCAAAGCTTTGCGGGAGATCAACGCCCTGCTGGAGTAGGCGCTACTTGCGTTCGTAGCGGCCCATCCACTGGCTTTCAGCCAGGATGTGCCCCCGCATGGCGCGGTCGATCTCGCCGCGCCGGGCGCCCCGTTTCAACTTCAGGGAGGGGACGTCCAGGGCGTAGAGACGGAAAAAGTAGCGGTGCGGGCCGTGGCCTTTGGGCGGGCAGGGACCGCCGTAGCCCAGGCGTCCGAAATCGTTGGCGCCGGTGAAATCGTCCTTGCCCGGCCGGTGCCCCTCCGGAAGCGACTTGGCCGTGGGCGGGATATCGAACAGCAGCCAGTGGTTCCAGGTGCCGGCGGGGGCGTCGGGGTCGTCCATGATGAGGGCGAAGCTCCGGGTTTCCTCGGGGGCGCCGGTCCAGTGCAGGGAAGGGGCCAGGTCCGCGCCCTCGCAGGTGTACTGCCGGGGGATTTTCTCGCCCTCTCCGAAAGCCTCCACGATCAGTCGCAGTGCCATCCGCATGCTCCTTTCGTCCGTATGGTAGCGTAAGCGCGCGCAGGTGTTGTAAACTGTTGAATTAGACCAACCGGCTTGGGCACGTTTGGTGTGTCCAAAACGCCAGACGAGGAATTTCCACATGCAAGCGATAATCGAAACCGGGGGAAAACAGTACCGGGTTGCGCCTGGAGACGTGGTCCGGGTGGAGACTTTGCCCGGAGAGCCCGGGTCGGCGATCGAGATCCCGCGGGTAGTGGCCGTGATCGGGGACGAGGGCCAGGTGCTGGCCGGCCCCGAGGTGGCCGATGCCAGGGTCAAGGCCACGGTGACCGGAGAGGGCCGCGCCAAGAAGGTGCTGGTGTTCAAGTTCAAGCGCAAGAAGCAGTACAAACGCACCATCGGGCACCGGCAGAACTACACGGAACTGCGGGTCGACGAGATTGTTGTTTAGGGGTTATTCATGGCACACAAGAAAGGTTTAGGCAGTTCCAGGAACGGCCGGGATTCCAATGCCCAGCGGCTCGGCGTGAAGGTCTTCGGCGGCCAGTTGGTGCCCGGCGGCTCGATCATCGTCCGCCAGCGCGGCACGCGCATCAAGCCGGGTGAGAACGTGGGCTGGGGCAAGGACGACACCCTGTTCGCCAAGATCACCGGAGTGGTCGAGTTCCACGACCGGGGCCGCATGGGCAAGTACGTCAACGTGCGCGCCGCGTCCTGATCCGGGTTCGGAAGGATTCCACAAGCCGCCTGCCGCATTTTTCCGGCGGGCGGCTTTTGTGTTTTCGGGCAAATGCCGCCATGTTTATCGATGAAGCCAGAATCTACGTGAAGGCCGGCGACGGCGGCAACGGCTGTATGGCCTTCCGGCGGGAAAAGTTCGTTCCGCGAGGCGGCCCCAGCGGGGGTGACGGCGGCCGCGGCGGCGACGTCATCTTCATTGCCAGCGGGCACGAGAACACCCTGCTCAAGTTCCGCTACAACCCCGAGCACAAGGCCGGCCGCGGCCGGCACGGCGAGGGGAGCAACAAGACCGGGGCCGACGGGGAGCCGCTCGAAGTCCAGGTGCCGGTCGGCACGGTGGTCTGGGATGAGGCTACCCGGGAGCGCCTGTACGACTTCACCCGTCCCGGCGAGCGCTTCGTGGCAGCCAGAGGCGGGCGGGGCGGCCGGGGCAACGCGCGCTTCGCCACCTCCACCCATCAGGCTCCGAGGGAATGCGAACCGGGCCGTCCCGGCGAAGAGCGGCGCCTGCGGCTGGAATTGAAGCTGCTGGCCGACGTCGCCCTGGTCGGTTTCCCCAATGCCGGCAAGTCCACCCTGATCTCGCGCATCTCGGCGGCCCGCCCCAAGATCGCCGACTACCCCTTTACCACCCTGGAGCCGCACCTGGGCGTGGTCCAGATGGATGACCTGCGCACCTTCGTGGTGGCCGATATTCCGGGCCTGATCGAGGGCGCTCACGAAGGCCACGGGCTGGGCATCCAGTTCCTCCGCCACATCGAACGCACCCGCCTGCTGGTGCACCTGGTGGATGTGTCTCCCGCCAGCGGCCGCCAGCCGGCCGAAGACTTCGATACCGTCATGAGGGAACTGGCCAGCTTCAGCCGGGAACTGGTCGAAAAGCCGATGATCGTGGCGGCCGCCAAGATGGACGCCGCGCAGGATCCGGAGCGGGTCGAGTCGCTCGAGCGTCTGGCCCGGGAGCGCGGTCTGGCCTTGTTCCCGATCTCCAGCGTCACCGGGAGCGGAATCGAGGAGTTGAAGCGGGCCATGGCGGCCCGGGTGCTGTAGAATCGGACCTATGGCCCGGTCTGGGATTGCCGCCATAGATCATCTTTTCGAAGCACGGACGCGAACCGTTATCGGCCCGGGCTCGGACCCGCAAGCCGTGGGCGAAATCCAGGATTTCCTGCGATGCCAGGGATTCGGAGGTTTGCCCAGCCTGCTGGGAGCCGGGCGGGGGACGTTCGGTCCCAGGACCCGGGAGGCGGTGCGCAATTTCCGTGCGGCCGAGGGGCTGGGAGATCTGGAGGCCGTGGACACGGAGCTGCTGCACCGGCTGGTGGAGAAGCCGGCCCCGCACGCGGTCGCCAGCCGCGCCTACCTGGGCCTGGTCCTGGACTTCGAGTTCTCCGGCATGCTCCCCGTGGTCGCCCTCACCTCGCAGTTCGAAAGCGCCCAGCGATTCGGCTGCCTGTGCCTGAACACGGACCGGGCGGGGCTCTCATTCGGCCTGATCCAGTGGGCGCAGAAGCCCGGCCGCCTGCACGAGATTCTGGCCGCGTTCGAGGCCGCCAACCCGACGGCCTTCGTGGAAGTGTTCGGAGGCGGCGACGCTGCCGTGGCGGAACGGCTGCTGGAATTGACCTCCGGGCCCAGCGGCGGTGTGGATCCGCAAACTGGGGAAGCCGCCGACCCGGCTTTCAACCTGATCGAACCGGCCTGGACGGATCGCTTCACCGCGGCGGCTATGCGGCGGGACTGGCAGCGCACGCAATGCGAAACGGCCATTCAGGATTTCACCGGCGCCTGGGAGCGGCTGCAGCCCAAAACTCCCCGGATCCGTTCGGCTCGCGGGGCGGCGTTTCTCCTGGACCTGGCGAACCAGCACGGGGAAGGCGGCGCACGCTCCATCTACCGGGCGGTGGAAGCTCAGGCCCGGGATGAAAGCGAACTGCTCGAGGCCATGGCGGAGGAATCGGTGAACCGTGTCCGCCGGCAGTTCGGACCGGGCTCGGCGGAGGCCCGGGCTACCCGCACCCGGCGGGACTTTTTCCGCACCACGCCGGAACTCTCGGACGGGGAACTTGCCTGAACGAAACCCGGGACGGCGGTCTACTGGCCGCAGCAGGGCTGCGTGGAAACCAGAGCGGCCGGCGTGACCGCCGGGTTGGCCGCGAAATAGTTGGTCCTGGCCAGTCCCTGATAGACTTTGCCCGCGACTTCCGCCGCCATCGGCCCCACCGAGGGCCGACCCCCGGTGAGCAGAACCGCTACCACGAGCTTCCTGGAGCCCGAATCGTTGAACGATCCGAACCAGCCCAGGTGGGTCCGCCGGTCGGTGCAGGTCCCGGTCTTGCCGAAGACCGCGCTGTCGGCCTGATACGCCCGCCGGGCGGTTCCGAATTCCACCGCGCCCTGCATCCCCACTTTCACTTCGGGGATCACGTCCTGGATGTCCAGGCGGCGCTTGATGCGAGGAACGAAGTGCTCGACCTCCTGCTGGGAGCGCGGATACTGCAGGTAGTAGAGAGTGCCGCCGTTGGCGATGGCGCTCATCATGGCGGCCAGTTGCAGTGGAGTCAGCTGGATCTCCTCGCCAAAACTGGTCAGCATGCCCATGCCGCCGTTCTTCGGGGGCGCCGGGGGAAAGTAGCCGGGACTCTCACCGGGGATGTCCAGCCCGGCCTTCTCTCCGAGCCCGAACAGGTTGGCGTAATAGGCCATGCGGTCATAGCCGAGCTTGATGCCCAGGTTGGCGAAGTAAGGGTTGTTGGAACGCGCCAGCGCGTGGGTCAGGTCCATGCGCGTGCGGCCGTACAGCCGGACCTGGGTGGTCCGGTCGATCAGTCCCTCGCTCAGGGCGGCGAACGCCACCGGCACCTTGATGGTCGAGCAGGGCTGGAAGGCGCCGCCCAACGCCAGCTTCTGGTTGACCATGGCCAGGATCCTGCCCGTGTCCGGATCCACTACCACGACCGATCCATTGAAGGGGCCGAGCGCGGCCACCGCCGCCTGCCGCACTTCGAGGTCCTCGCCGTCAATGAAATCGCCGGCCGTGGAATCGGCATAGGTCGGCTCGGACCAGGCGCTGTACGCCGGGCGGCGCACCCGGGAGCGCGGTCTGCGCTTTTTGGCGGACGACCGGACGCGCTTTCTCGCCGTGGCCCGTACTTTGACCGTCGTGCTCTTCCTGGCGGTCACCGTCTTGCGGACCGGGGTACTGCGTTTCTTGCGCGAGGCTGGAGCCGCTGACAGCAGCCCCCCAACGAGGGACGAAACCAACAGGAAAAGTGCGGCCTTCGCCACAACGTTCCGAAAAGCAGACTTGGGTGTCATCTTTTATGGCGCGACGCTGCTGCTACCTGAGAACGTGAGCCTTGAAAGCCAGAACAGTAGTTTATGGATCCGGGGAGCAGCCGGACACTTCATTTTCGAATGCGAAGCAGCGGCTGGTCAAGCAATTTCCGCCAGCTTTGTTGTTTCCGGCCCGATCCTCACGGGCCTGCGGCCCGCCAAAGGTGCGGAAAACCCGGGGAGGGCCGCTTCCGGGCCGCGACCGCGGGGGTTGAATTTTCCTGCGCCTGCTTTCCAAAACTACTCCTTCCGTTTGCGGCCGCGTATGCACGGTCTTCCCCGGGGCGAGGATGGTTTCACCCGAGCGGCCAGATTCTTACAGGAACCCTTGGGCCAGGAAGCGCTCCGGGGCGTGCTTTGCGGCCGGCCGAGGAAGCCCGGCCGGAATGTGGGCGGGTAACCACGCGACGGGGGGGGACGCCACTGTAGTAGGCTAGGATTTTGCTCAATCTATGTCGGCCATAACGAATCCCAGCGTTCGTCCCGCTGAAGCTCCGCCTCAAGCGCCGCTTCCCGGCCCGCACCCGCCCGGTCGCTCGCCATGGCGGCAATGGCTGGTCCTCATATTGGTGGTGCTCTTCGCCGCGGCCGCGTGGTGGGCATTTCGCGCCAGAGCCCAGGGGCAGCAGAAAGCGGCCGCGGTGGCGGTCCGTACCGCCAGGGTAACGCGCGGGCCTATCGAGCGTCGGCTGCGCGTCGGAGGCACGACCTCGGCGCGCAATTTCGCAATGATCGGGGCCCCCCGGTTGAGCGGTCCCGATATCCGCGACCTCAACCTGATGAAACTCGTCAAGCCGGGTTCCTGGGTGAAGAAAGGCGAGATCGTCGCGCAGATCGATGCGCAGCAGGCCCGGGACCACGTGGACGACGTGGATTCCACCGTTCAGCAGGCCGAATCCGACATCAAGAAACGCATCGCCGAGCAGGCCATCGAGCTGGAGACCCTGCGCCAGCGCCTGCGGGCGGCCAAAGCCGAAGTCGATAAGAGCCAGCTCGATTCGCGCACCGCCCAGATCCGTACCCCGATTGACATCGAGTTGCTCAAGCTGGAGGTCGAGGAGGCCGAGGCGCAATACAAGCAGCTCCAGGCCGACATGCCCAACACCCTGGCGCGCCAGAAGGCCGAGCTCCGCGTGCTCGAGCTGACTCGCGACCGCCATGCCCGGCACCGCGACCGTCACGCCAGCGACATCGTGAAACTGACCATCCGTGCTCCCCTCGACGGCCTGCTCGTCATGCAGACCACCTTCACGGCCGGGGAGATGCGCCAGATTCAGGAAGGCGACCAGATGAGACCGGGCCAGCCTTTCGCCCGTATCGTGGATACTTCCAGCATGCAGCTGGACGCCGTGGTCAACCAGGTGGAAGCGGAAATGCTGCGCATGGGACAGAAGGCGACCATCGAATTCGACGCCTTCCCCGGCCTGCGCCTGCCCGGCACGGTAGACGCGCTCGGAGCCATGGCCGTAAGCAGCTGGCGCCAGAATTACTACATCCGCAATATCCCCGTCCGGATCCGTATCCAGGGCGAGGATCAGCGCGTGATCCCCGATCTGTCGGCCAGCGCCGATATCCTGATCGCTCGCGAGGAGAACGCCCTGTTGATCCCGCTGTCCGCCGTCACGGAACGGAACGGCAAGACTCTGGTGCGCGTCCGCGGCCGCAACGGGTTTGAACCCCGCGAGGTGCAGCTCGGCATCCGCAGCAACACTCACGCAGCCGTGCTGTCCGGACTGGAAGCGGGCCAGGAAGTCCTGCTCGGCTCCCTTTAATTATTGACCCAGAGCCCTCGGACCATGGGTCACAGGCTGCCGTCGGGCAGCGATCCGCGCCGGACCTGCTGCACCTGCAGCGGGGTGAAGGGCGGTTCGAACAACTCCGGTCGGTCGTGAAAGCAGCGGAACAGGCGCGCGATGAAGCCCATTCGCTCGTCCAGGTCGGCCCAGTCCTCCGCTCCTGACGGGCCTTTGAAGCGCGCCAGCATCTCTCCCAGCTCCGGCAGCGCGATCTTCTCCAGCACGGCGGCCGGCGGCGCGTCAAGATCGCGGCCGAGCCGGAGCACGACCGGCCCCGGCAAAGTGAGAGTCATGAGCTTCTCGGTGATGACCGCGCGGGCCAGCTGCATGGCATGCCGTTCCAGCGCCCGGGTCGCAACGCCCAACAGCCTGCGTTTGAAATCGCGGGCCTGGCGGAGCGGCGCTTCCAGGGCTTCCTGAATCTCGGGCTGCAGGCGGGTCTGCTCGTGGAAGCCGATCTCGACGTTGGCCAGGTACATCAGCTGGGCGCGCCGGCTTTCGTCCGGCTCGGCGAGGGCCTGTCCGTAGCGGGTGAATGCCCGGCGCAGGTACGCCTGCCCGTCCGGCGGATCGCCCGGCCGCAACCCTTCGCAAAATCCGGCAACCCTTTCCGGGAGCCCGGCGGCATCGCCGGCAATCGCGGCCAGGAACCGGGCGAACTCCCGGCCGATCTCTTCAAAGACCTTGCGGTTGCCGCGCGCCACGGCGTCGCTGGCCTGCTCGAAGGCGTCCAGGGGGCTGCGAATCTCGCGGGCCAGCCGTCCGAGCGGCGACTCCGGATTGTGAAGACCTGCCCGCAGCACCTTGCGCCACAGCGACCGGAAAGGCTCGGTCACGCGGGCGGGCAGGTCGATCTTCCGTTCGAAGGCCTGCATCAGGTCTTCCCCGCGGATGGTCTGCCCGGCCTGCTTCGACGCCCAGGTCGCGAAGGTGCACCAGTTGGCTCCGCCCGCCCGGGCCGCGAAGCTGCGGGACAGCTCGAAGTAACACTGAGTGATGCGCAGGTTCCGGATCAGCGGGTCGGAGAGGGCGGCGATGGCGTCCACTTCGGGCAGGCCGGGCGGAATGGCCGGTGCGGGCCGGGCTGAAGCGTCCATGACCTTTAGACGGGCGCCGTCAGCCGCTTGCCCCGGCAGATGGTCAGGCGGCTCGCGATGCGCTGCCGGACCATCACCGCGTTTCTCTGGCAATCCACCAGGCGGAACTGCCCTTCTTCCAGCGCCAGCAGCGCGATGTCGGCCGGTGCTCCCACCTCCAGCGTTCCCAGGCCCTGCACCCTTCCGATGATCTTGGCCGGGTTATACGTGGAGCGCAGGAGCACGTCGTCGAAGCTCATGCCCAGGTAGAGGTACTTCGACATGGTGGTCGGCAGGTCGTAGGTCGGCCCGTTGATGCAGGCGGTATGCAGATCGGTCGAGATGCAATCCGGAGGGAATCCCAGCCGGAGCGCGTTGCGGGCGGCATTGAAGTTGAAGCTGCCGGCGCCGTGCCCGACGTCGAACCACACGCCCCGCTCCCGGGCTTCCTTTACCCCCGGCCGCAGGTTGCCCGGCTTCTCGGAGTAGCCGCTGTCCACGATGCTCAGGGTGTGGCCGTTATTGCAGTGGGTGAGAACGTCGCCCGTGCGCATGAGCGCCAGCACCTCCGGCAATTCGGGCGGCGTGAAACTGACGTGCACCATCAGCGGGGCTTTGAACTGATCGCCCAGTTCGCGCCCGATCTTCATGAAGTCCAGGCTGTAGCGCCCGTTCATATTGGCGCCGACGTAGACTTTCACCCCCAGGACGATGTCCCGGTTCTTCTCCACCGCCTGGCCGGTTTCCTTCACGCTGGAGCGCACGTACTTGACCACGTCGACGTCCGGGTTGCGCAGATCCGGGTAGAGGTGCACGTAGCCGAAAATGCGCGATTGCGCCGGCCCGACGGTGAAGCGCCGGAAAGCCGCCACCTGCGAGGCGGTGAAGCTGCCGGCGTCCACCCAGGTGGTGACTCCGGACCGCGCGCCGATCGGGTCGGCTTCCACGCTGATTCCGGAAGCGCCGTAGAAACAGTGGGTGTGCAGGTCCACCAGGCCCGGGGTGACGTAGAGGCCCTTGGCGTCGATCACTTCGCGCCCGCGTTCCGGCGGGATCTCGCTTTCGATGGCGGCGATCCTGCCGTCCTGTACGGCCACGTCGGCGCGCTGCCGGAAATTGCGTCCCGGATCGCGCACCTCGCCGTTCCTGATGATCATGTCGTAGATGCGCGCGCGCTGCGCAAGGGCGCCGCCTGCCACGCCCGGCAGGCCGCCTAAAGACCGGAGGAAGCTGCGTCGGACCATGCGCCGGATTTTACCACGAGGCGGGTTCCCGGACGCGGGCGCCGTAAAGCGTGTGTTAAGGACGTAAAGCCTTGGTCTCCAAGAGAAACATCCGGGTGGGTCCGGCTCGTCTGCTCAAGAGATGGCGAACCGGATGACATTGCACCCCGGAGTTCGTTCATGGCTCGTGATAGCCGGCTGGATCCCTGCGCTCATCGCCTCCGACTACGCAGGAACCGTGAAGTCGAATGGCTTGCCCGTGCCGGGCGCCACGGTGACCGCCGCGCAGGGCGAGCGGCTGGCAGTGACCACCACGGGCGAGAACGGCGCCTTCGAACTCCAGAACCTCTCCGAAGGCAACTGGACCCTCACCGTGGAGATGCTGGGGTTCGAGAAGGCCAGCCGGCAGGTGACCGTGCCGGCCGCCGCTCAGGAATGGGATCTGAAGATACTCTCGGAGGAGGCGCTGAGGGCCGGTCTGGGCTCCAGGCGCCCCGGAACGCCGGCGGCCGGGATCCCGCTTCAGCCCCGGCGCGGGGCCCCACAGCCGGGCGCGGGCTTTCAGCGGCTGGATGTCAGCCAGGCGGCGGACACGTCTCAGATCGCGGGTGAAGGCGCGCTGCGGACCGGAGAAGCGGCTGAGTTGAGCCAGAGTTCCGCCAATTCCTTCATCGTGCAAGGCAGCATGAGCAGCGCGCTGAGCATGCCCAGACTGAATGACTGGGGACCTCCCATGGGTCCCATGGGCGCCGGCCCGATGGGAATGATGGGGGGACCGGGAACGATGGGACCCGAAGGGGCAGCCGGAACCCCGGGGGACGGCCCCCAGGGCGAAGGAGTTCCCGGCGGCGCGCCGGGCGGAGGACGCGCCGGGCTGCCCGGCGGACCGGGCGGCTTTCGAGGAGGCCCCATGGCAGGCCCTATGGGAAGACCCGGGGGCGGACCCGGAGGCGGGCCCGGGGGAGGACCGATGGGCGCACCCGGTGGACCCCCGCCGGGAGGAGGTCCCGGCGAGTTCGAGGGACGCCGGGGCCGGATGGGAGCACCGGACTGGCAAGGCCGCCGTGGCGCCCTGGCCTTTGGCAACAACCGCCGCGATCCGCGCAGCCAGTACATGGGCAGCGCCTTCTTCAGCCTGAACAACTCGGCCCTGGACGCCCGCAGTTTCTCGGTTACCGGCGCCGGCGTGGACAAGCCGTCCTACAACCACTTCCGGAGCGGCGTGATGTTTGGCGGACCCCTATACATCCCCAAACTCGTCAACCGGGAAAAGCGCGTCCTGTTCACGATCAACTTCTTCATTCAGCGAAACCGTACCGGGACGGTCTCGGACCCGGTCAATATGCCGGCCGCTCTCGAACGTTTGGGAGATTTTTCGCAGACCCTGGTTCAGGGCTCCGGCGTGACCATCTATGACCCCGCAACGGGAGCGCCTTTCCCGGGGAGCAGGATTCCTTCCAGCCGCATCAATTCCGCTTCGGCGGCGCTGCTCGGCTATTTCCCCAGTCCCAACCTGCCGTTCGCGGCGCGCAACTATCAGACCTCGTGGACCGGCGCCAGCAACAACCACAACCTGAACGCGCGGCTCGCCAACATCCAGGTGACGGGCAAGGACCGGCTGAACGCCGGCATCGGCTACCAGGGCAGCAGCAGTGTCACCCCCAACCTCTTTCAGTTCATCGATACCGGCTCCGGGCGCGGGCTGAATGCCAGCCTCGGCTGGTCGCGGAACATGACCACGGGATTGATCAACAATCTCCACTACAACTTCAGCCGCAGCCGCCAGCAGTTGTCGCCGTGGTTTGCCTACCGCACCAACGTGGCGGCCGAACTGGGGATTGCCGGCACTTCGCAGCAACCGGCCAATTGGGGCCCGCCAGGTCTGGGCTTTACCAACTATGCGGGGCTGACGGACGGCAATTGCTCCCTGAATCGCAACCAGACCAGCGTGTTGGCCGACAGCCTGCTCTGGGTCCGCGGGCAGCACAATCTCACCTTTGGCGGCGGCTACCGGCGTCTGCAGTTCAACCAGCTTGCGGATTCCAACGGGCGCGGCTCGTACACTTTTACCGGCGCCGCCACCAGCCTGCTGGTGAATGGCGTACCCGCCACGGGCACCGGCTACGACCTGGCCGACTTTCTGCTCGGCGTGCCCGCCACGAGTTCCATCCGCTTCGGCAACACCGATAAGTATTTCCGCGGCTCGGGCTACGACCTGTTTGTCAACGACGACTGGCGCATCAGCCCGAGGTTCACGCTGAATGCCGGCCTGCGCTGGGACTACGCCACGCCGATGAGCGAACTGTACAGCCGGCTGGTGAACCTGGACATCGCTCCGGGATTCGGCGCCGTGCTCGCCGTGCTGCCGGGGGAGGCGGCTCAATTCGCGGGCCGGCTGCCCGCCACGCTCGTTCGCCCCGACCGCAACAATTTCGCGCCGCGAATCGGCTTTGCCTGGCGGCCCTCCGCCAGGGACTCGCTGGTGATTCGCGGTGGATACGGCATCTACTACAACACCTCGGTCTACAACGTGATCGCCGGCAACATGGCGCAGCAGCCGCCGTTTGCCCAGGTGGCAAGCGCCTCGAACTCCGCGGCCAGCGCCTTCACCATCCAGGACGGTTTTCTCCTGGCCCGGACAGGGACCCTGCTGAGCACGTATGCCATCGACCCCAATTACCGCATCGGGTACGCGCAAACCTGGATGCTCTCCGTCCAGCACGATCTCCCGCTCGGCATGTTTGCCACCGCCGGCTTTCTCGGGACCAAGGGCGCCAGGCTCGACCAGCAGTTCATCCCCAATTCGGTCCCTCCGGGCGCGGCGGAGTCTTCCTTGCCCCATAACTACATCTACGAAACATCCCACGGAAACTCCATCTACCACGCGGCGCAGTTCCAGTTGAACCGCCGCTTCCGGTCCGGTCTGGGAGTGCACAGCTCTTACCAGTTCTCCAAATCGATCGACAACGCGGGCACCGGCGGCCGCGGCCAGGGCGGGACTCCCATCGCGCAGAACTGGCTCAACCTTTCCGCGGAGCGCGCGCTTTCCAGCTTCGATTCCCGGCATAACCTCAACCTGCACGTGCAGTACAGCACCGGAATGGGGAGGGCGGGCGGCACGCTGCTGCACGGCTGGAGGGGAAGGCTCATCAAGGACTGGACCATCAGCAGCGGCATCACTCTCCGTTCCGGAGCGCCCCTCACCGCGATTGTCGGCGGCAACCGCTCGCAGGTGGCGGGAACGGCGGTTTCCAACACGGTGCGCGCGAATGCCACCGGCCTTGCCGTCGGAGCCGCGGGCATGCTGTTCAATACGGCGGCCTTCGCACAGCCGGATGCCGGCCTGTGGGGCACCGCCGGGCGCAACACCATCCCCGGGCCCGCCATCTTCGCGCTGAACGGTTCCGTGGGGCGCGTCTTCCGCCTGGGCGAGAGGCGCAGCGCGGACCTGCAGCTCCAGGCCGATAACGCTCTCAACCGGGTTACCATCACCAACTGGGGCACGGTCCTCGGCTCCGCCAACTACGGCCTCGCCACCTCGGCGGCGGCGATGCGCCGGGTCACCGCCAACCTGAGGTTCCGTTTCTGATATGCGGACCATCCTTGCCACCATCCTGGCCCTTCAATTGACCGCCTCCGCACAGCAGGAGGCGCCGCTTCCGCGGGGAACTGTCAAGTTCGAAACGACCACCCGGCTGGTGATCGTGAACGTGGCGGTGAACGATCGACAGGGGAAGCCGGTAGAAGGTTTGAAGGCTTCCGATTTCACCCTCACCGAAGACGGCCAGGCGCAGCGGATCGCGGTATTCGAGTACCAGCGCCTGGAAGAGGAAAGCCTGTCTCCAGCCTCGGGCCTGATCGCCCGGGGCACGGCCGCCCCCGCGGCGGTTGCCCCGGCCAAGCAGATTTCCGCCCCGGCGCCCGGGGAGGTGAAGTACCGGAACCGGCGCCTGCTGGTGCTCTTCTTCGACCTCTCGGGGATGCCGGTGGCCGACCAGATCCGCTCCCGGAAAGCAGCCCTCAAGTTCGTGAACACGCAGCTGACCGCGTCCGATCTGGTGGCGGTGATGACCTACTCGACCAGCCTCCGCGTGCTGTGCGATTTCACCGCCGACCGCGATCAGCTTGCCGGCGCCATCCAAAGCATTTCCATCGGCGAATCCGGGACCTCGTACGGCAGCACCGGCGAGGCGGGCGAGGTGGACAGCGGGGCGGCCTACACGGCGGACGACAGCGAGTTCAACATCTTCAACACCGACCGCAAGCTGGTGGCGCTGGAGTCGGCCGCGCGGATGCTCGGCGGCCTCCCGGAGAAGAAAGCGCTGGTGTATTTCGCCAGCGGCATGACCCGCACGGGCATCGACAACCAGGCGCAGCTACGGTCCACGGTGAACGCCGCCATCCGGTCGAACGTTTCCCTCTATCCGGTTGACAGCGGCGGACTGGTAGCCGCGGCCCCCCTGGGCGACGCAACCCAGGGCTCGCAAGGCGGCCAGGGCATGTACTCGGGCGCCTCGCAGCGTTCCCAACAAAGCTCTTTTCAGGACCGGCAGGAAGCGCTCTACACCCTGGCGGAGGACACCGGCGGCAAGGCCATGCTCGACACTAACGACCTCGCCGAGGGCATCGTACAGGCGCAGAAGTCGGTTTCCAGCTACTACATCCTCGGTTACTACAGCACCAATGCCGCGCTGGACGGGCGCTACCGCCGCATCAAGGTTCAGATCGCGAAGAACCTGGCCGCGAAACTCGACTACCGCAGCGGCTATTTCGCGTCCAAAGAGTTCAGGCAGTTCAACTCATCGGACCGCGAGCGCCAGTTGCAGGAAGCCCTGATGCTGGGCGACCCGGTGACCGACCTGACCATCGCCCTCGAAGTGAATTACTTCCGGCTGGCGCGCGACCGGTATTTTGTCCCCGTCTCGGTGAAGATCCCCGGCACGGACATCGAACTGGCGCGCATGGGCGGCGCGGAAAGCACCCGCCTGGATTTTATCGGCGAGGTCCGGGACGCCGGAGGCCGGTTGCAGGGCACGGTCCGCGATGAAATCACCGTCAAGCTGAAGGGAGAGAACGCGGGCCGGCTGGCCGCGCACAACCTGAACTACGACACCGGCTTCACCCTCCAGCCGGGAACTTACACGTTGAAGTTCCTGGCCCGCGAAAACGAGACCGGCAAGATGGGCACTTTTGAAACCCGCTTCGCCGTGCCGAATCTCACTGCCCGGCAGAACCGCCTGCCCACCAGTTCCGTGGTTTTGAGCCACCAGCGGGAGAAGCTGAGCGCGGCGCTGGCCAGCGCGGAACGGGACAGGAAACTGATCGCCTCCAACCCGCTGGTGCAGGACGGGGAAAAGCTGGTGCCCAGCGTGACGCGTGTGTTCCTCAAGGACCAGGAGATGTACGTGTACCTGGAAGCCTACCAGCCGGCCGCCCCCGCGACGCAGTACATGGTGGCCTCGGTGGGCTTCTACCGGGGAAAAGTGAAGGCTTTCGAGACGGCCCCCCTGCAGATCGTCGAGGGGCTGAACCCGAAGACGAAGGCGGTTCCGGTCCGTTTCCGCGTGCCCCTGGCGAAGCTGGAACCCGGCCGGTACACCTGCCAGGTAAGCCTGCTCTCCCCGTCCGCGCGAAAATTCGCCATCTGGCGGGCCCCCGTGGTGTTGCTGCCCTGACAGCGGCTGCCCGGGCGGGAAAGTGCGCGTAACCGCGCGCCCTTCCACCGCGTAACAATTGTGAGTGCTTCAACCTCGTCGAATCCGTTGAAAGGCTTTTTCGCGCAGGAGAGGCGCCTATGAACCCGGCAACCCGTTTCCCCCTGCTTCTGGCGGCCGCGGCGATCCTGTCCTCCGCGCAAACCACGGAAAGCGGCGCGGTCTTCCGCAGCGATGTCTCCCTGGTCCGGGTGGACGCCCAGGTTCTCGACCGCCAGCACCGTATCGTCACCGGCCTCCAGGCCGGGGATTTCGTCCTGCGCGAGGAGGGCCGCCCGCAGGAGATCCGCAACTTCTCCACCGAGCAGATGCCGGTGGACGTGCTCCTGCTGCTGGACGTGAGCGTCAGCATGCGGCCGCACATCCAGCGCATCGCCTCGGCGTCGCACCAGGCCCTGCGTATGCTGGGCGAAAACGACCGCGTGGCCATCATGGTTTTCGACCGCGCCACCCGCATCCGCCTGCCGTTCCGGCCGGGCCGGGGCGGGGAAGTGGAGAGGGAACTGGAACGGCTGCTCGACCGGGAGGGATTCGACGGTGGCACGGACATCACCCGGGGCCTCTTGGACGCCGCCCAGTACGTGGGCAGGAACGCGCGCTCGGGCGCCCGGCGGGCCATCGCCATCGTCACCGACGATCAGACCGAACGGAACCGCGACGAAGAGGCGGTGGACCGCGCGCTCATGCGTGCGGAGGCCGTTCTGTTCGCCCTGATCGCGCCCGACGCCATGGGCTGGCGGAGCGGCGGCGGAGGGTATCCCGGGGGCGGTGGAGACGTCGGGCTGGGCGGGCCGCTGGGGGGCATCATCCTGGGACGGCGCGGCGGCCGGTTTCCGTCGGGCTCGCGGACGCGTTCGGCCGGCACGCCGGAAATCGCCCGCGCCTCGGGCGGCGACAGCGTCCCGGTGGACCACGCTTCTTCTTTCGAGGACACGCTGGAGCGCATCCGCCAGAGGTACGCGCTGCACTTCTACACGCCCCCGGACGTGAGGCCCGGACAGGAGCGCAGGGTCGAGGTGGACCTCGCCCAGGCCGCCCGGCAGCGATACCCCGGGGCGGAGGTCCGTTACCGCCGCACCTACTACACGCCCGAGGGAGCGGTGGCCGGCGCGCCCGCCCCCACTCCCGGAGCGGTCAGCGCGGATTCGGAAACCGTGGTGGTGCGCGCGTCCGGACCCGCCGCGGCCGAGAGCGCCCCGGCCGGGGACGCGGCTCCGCGGATGAAACGCCGGCCGGCCCGGGATTCCGGATCGCCGTCCCGCGAAGGTCCGCTGCTGCGAGAGACCGAGACGGGCGGCTGGCGCCGCGCCGATACCGCCGGTTCCACGCCGGCCGCCGCGGGCGAAAAGCCCCTGGTCTGCGGCGGCGGCTGGCGCCGCGTGGACGAGCCCAATCCCTGCCCCGAGCCGGAACCGCAGCAGCCGGCGGCAGAGCA
>JADZAF010000020.1 GCA_020852755.1 Bryobacterales bacterium
CCCGAGAAACTGCCGCAGACCTTCGAGACCCTGGAGGCCATCGAAGCGAAGGCCGCCTGGAATTCGCTGAAGCCGCTGTCGAAGCAGGCGCAGACGCTTGCGCTGTCGAACCTGCGCCAGGTGCTGCTTTCGGGCGCCGATTCCAACCTCAAGGCGGGCGACCTGTTGCTGGTTGTGCTCGGCTCAGGCAAAGCCACATTCACCGTCCGGCGTGTCGAAATCGACAGCGCTGGCAACCAGACGCGCGTGATCCTCAGCGAGCAGGCTCCGCAGATTCCCGCTTTTTCCCGCACCGACCGGCCGGCCGGCGTTCAAACCACCGAGAGCCTGCCCTTCACGCAGGCCAACATCGAGACGTACGTCGTGAACCGCCGCTGGCGCGAGACAGACCTCCAGAGCTTCCTCACCTATCAGGGCTGGAGCGCGGACGAGCTGCTGGAGCATGTCAATCGGACCGCAAGCCCGGCCCCCCTCTCGAACGATGCCGGCCTGTTCCGATTCAAGTCGCGCCTGGGCTTCTTCGGCAATAACGCGCCGCCCTACAAGAACGTCCCCAAGCCCGCGGAGGATGGCGCCACCCTGGTGTTCCGGAAAATGCAGCTGGCGCCGGAGAAGGCTCCCCTGTTCTCCGACCCGGACGACTGGGACGCCGGTGGCGGGCGCGACATCTGGGAGGACTCCGGGGGACACACCTACACCGGTTTCGATGTCTACCTGGAGCGGCCCGTCCCGGGGGTGCTGCCGGATTCCTGGGTGGTTTTCGAGATGGCCGGCCTGGCGAGCGCGGTTTACCGGGTGGAAACGGTCACCGAGACTTCACTGGCCGACTACGCTTTGAGTGGCCGGGCGACCGGCTTGAACCTCAAGAACCCCGCCAGGAACGTCCATTTCAAGACCCGCCGAACCACCGCCCACGTGGAAAGCGAGCCGCTGCGGCTGGCCGATCTGCCGGTCACGGCGCCGGTTCCTAAGGGCGACAAAGCGCTGCTGCTCGATCGCATGGTGCTGGGTCTTTCGGCCGGGCGGAAGCTGGCTTTGAGCGGCGAATCGTACGACGCCCCCGGAGTCGCGGCCGCTGAAATCGTCGAACTCGAAGACATCGTCCACCAGGACGGGCTGACCGAATTGCAGTTCCGCGATCCGCTGAAGAACAGCTACGTGCGGGCAACTGCGACCTTGAACGCCAACCTGGCTCCGGCCAGCCACGGCGAGAGTGTCCGGGAGACCCTGGGCAGCGGCGACGCTTCCCAGGCCAACCAGCGTTTCCTGCTGAAGAAGAACCCGCTCACGTATATCTCCGCCTCCTCGGCTTCGGGCGGCGAAAGCACGCTGGAGGTGCGCGTCGGCGACGTGCTGTGGCAGGATGCCGCCTCGCTTTACGGCCTGGGTCCCGCCGACCACAACTACATCGTCCGCATCGACGACGACGCCGCGGCCAGTATCGTTTTCGGCGACGGGGAGAAGGGCGCCCGCCTGCCCTCCGGCCAGGAGAACGTCAACGCCAGGTACCGCAGCGGGATCGGGCCGGACGGCGAGGTCGGCGCCGGTTCGCTGACCCTGCTCCAGTCGCTGCCGCTCGGCGTGCGCAGCGTGTCCAATCCCCTGGAAGCCTCGGGAGCGGCAGCGCCGGAGAAGCTGGATGCGGCCCGCATCAACGCTCCCCGGGTGATCCGCACGCTGGATCGCATCGTGTCCCTCAAGGACTTCGAGGACTTCGCCCGCGGCTTCGCGGGCATTGGGAAGGCGCGGGCCTCCACTGGGTGGAGCGGCGAAAAGCGGGTGGTGAAACTGGTGGTGGCCACCGGCAGCGGCAAGAAGCTCAACGATAAGCTGTACGACAACCTCTGCAAGGCCATCGGGGCCGCGCGCGATCCCGTCCAGCCGGTTGAGGTCACTGACTACCAGCCGGTGCCGTTCGGCATCGAAGCCGGCGTTTTCATCGATCCGGCCCATGACGGCGCCAAGGTTCTCGCTGCTGTCAGGACGGCCCTGACGGCGGCTTTCGGGTATGACCGGCGCGACATTGGTGAGATGGTCACGGCCGCTGCAATCCTGGCCGTGATCCAGCCGGTAGAGGGCGTTGTGGCCGTCGATCTGAACCAGCCCGGCGCATTCCTCCAGGCCGGCGATAAGGACGTCCTGTTCCTCGACCCGCGCAACATCAAACTCACGGAGAAGAAGGCATGAGCGACCGCTTGTACAACCTGCTTCCGGTCGTCTACCGCCTGCGGGACGCCGAACGGGGGGAACCGCTGCGCGCCCTGCTGGCGGTGCTCGAAAAGGAGTACCGGCGGCTGGAAGCCGATATCGACGGTCTGTATGAGAACTGGTTCATCGAGACCTGCGAGGAGTGGCTGGTTCCCTACATCGGCGACCTGCTGGGCGTCAGGGGTCTGCACCCGGTCAGCCCCCGCACGTTCAGCCAGCGCGCCTTCGTCGCCAACACCTTGGCCTATCGCAGGCGCAAGGGCACCGCAGCCATGCTGGAGCAACTGGCCCGCGACGTCACCGGCTGGCCGGCGCGGGCGGTTGAGTTCTTCGAGTTGCTGGCCGCCACGCAACACCTGAATCACGTGCGGATCGAGAACACCCGCACGCCGGACCTGCGCAGGCTGCACTTCTCCGCTCCCGTGGACAGCCCGTTCGACCGATCGGCCCATACCGCGGAGGTCCGCCGTATCGCCGTCGGCCGCGGCAGATATAACATCCCGAACGTGGGGCTGTTCCTGTGGCGGTTGGAGAGCTACCCGTTGAAGCGGGTGACGGCCCGGGCGATCGGGGATCCGGCCGACGGACGCTACACCTTCAACCCTCTGGGACTGGATGCGCCTCTGTTCAACCGCCCTCAGGTCGAAACCGAGATCACCCACCTCGCCGAGGAGATCAATGTTCCGGGGCGCCTGCGGCGCTGCTCATCCAGCGATCCCGGCCGCGTGCTCCAGGTCTGCCTGGACGGCGATTGGCAGCCCGCTTCCGAAATCGCCCTGTGCAACCTGGATCAGTGGCGCCGTCCTCAACATCGGAAGGCGGCGGTGGACGTGGAACTGGGGCGCCTGGCGCTGCGCGCCGGACTGCATCCGGCCGAGGTGCTGGTGAACTACAGCTATGGCTTCAGCGGCGACCTCGGCGGTGGTCCCTATCCCCGTGCGGAAGCGGCCGATCCGGAGGCGGTTTTCCTGGTCACCGTCCGGCCGCAGGGCGCCATCCCGACACTGACCGCCGCCATCGCGCTGTGGAACCTGCAGGCCGCGGGCACCTCCGGCGTCATTACCGTGCAGGGCAGCCAGACCTTCCACGAGAGCCTGTCGATCAAGATGCCGCCCGGCAGCCGGCTCGTCATCGTGGCCGCTTCCGGCGAGCGGCCGCACCTGCGCGGAGGCATTTCGGTCGAAGCGCCGGAGGGCGGAACGCTGGTCGTGAACGGGCTGCTGATTGAAGGCGGTTTCACGGTGCTGGCCGGCTCGCTGACCGGCCTGCGTCTGGCGCACTCGACCCTGGTTCCGGACGGCGGCGGCCTGGCCGTCGAGGCGCCGAACTCCGAGCTGGTTGTCGAACTGGAGCGCGTCATCTGCGGCTCCATCACCCTGGCCGCCGGTGTGAATGAACTGCGGCTGCGCGACAGCATCACCGGAGCGGTCAAGGCGCCCGGCTCCGCCTGCGATATTCAGACCAGCACGCTGCTCGGCGCCTGCGAGGCCCGCACGCTCGAGGCGGGCAACAGCATCTGCACCGGAACCGTGTCCAGCCTGCGCCGCCAGACCGGATGCGTCCGGTTCTGCTATCTGCCGGAAAGCTCCCGCACACCGCGGCAGTTCAAGTGCGTGAATGCACCGGCCCCGGCGTTCGCTTCCCTGGAACACGGACAGCCGGAGTACGCCCAGTTGAGCCCGGCCTGCCCGGCTTCCATCCGCACCGGCGCGGAAGACGGCGCGGAGATGGGCGCCTTTAATTTCCTGAAGCAACCGCAGCGCGAAGCGAACCTTCGCGCCAGTCTGGAGGAATACCTGCGGGTAGGCCTCGAGGCGGGCATCTTTTTCGTCAGTTGAGGAGATCACATGCAGGGCGATTTCACCCGTCACACCTTCAAATCCGGGAAGCGCTACTCCAGCGTCCGCATGCAGCAGGGCCGCGTGCAACTGGACGCCGACTGGAACGAGCAAATCGATATCCAGGACCATCGCGAGCGCACCGCGGCGATGGACGTGATCGGCGCCAGCGGCGCGCCCATGACCGGAGGCGGCTTCCTCGTCGGGGTCAGCGGCGACAAGAAATCCTACACCGTCTCGCCGGGCCGCATCTACGTCGACGGGATTCTGTGCGAGTCGGATGCTCCCGCCGGCGTCCCCGTTCCCTTCCTGACCGCGGACCGCACCGATCTGGTCTACCTCGAGGTCTGGGAGCGCCATATCTCCGCGGTGGAAGATCCCGAGATCCGGGAAACCGCGCTGGGCGGCCCGGACACCGCCACCCGCACACAGGTCGTGGCCCGGGTCAGGGTGAAGGAGGACGTAGGCGACATCGCCTGCAAGGGCCCCATCCCCGGTTTTCCGCCGCCGGCGAGCGGGGGCCTGCTGACGGTGGAGTTCGAGCCCGAGCCGCCCTCGGGCGGCCCCTGCAAGCCTACACCCGAAGGAGGCTACCGCGGGCTTGAGAACCAGTTCTACCGGATCGAGATCCACACCGGCGGCGCGCTCGGCTCGGCCACCTTCAAGTGGTCGCGCGATAATGCCTCGCTGGTCACCGGCATCGGGGAGTTCGTCTCCTCGAACCAGGTGCAGGTCCGGAGCCTGGGCCGCGACCCGGTGATGTCCTTCCGCAAAGACGACTGGGTCGAGGTCCTGGACGACGCCACGGAACTGGCGCTCCAGCCCGGTACGCTCGCTCAGATCACGGACGTCAACACCGCCACACTGATCGTCACGCTCAGCAAGCCGGTTTCGGGGTTCGACATCAACGGCCGCCCCAGGATGCGCCGCTGGGACCAGCCTTCGGACGCCATTCCCGCGACGGCCGGGCCCATCGCGATCGAACAGGGCATCCAGGTGCGCTTTTCGGGCTCGAATTTCCAGCCCGGGGATTACTGGAACTTCGCGGCTCGCGCCACAACCGGCGAGATTGAAACTCTCACTAACGCCCAGCCGCGCGGCATCCTCCGGCACTGCGCCCCTCTGGCTCTGGTCGCCTGGGCGAAGGCCGGCGATAACACCTTCACCGCCAAGCCCACGGATTGCCGCGCGGAGTTCCCTCCCCTGACCGGCATTTGCGCCGAGGACGTCTGCTTCGAGAACACCACCTGCGGCTTCCCGGGAGCCATGACGGTGCAGGACGCCCTGGACCAGCTGTGCCGCGCGCGCGACCTCCGCTTTCACAACAAGCACCTGCACGGCTGGGGGATCGTCTGCGGCCTCAAAGTGGTGTGCGGCTCGGATCGCGAAAAGGTCGGGGTGCGGTCCGGCTACGCCATCGACTGCGAGGGCCACGACATCGAGATCGCGGAGCCCGACACCGTCGAACTGCTGGAACGCATCCGCAAGCACGACAAGGAAAACCCCAACGCTCCCCTGCTGGTGAACGGCACGGGCGATGTCTGTCTCACACTGTCCCTGGATGACAAGCGAAAACCGGCCTACGGCATCGTGAAACACGATCCCAAAAAGGACGCCTGGCGCGAACTGCTGGCCGGAACGCTCCTGATGGACTTCTACGAGAATTGCATCGGAAACATCGCCGATTTCCTTCGCGAGGAACTGAAGCCTTCACCCGGAGAAGCCGACGCGCCCGCGGGTCCGGTGCAGCAGCGGGTGGCGGCGCTCATGAACCTGGCGGCGCAGCTTGCCAACCCCAAGGCGGGCCAGCGGATCTTCGTTTCGCCCCGCGAACATAAGATCCTGCTCGATTTCTACAACGGCTTGCAGAAGGTGCTGGCGAGCGAGACCTTCTGCGCGCAGTTCGACGATGCCCGTCCCTTTCCCCAGTATCCTTTCGGAGACCTGGGCCTGGACACCATGTTCGGGCGCGGCCGCCACGTTCGCCTGCGCATGCGTCCCGATGGCCGCGAACTCTACAGCGTGGGCCCGGGCATCAATCCATTGAAGCCCAAGACTACCGTCAACCGCTACGACCTGGAAAAGAACCGGCTGATCGCCCAGATCGATCCCCTGTCCGGCGTTCAGAACGACGGCTCCCAGGCCGACAGCGGCGCCGGAGCCGTGCAGGACGTGGCTTTTTCCGCGGACAGCAACCTGATCTACGTCATCGCCACCACCCGCAATGAAGAGAACAGCTTCTTCCGGGTGGGCCAGATCACCCCGACGGGGATCAACTGGCGGCCGGTGGTGACCATCTGCGGAGTCCGCCTCCTCACCCTGGCGGTGACCGCCGCGGACAGGAACAACGTGTACGCCGTGGGCCGGAAGAAGTCCGGGGGCGGCGGCTTGTATCAGATCAACCCCGACGCGGTGGATCCCAACATGAAGCCGCTGAAGGAATTCATCCCGGCCGGGCATCTCAAGATCGCGCCCGACGGCCGGGCTTTCGCGACCGCCGCGGCCGCCAGCGGGGATCCCAACACGTATTTCTCGATCAAGCGGTTCCGCCTGCCGGCCGGGGTCGAGGATCCGGAGATCAAGCTGGAAGCGGGCGGCCGCGACGATCTGGCGATCGAGCCGGAGCGAGGCCTGATCTTCACGGTGATCGACGCCAAGGCCAAGCAGATCGCGGTGTACGGGATGGAAGACGCGCGGCTGAGGGCTTCGGTCCCGGCCCCCCAGTCCACCCTCCGGCTGGAACCCTACACACCAACCGGGATGCTGATGGTGTCCATCGAAGACGCCTACGCCCTGACCCTGGTGGACATGTCCAAGCCCCAGCCGGCTCAAGGTTACCTCCTGCCCCTGCAGGTGTCGCCCATTGCCCTCGCCGCTCACGCCGCGCGGCGCCGGGCCTTCGCGCTCAACCAGGCGAGCGACACCGTATCCACCATCCAGGGCGACCTGCTCAAACCTGAATTCCGCTTCGATTTCAAGACTCTGGCGGAATACCGCAAAGGGGTCCTGGAAGCTTACATGGACCTGTTCGGCCACTTCGCGCAGTATCTGAAAGACTGCTTCTGCGACCGTTTCCTGGTTGAGTGTCCGGAATGCGAAGAAGCGGACCGCCTGTACCTGGCCTGCATCAGCGTGCGCGACAATAAGGTGAAGAAAGTCTGCAATTTTTCGCGCCGCAAGTATGTGAAGAGCTTCCCCACCGTAAGTTACTGGCTCTCGGTGGTGCCGGTGATGCCCGTGCTGAAGGCCTTGTTTGAGCGCCTCTGCTGCCTGGTCCTCCCCGATCTGTTCGGGCGCTACAAGGCTCCCGAGTATCAGGAGGAAACCACTCCACCGATGGCCAACCTCAAGTTCAGCACCGTGCGCGAAAGCGCCGTCAAGGCGCAGGCCGCCGACGTGCCGTCCCGTACGCGGAAGGTCGTGAAGCAGGCCGCGGTGGCGGGAAATCTGGTGATGGACGCGGTGCGCTCGCGCGCGGCGGAGACGTTCACGCCCAGCGCCGCGGCCGCGGCCGGCGCCGCCGTCGTCGGCCAGCCCATCGACAAGGCGGAGGCCAACCTCAAGGCCGGCGGCGTGCAGGTCAAGAGGGCCGCTTATGACCCGGCCACCGCGAAGGACCTGCCTTCCGGGGTGGCCGGCATCTTCCGCGCACCCGCGCCGGGCTCGGAAGTCACCCTCTACGAGGAGAACGGCGTGGTGCGCTACTACGCCGTGGCGCCCAAAGCGGTCTCCGGCGAAGTCCGGGCCGAGGTCGCCCAACTGGCCGAATCAGTACGCGCGCAGGAAGAGCAACTGCAAAGCCGGGTGGCCGCCCTGAGTGAAGCCGTGGGCTCCCGTGAGGTGGAAATCGCCAGGCTGAACACCGACCTGCAAGCCGCGCAGACCCGGATTGCGACGGTTCCGGCGCTGCAAGACCAGGTGGCCACGCTGGCCGAAGCGGTGCGCGCGCGCGAGGCGGAGATCGCCAGGCTGAACACCGACCTGCAGGCTGCCCAGACGCGGCTGGCCATGATCCCGGCCCTGCAAGGGCAGGTGGCCAGCCTGAACGATCAGCTCAAGGCCCGGGAGACGGACCTCCAGGCCGTCAAAACCGATCTGGGCAGCCTCCGGCAGAGCCACGACGAGGCGCTCGCCAGCCGGGACCGGGAGATCAGCGGCGTCAAGGAGCAACTCCAGAACGTGGTCCGCCGGCTGCCCCCGCGCTAGGCGCCGGCCCGGTTTCGGCGGCCCGTAAGTCCCGCTCCGCTATACTTGTAGAGAATGCGGGTCTTTTGGCTTACCCTGGCGCTCTGCGCGTCCCTGTTTGCGGGACCCGAGGCCTGCCGGGCGCGCCGGGCCGAGCTGCGGAAGGCGATCGGCGGCGGCGTGCTGGTGCTCTTCGGCCGCACCGAGAAACAACAGGGTGTCCAGGGATTCGAACAGGAACCGAACTTCTACTACCTGACCGGATGGAGCGAGCCGGGCGCCGCCCTGATCCTGGACGGCGAAGCCGACATCCTGCTGATCCCGCGCCGCGACCCGGAACAGGAGAAGTGGACGGGCAGAAAGGCCGACCCGGCGGACCCCGGCCTGCCCGGCGCCACCGGCTTCGGTTCCGTCCTGCCGGTGGAAACGCTGGAAACCCAGGTGCGTTCCCGGCTGGAGCGGTACCCGGCCCTGTACACGTTGGGAGGAGAAGACGAGCGCAAACTGGCCGCCCTGGCGCCCCTGCGCGAGTTGAGGAATGCCGCGCCCGCCATCGCCAGGCTCCGGATGAAGAAGTCGCCCGGCGAACTGGACCTGATCCGCAAATCGATCGAGGTCACTGTCGAGGCCCACCGGGAAGCCTGGAAGCGGGCCGCACCCGGACTGTACGAGTACCAGATCGCGGCCTCGATGGCATCCGTGTATCTGGACCGGGGCTGCGTTCCCGCGTACACTCCCATTGTGGGTTCGGCCGGAAACGCTGCCATCCTGCACTACTCGCGCAACTCCCGGCGCGTGGACCGGCAGGAACTGGTGGTGATCGACGTCGGCGCGGCCTGCTCCGGCTACGCCGCCGACATTACCCGGACCATTCCGATTGCAGGCAGGTTCACGCCCCGGCAGCGCGAGATTTACGAGATTGTGCTGGGGGCCCAGAAGGCGGTGCTGGCGGCCATCAAGCCCGGAATGACGCTGGGCAAGAACTCGCCGCCCGCCACCAGCCTCTACAAGATCGCCTACGACTACATCGACTCGCACGGCAAGGATCGCGCGGGGAACGGCCTGGGCAAGTACTTCACCCACGGCCTGGGGCACCACGTGGGACTGGAAGTGCACGACGCCTCCGATCCAAACGCGCCGCTCGAGGCCGGCATGGTCGTCACGGTGGAGCCGGGCGTCTACATCCCGGAAGAGAACCTGGGGGTGCGCATCGAGGACATGGTGCTGGTGACCGAAACCGGCAGCCAGCTGCTCACCGGTTCGCTGCCCAAAGAGGCGGGGGAGGTCGAGAGAGCGCTCGCCCGTTGACTTATGCGTCGCCCGAGCCGGCACAATGCGGTCTACATCGGCCTGCTGGCGGGTTCCTTTCTCGCAGCCCTGGTAGCGGGATGGACCTCACTGGCCGTGGAGATCGACAATGCCGCCTACGACGTGATGTACCGCCTGTACCGGCCGCCGCACTGGCAGACCCAGTCCATCCTGCTGGCCATTGACGAAGGGACACTCAAGGAATCGGGCGGCGTCAGTGCTCTGCGCCGCACTCTGGCCGAGGGTCTGGAGCGCGTGGCTTCCGCCAGGCCCCGGGCGGTGGCCATCGACATGATCCTTTCCGACCCCGGTGATCCGGCGGACAATGCGCGGCTCGAGAAAGCGCTGGCGGCGGTGCCCAACGTGGTCCTGTCATGCGACCTGCTGCCGGGCGGGGAGGCCTGGGACGATCCGCTGCCGCGGTTCCGGCAGCGGGCCGCGGCGGTCGGCCACGTGCACGCCAACCCGGACGTTGTGAGCCGGGCGGTGCCTCTGGAGAAAGCCACTGCGCGCGACCGGCGCTGGGCGCTCGCGCTCGAAGCCTACCGCGCCGCGCGCAAGGCTGAAGTCCTGGAATCGCCCCGCGATCTGCTGGTGGGCGACCGCCTGATCCCCGCGGCCCGCTCGGACGCGCGCGCCATGCTGGTCCGCTACGTGCCTCCCGGCATGGCGCCCATCCCGCACGTTTCCGTGAAGGAGTTGAAGCAGCAGCCGGCGCTGGCGGCCCGCTTCACGGGCAAAACGGTCTTTGCGGGAGTGACCGCCCAGACGGCCGCCCGTGACCGCATGATGACGCCCTACCAGCGATCGGCGGTGGGCCTGGAGATCCACGCTTCCGCTTTCGAGACCATCGCCCAGGGGATGTTTCTCCGGCCGGCGCCGGAGTGGCTGGCGCTGAGCGTCTGCCTGCTGCTGGCCGCCGGGGCCGGCCTCACGTTCTTCTTCCTGGCCGGGTGGCCTGCCTACCTGGTGGCCGGCTGCATTCTGGGAGCGGCTCATCTGGCGCCATACTGGGCGTTCACCCGGAACGTCGTGCTGCCGTACTCGCCGACGGTCTCCACCGCATGGCTCTGCCTGGTGGTGGCGGGCGGCTACCAATACCTGGCCGTGCGGCGGCGGCTGGGACGCTCGGAAGCGGAGCGCGTGCGCTATCAACAGGCCATGCATTTCGTCACCCACGAGATGCGCACGCCTCTGACCGCCATTCAGGGCTCCAGCGAGCTGATGGGCCGCTACAACCTGCCGGAAGACAAGCGCAAGCAGATCGCCGCGTTGATCAACTCCGAATCCAAGCGGCTGGCGCGGATGATCGAGATCTTCCTGAGTGTGGAGCGGTTGGGCGCCGGACAGATGGAACTCAAGCAGGAGCGCTTCACCGCTCCGGAACTGGTAGCATCCTGTGTGGAGCGCATGCGGACGCTGGCGGATCGCAAGCAGATCCGGGTGGTCGTGGAGGCGCTGCCGGAGGCCTCCCTCACCGGGGACCGCGAGTTGATGGAATACGCCGTGTACAATCTCCTCACCAACGCGGTGAAGTACTCCCCGGCCCAGACCACGGTGACAGTCTCGGGCAAGCGGGAGAGCGACCGCGTGTGCCTGTCGGTAAAAGATGAAGGCATCGGAATGGACCAGGCGGAGGTAAAGAAGATCTTTCAGAAGTTTTACCGGACCCGGCGGGCCGAGCAGTCGGGAGAGGCCGGAACCGGCATCGGGCTTTCGATCGTCGAACAGATCGTCTCCGAGCACGGAGGGACCGTTGAAGTGGCCAGCAGCCCGGGCCGCGGATCCTGCTTCACCGTGGCGCTGCCGGCCCAGGCTCCGGTCGCGGCCGCAGGACAGAATTGATGGAACGTTTGCTGGTAGTGGAAGACGATGCCGGCGTGCGCATGACGCTGACGACCTTCCTGGAACTGGAAGGTTACCAGGTGGACGCTGTGGCATCCACCGAAGAGGCCCTCAACCGGCTCAACAGTTCGGTTTATCCCATCGTGATCTCGGATATCTACCTGGATCACCGCACGGGACTGGATGTGCTGGAGGCGGCGCGCCAGAAGAACCCCAAGTGCGCCGTCATCCTGATGACCGCGCGGGGAACCATGGAGACCGTGATGGCGGCCACCCGCGGCGGCGCTTTCGATTACATCGCCAAGCCGTTCGAGTTGGACCGCATCCTGGAGACTGTGAAACGGGCCGAAGCCGCGCGCGGCGAGCAGGAGGACGAGGTCGAGCCGGAGGAACTGCCGGAATCCGAGATGATCGGCAGTTCTCCGGCAATGATCGAGATCTATAAGACCGCCTGCCGGGTGGCGCCGACCGACGCCACCGTGATGGTGGAAGGCGAGACCGGCACCGGAAAAGAGCTGGTGGCTCGCATGATCCACCGCTTCAGCCCGCGCGCTGCCATGCCGTTCATCCCGGTGGACTGCGGCTCCATCGCCCCCACGCTGCTGGAGAGCGAGTTGTTCGGCGTGCTGAAGGGCGCCTACACGGGCGCCGACCGGGATCGCGCGGGCTTGTTTGAGGCCGCCCACCGGGGCTCGATCTTCCTGGATGAGATCGGCGACATCGAGTTGAATTTCCAGTTGAAGCTGCTGCGGTTCCTGCAGGAGCGGGAGATCCGCGCGGTGGGATCCTCGCGGCCCAAGCAGGTGGACGTGCGGGTGATCGCCGCCACCAACCGCAACCTGCAAAAGATGGTGGAGGAAGGCAAGTTCCGCGAGGATCTCTGGTTTCGGCTGAACGTAGTGCGGATCACGATTCCGCCCTTGCGGGAGCGCCGGGGAGACATCCTGCTGCTGGCCCGCTATTTCACGGCCAAGTACAACCAGCGGTACAACGCCGACGCCCGTTTGATGGAATCCGGCCTGAAAGCGTTGGAGGAGTGCACCTGGCCGGGGAACGTACGGCAGTTGCAGCACCTGATCGAGCGGCTGGTCATCCTGGCGCCGGGCGCGCGCCTGGACGGTGAAGCCGTGCGCGATGCCCTGGCCGCCATGGAATCGCGCGAGCACGCCGCCGAGACTCTCGCCGAAGCGGAGGCCGAGCAGATCCGCCGGGTCCTGGCCGCCACCGGCGGCAACAAGAGCCGGGCCGCCCAAATCCTGGGCATCGAGCGCAAGACGCTTTACCGCAAGCTGGAGCGGTTCCGGCCCAACTGAGCGGCCTGCATTCCCGACTTGCGGCGGCGGACCGGCGCCGCCGCTCCCGCGTGTCCGGACGAACGGGGATGGGGCATGGCGAGAACCTGCGCTGTCTCAGCTTGACTGGACCGGCCATGCATGGTACCAGTACGTATGGTCCGATGCCCAAGCGCTCCCGCCCCTCCGTCCTCGTGGTCGATGACGACCCCGGCGTCCTCCGCTGGCTCCACCTGGTGCTCACCGAGGCCGGCTTCGAGGTCACCCAGGCCGCGGACGGCCGCGAAGCCGAACTCCTCTACCGCGAACACCCGACCGACGTGCTCGTCACCGACCTCGTCATGCCCGACCGCGAGGGACTCCAGACCATGACCGCCTTACAGCGCGACTATCCCCGCCTGAAGATCATCGCCATCTCCGGAGCCGTGGGCGGACGGTACCTGAAGCTGGCCGGGCGGCTCGGCGCTCATGCGGTGCTCCAGAAACCGCTGGACAAACGCGAATTGCTGGACACCATCCGCCGGGCGCTGGACTCCCCGTTTCATCCCCTTCGATCCTGATTCACGGTTGCATCCGGACGCCTCGTTGAGAGAGCGTAGATCGGAGATCGGAGTCACCGTCTATGAATCAGGAATCCTCCATGAACCGTCGCGATGCCGTGCGCGGCCTCGCCCTCGGCGCCGGCGGCGCCCTCGAGAGCGCCGGAAACAGCCCGGAGTACCAGCAGGCCGCCCGCGGACTGCCGCCGCTCAGGATCACGAACGTCAAGGCCATCCTGACCTGCCCGAACAACATACGCACCCTCGTGGTGGTCAAGGTGGAGACCAGCGAGCCGGGCCTGTACGGAATCGGCTGCTCCACGGGATCGCTGAGGCCGTACGCGGTACGCTCGGCGGTGGAAGACTACTTGAAACCGTTCGCCCAGAACAAGAGCGCCGACAACATCGAAGACCTGTGGCAGAGCGCCTACGTCAGCTCCTATTGGCGAAACGGACCGGTGCTGAACTCGGCCTTAAGCGGCCTGGACCAGGCCCTGTGGGACATCAAGGCCAAGCGCGCCAACATGCCGCTCTACCACCTGCTGGGCGGAAAGTGCCGCTTCGCGGTGGATTGCTACGCGCACGCGGGAGGCCGAACGCCGGAGGAACTCGAACAGAACGTGCGCCGCTACATGGAACAGGGCTATCGCCATGTTCGCATTCAACTGGGAGGATACGGTTCGGGGCACCTCTCCAGGAACGCCCATTTTCGGGAGGCCGGCTTCGGATCTCCCGAAGACGAGCACATGGACCCCGGCCCGTATGTGCGCGCGACGCCCAAGGCCTTCGAGCACATCCGGGCCAAGTGCGGCGAAGAGGTGGAGCTGCTGCACGACATTCACGAGCGCATCCCGCCCCTGGACGCGATCAACCTGTGCAAGCGCCTGGAGCCGTACCGGCCGTATTTCATCGAAGATCCGTTCGCTCCCGAAGACATCGGCTACTTCCATCTGCTGCGGCAGCAGACGAGCACGCCGGTCGCCATGGGGGAGCTGTTCAACAACCCGCACGAATGGACAGGACTGATCACCGGCCGGCTGATCGATTTCATCCGCATCCACATCTCGCAGATCGGGGGCCTCTCGCCGGCCATGAAGGTGGCCCGGCTGGCCGAATGGTTCAACGTCCGCACGGCCTGGCACGGCCCAGCCAACGTCTCCCCGGTGGGTCACGCCGTCAACGCCCACATCGATCTCGCCATCCGCAATTTCGGCATTCAGGAGCGGGTGGAATTCGGAGAACAGACCCGGGAAGTTTTCTCGGGCTGCCCGGCGTTCAGGAACGGGTACCTGTTTGTGAACGAGGCGCCCGGCCACGGCGTGGACGTCAACGAGAAAGCCGCCGCGAAATTCCCCGTGCCGCGCGACCACGCCGGCTGGTGGCGCCAGGTGCGCCGCGCGGATGGAACCTCGGTCAGGCCGTAAGGGTCAGAGGCCGGTGCTCCCGGCCGCCGGAACAATCGCCCGGATCAGGAAGAAGGAAACCCACGCGATGAACGCCGAAGCGGGGATCGTAAATACCCAGGCCCACACGATGGTGGTTGCCAGGCCCCAGCGCACCGCTTTCGGCCGCTGAATCGAACCCACGCCCGCAATCGACCCGGCGATCACATGAGTGGTCGAGACCGGCAGGTGCAGATAGGTGGCGAAGAGAATCGACGTGGCGGCCGCGGTTTCCGCCGAGAAGCCTCCGCGCGGTTTCAGACGGGTCAGCTTCATGCCCATGGTGCGGACGATCCGCCAGCCGCCGGTCAGCGTGCCCAGGGCGATGGCGGCGTGCGCGGCCAGAATCACCCAAACGGGGACAATGAACGTGTCGATCAGCCCGGAGGTGAACAGGACCCCGGTGATGATGCCCATGGTCTTCTGGGCATCGTTGGTGCCGTGGGCGAAACTGTAGGCGGCCGCCGACAGCAGCTGCAGCTTGCGGAAGTAGTAGTCCATCCGGGTCGGACTGGAACCGCGAAACAGCCAGTAGATGGAAATCATGAGCACGTACGCCAGGCCCAGGCCGATCATGGGTGCGATCACGATGAAGGCCACGGTCCTGGGCCACTGGCCCAGAATCAGGCCGTGAAAGCCGGCGTGGGCAATCGCCGCCCCCGCATAGCCGCCGATCAGGGCGTGCGACGAGCTGGTCGGCAGGCCCCACCACCAGGTGATCAGGTCCCACACAATGGCCCCAAGCAGGCCCGCCAGGATGACGTAGGGCGTGACGTGGTCCAGGTTGACGAAGCCCTTGCCCACCGTGGAGGCCACCCCGGTTCCGAATGTGAACGCCGAAACGAAGTTGAAAAAGGCGGCCCACACCACCGCCTGAAATGGAGTGAGCACCCGGGTGGCCACGATGGTAGCCACGGAATTCGCCGCGTCGTGAAAGCCGTTGATGTAATCGAAAATGAGGGCTACCGTGATGATGACAACTGCCAGAACAAGAACGTCCATGGCCGTCAGCTGTTCTTCACTACCACGTTCTGCAGCACGTCGGCCACGTCTTCGCAGCGGTCCGTGGTCGCCTCCAGCAATTCGTACACCTCTTTGTACTTGATGATCGCAATGGGATCGCGCTCGTTCTGGAACAGGCCTTCCACGGCCAGGCGGCCGATGCGGTCGGCCTCGTCTTCCAGCCGGTTGATCTCGATGCAGTGCTCCAGCACCTTCTCGTTGCGGTGCAGCGCCTGAAAAGCCTGCATCAGGGTCCGGCAACTGGCATCGACGATCTCGGACAGCTGAATGATGGTGGGCGTGATGGGTTCCAGCCGGTAGGCGGCGATGTGGTGCACGGCGTCTTCAATGCCGTCCAGCACGTCATCCAGGCTGGAGGAAAGGGCATGGATGTCCTCGGGATCGATAGGGGTGATGAAGGTCTGGTTCAGACGGGTGAACACATCGTGAATGACTTCATCCCCTTTTCGCTCCAGCACCGCGATCTCTTCAGCGACCGTGGCCAGCTGCGAGTTGCCGGCCTTGACGCCCCTGGCGAGCAACTGGCCGGCCTGTTCGATGATTTCAAGCTGTTTCAGAAACAATGCGAAGAACTTTTCTTCACGCGGCAGGAGCCTCATAGAACCTCAGAGCACCTCGTAGCGATCATGGGTGAGAACAAAAAAGAGAACTTCATCTTCTCACCCGGCCACACCGAGGTCAATCGGCCCATGTTACAGTTCGGTGACAATCGGGAAGGGCCCGGCCGGCGCCGCACGCCCGGGTTCCAGATCCAGGAAGCGCGGATCCAGCAGCCGGCCGGCATCCACGTTGCCCATGGCCGCAAGCATCTTCTCTTTCAGATGCGGATACTCTTGTTCCAACTGGGCGAACAGGCCGCGCAGGGCCCGGCGCACGGTGCCGGTCTTCTGCGAGCAGCCGCAAGGCACCACGGGCGCTCCCAGGGACGCCGTGTACGCGCTGGTGATTTCCTCGGTCACGAAGACCAGCGGACGGATCAGCCGGAACTGCCGGTCGCGCGACCAGGTGACCGGCGGCAGCGCGCTCAGCCGGCCGGTAAACAGGGTGTTTCGCAACAGCGCCTCGCAGAAATCGTCCGCGGTGTGGCCGAAGGCGATCACGTTCGCCCCCAGGCCGCCCGCCACTTCGTAAACTGCCCGCCGCCGATAGCGGCTGCACAGGTCGCAGCCATGACCCGGCTGCTCCTTCAGGAGACGGAACGAAGGAGCGTCGTGAAAGTACGTCCAGGCCACCCCCTTGGCCGCCAGGTATTCCCGCAGCGGCTGGATGGGCCGCAGGAACTTGCCCTGCTCGATAGTGAAAGCGCAGACGGAGAATTGGACTGGCGCGCGTTTCTCCAACAGCAGCAGGGCATCCAGAAGAGTCAGAGAGTCCTTTCCCCCGGAGAGCGCCACCGCCACCCGGTCGCCCTCGCGAATCATCTTGAAACGGTGAATCGCTTCGCCGACGCCGCGAAGCACTCTATGTTGCGGGTCCACTGTCTCAATTATACCGGCAGCGGCTCTTTCTCCCGCCGCGGCCCGTCGCCCGGCGGAAGCCCTCGAGCAGAGGTCAGTTCGAGGGCATGTTGTAGACGAAATTGAACTGCAGCCGCACCTGTTCGCCGGCAAACTCGCCGGGCAGCGGCGGGAAGGGGTTGGAAGCGCTGATCCCCGCCACGGCGGCGCGGTCCAGAGCATCGGTGCCCGAGGGCGCAACGATCACCAGCTTGGGCACCCGCCCGCTGCGGTTGATGGCAAACTGAATCGACACTTTGCCGCGGCGCCCGAGTTTGGCGCTCTCCGGCATCACGGCATACCAGTTGCGGCGCACGGCGCCCAGGATCTGAATCAGGTACGGCCGGAAATCGATGCCCTGGGGGTCGCTCAACAGCTCCAGGTTCGAGGCCTGGCGGCCGGGCGACGGCGGCATGTTCAAGGCCTCGCCGATGCCGCCCACCCCGCCCGTGCCCAGATCGCCCACGATCAGGCCCGCCGACCCGCCCCCGCGGGCCAGGCTGCGCACGGCCTCGCTGACCGCGCTGCCCGTGCCCGTCCGCTGGCCCAGTCCGCCTCTCGACGGCGCAGGGGGCGGAGCGGGGTTCTCCAGCGCCAGTTTCGGCTTCTCCTGGGTTTGGATCTGCGGGGGCGGCACCGGGGCGGGAGGCAGAACCTGGGCCATTTCGGTCAACTTGCCGGCTCCACCGAGGCGCGGCGCCTCCGGGAGAGCGAGAGCCGGGCCGGGCTCGGGTTGCCGGCTGGGCAGCGCCAGCACGCGCGCCCGGGGCCGGGTGGTGGAGGGCGGCGAAGGAGGAACCTGAATCCCGCGCCGGGCCAGCAGGGCTTCGGCGTTGATCTCCTTGGAAATCTTCCCCTTATTCGGCTGCGGCTGCGTCAGTTCGAAGGGCGGTGCGATCAGCGGCGTGACCGTCCGGGCAATCTCGGCGGCCTGCCGGACCACGCTCTTGGGCATCATGGCCAGCCCAAGGATGGCTGCAGCATGGATCATCAGGGACGCCAGGCCGGCCTTGCGCTCCCGCCTGCGGTCCCCTCCACCCTCCCAGAGACGGAAAACGGGTACTTCCTCCTGTTGTGTTTCCAACGGCTTCGGAGGGTGAGCTACGGTTTCCATCCACTTTCGAGAGCCCCTGCGACCAGCGCCGAGTGCTCTTTAATTTTATCAAGAATGTCCAGAGCGACCTCCAGGCTGCGCCTTCCTGCCGTTCCATCCACCTGCGGACAGCTCCGCCGCTCCACGCAGTCGAGGAAGGCGTCGAACTGCACCTGCAGGGGCTCGGCCGGTCCGGGCTTCAGCTCCTGGACGGAAATGCGGCGGTCTTCGCCTACCGTAAACACCACCGCCTGCTGCCGGGTGTAGTCAAGCGAAAGGTACTGGCGGGGCTGGAAAAGCCGCAGCTTGCGTACCCGCTCGGTGGAAACCCGGCTGGCCGTCATATTGGCCACGCAGCCGTTCCGGAACTGCAGGCGAACACTGGCGATATCGACCTTAGGCGAGAGCACCGAGATGCCCGCCGCCCGGATCTCCTGGAGGCCGGAGCGGACCAGGCTCAGCAGGACATCGATGTCGTGGATCATGAGGTCCAGCACCACGTCCACGTCCAGGCTGCGGGGGCTGAACACGCTCAGGCGGTGGATCTCAAAGAACAGCGGCAGGGTTACGGCTTCGCGCAGCGCGACCACGCCGGGATTGAAGCGCTCCAGGTGGCCGATCTGCAGCACCCGTCCAGTGGCCGCGGCGGCGGAGACCAGGGCGTCGGCGGCGCCCAGATCGTGCGCGATGGGCTTCTCCACCAGCACGTCGAGCCCCGCCTCCATGAGGGCGCAGCCCGCCTCGGCGTGCGCGTGCGTAGGCAATGCAAGCACGGCCGCGTCGGCCTTCCCCGGCAGGTCCCGGTAATCGGTGAGCGCGACACAGCCGTGCGCCTCCGCCGCCTCCCGCGCCCGGGCGGCGTCGAGGTCCACCACCGCGGCCAGGTCGGCCCGCGGGGATTGCGCGATCACCCGGACGTGATTCCGCCCGAACTGGCCGGCGCCCACCACCGCCACGCGAATCTTCTTCACCGCCTTGCTCCTCGAAGGCAACTAGATCACAACTTCGCGGCGGCAGCCCCGCACGTCCATCTCGTACTCGATCGTAACAATGGGCGGGCGCGCGTAATACCAGGTGAGGCCCTGCAGCGCCGCGCGGCCCATGGCGGGCAACAGGAACTTCTCCAGCAGGCCGTGAACGTTGTGCACCGTGTAGATCGAGGTGGCGGTGACATCCTCCCAGCCCGCGCCCAGCTCCTGCAGGCGGCCGTTCATCAGGCCCAGCACGAAACGCGCCTTCTCTTCGATGGCCGCCGGTGAGGTCTCGCCGCGCCGCACTACGTCGTTCGGACTCAAGGAGCCCTCCGGCAGTTCGCCCGCTCCGGCCACCACGAAGCTGGGCGGCCAGCGCTTGCCCGTCTGTTTCCGCGCCACGGTATACGAAAAGCCGTAGAGCGCCGGTTCGGGCAACCCGCCGGCCTCCGGGGCGACGTTGGTCCGGGCCACCGGGTTGATGCCGTCCTGGAAGACGTCCCAGCTCTTCAGCACGCTGATGTAGCCGGCATTGAAGTCGGCAAATCCCTGGAACGAGAACGGGCGCGGCGAACGCAGCTCCATGCCGCACAGCGACTGCTTCGGACGCCCCAGCGACTTGAGATGCTCGCTGACCCGCTCAAAGCCGGCCTTCAGCGGCAGCGGAGGATGCAGCCGGGCATGTTCTATTTCAAAGCCAGCCGCTGCCGAGGCCCCGGCGGAATACGGGCCGATGCCCTTGATGAACGAGTAGTTGCCGCGACGATTTTCGATCAGCATATCTCTTCCCTATTAATTCGCTTCCGGATGCAGCATTCCTTGATCCTCCGGCAAATAGCCGGCGATGGCAATCCTGGCCTCATCCGCGGCCTGGAGCGTCTCGTCCCGGTCAAGGATCAGCGTGCGGCCGGCATCCAGCGCGGCCGCCGTGGTTCCGGTCTCGCGCATAACCCGGATGCTGTCGAGGCCGATCACCGGGACGTCGAACAGCAGGTGCTTGCGGCGCGTCGAGACCTTCACCAGAGTGAGCGGCTTTCCGTTGGCCAGATCCGCCGCCCGCCGCAGCATGGCGTCGGTTCCTTCCATGGCCTCCAGGGCCACGCAGGCTCGCTGCGAGACCGCCACGCTCTGCCCCACGTCGAAGCCGGCCAGAGCCTGCGCGATCCTGCGCCCGTACTCGATATCGGCCTGTTCGTCCCGGGTGGGTTTGCGGCGCGTCATCGGGCCTTCGTCGGCCAGCAGCGGCTTCAGCAGCGCGGTCGAGTCGGTGAGTTGGATGCCCTGGGATTCCAGGAACCGGGCCACGCCGAAGATCAGCGAATCGGTGTTCTTCTCGGGCAGCGAAAGCAGTATCTGCAGCAGGCGCCAGTCGGGACGGATGGAGGAGAAGATCCTGGCATGCTTCACTTGTCCGGCCATGACAATCTCGCGGATGCCTTCGTCCTTGAGAATCTCGACCAGGCGGCCCAGTTGCCCCAGGGAGATCCAGTAGCAGCGCGATCCGAGCGCCTCCACCTCCGGCCAGGCCTCCTCCCGGATGGCCACTACCACCACCTCATGGCCCAGCTTTCGCGCGCTTTCCAGCGCCAGGATGGGAAAGCGGCCGTTGCCGGCGATCAGTCCGTACTTCACGCCTTGGTGCGTCCCTTGATGACTCCGCGCTCGGAGCCGGCGATGAATGCAAGCAACTCGTCCAGCTCGGCGCAGGGCGCCACCTCGGCCCGGATGCGCTCCACCGCCTGGGAGGTATTCAGGCCCGCTCGCGTCAGCAGGCGGAAGGCGGTTTGCAGGCTCTCGATGGTTTCCCTGGGAAAGCCGCGGCGCTCCAGTCCGGTCCGGTTGGCGCCGAACACGCCGATCTCCCGCTGGGACACCGTCATCGAGTAGGGCATCACATCCTGCGTGACGACGCTGTAGCCGCCCACGTAGCAGTGCCGGCCCACGCGGCAGAACTGGTGCACGCCGGTGGAAGCGCCGATGGAGGCCCAGTCGCCGACCGTCACATGCCCGCCCAGCGTCACCGCGTTCGCCAGGATCGTATGATTCCCGATCCGCACGTCGTGGGCCACGTGCACATAGGCCATCAGCAGGTTGTCATCGCCGATGCTGGTCACCAGCCCGCCGCCCTCGGTGCCGCGGTGGATGGTGACGAACTCGCGGATCCTGTTCCGGCTGCCGATGCGTGTTTCGGCCCGCTCGCCCTTGTATTTCAAGTCCTGTGAAGCCACGCCCACCGTGGAATAAGGGAAAAAGAGGTTATCCTCCCCGATCCAGGTGGGCCCTTCCACATAGATGCCGGCCATCAGCCGGGTGCGTTCCCCGATCTCCACATCCGGCCCGATGATGCAGTACGGCCCGATTTCCGCGGAGCCGGCGATTCGCGCGGCAGGGTCGACCAGGGCGCTGGGGTGGATCACGCGGCCGGCTCGTTCTCCGCCTTGTCGGCGAGTTTGCACAACACTTCGGCCTCGGCCACCAGCTGGCCGTCCACGAAGGCCTTGCCGGCCCCCTTGATGACACTGGCCTTCCTTTTCAGGATGGTCAGTTCCATGCGAAGCTGATCGCCCGGACGCACCGGCCGGCGGAACTTGGCGTATTCCACCGAGGCCAGAAGCACGACCCGGCTGGCGCGGTCCGGGACTTCCCGGAGGATCAGGACGCCCGCGGTCTGGGCCATGGCTTCGACAATCAACACGCCGGGCATGACCGGGAAATTGGGAAAGTGCCCGATGAAGAAGGGCTCGTTGAAGGTGACGTTCTTGATGCCCACGATCCGTTCCGCTTCCAGTTCGATGATGCGGTCAACCAGAAGAAACGGGTAACGATGCGGCAGGATCTCACGGATGGCGTCGATGTCCAGGATGGTCATGGAGACCCGCTATTATATCGCGGGCGCGCCCCGGCTCCTGTTCCGTGCATAATACGAGGGGGCAACACGCGCACCCGCAGCACGAAACGACAGGAGCATTTTCTTGGATCCATTGCTTGCCTACGTTCAATCCAGCCGCAAGAAACTGGTTGCGCTCATTCGCGAGTTGGTCGAGTGCGAATCGCCCAGCCGCGAAGAGGCCGCCCTGGCCCGTTTCCAGGAACTCGTGGCCGACCGCCTGACCTCGCTGGCCTCGATCCGCACGCTGCCCGGCGGCCACCTGCGCTGCGAGTTCGAACTGCCGGGTAAAAGGAAGAGGGGACAAACCCTCGTGTTGGGCCATTCCGACACGGTCTGGCCGCTCGGGACCTTGGCCCGCATGCCCTACCGGGAAGCGGACGGGCGGTTGTGGGGACCGGGTGTTCTCGACATGAAGGCCGGCATCGCGTTTTTCGTCCACGCCATGCGCGGCCTGCGTGAACTGGACGTGCCCGTATCCACCCGCGTGGTCCTTCTGCTGAACACCGACGAAGAGGTGGGCAGCGATTCCTCGCGCCGCTTCACGGAAGCCGAGGCCCGGCGCAGTTCTTCGGTGCTGGTGCTGGAGCCGGGTACCGGAATGGACGGAAAGCTCAAGACGGCCCGCAAGGGCGTGGGCGGCTACAGGGTGAGGGTGCTGGGGAGGGCGGCGCACGCCGGCCTGGACTTCGAGCGCGGAGCCAACGCGGTGGTGGAACTGGCCCGCCAGATCGAGCGCATCGCCGGTTTCACCAATCTGGCGCGGGGCATCACGGTGAGCCCCGGTATCATCGCCGGGGGCAGCCGCACCAACGTGGTCCCCGACGAAGCCCGGCTCGAAATCGATGTGCGTGTGCAGCGCCTGCGCGACGCCCCCGCGCTGGACCGCAAGTTCCGTTCCCTGCGCCCCTGCGACAAGCGCTGCCGGATCGAGGTCGAAGGCGGATTGAACCGCCCGCCCATGGAACGCCTGCCGGGGACGGTGCAACTGTTCCGCCGGGCGCGCAAGCTGGCCGCGGAACTGGGCGTCGAACTGGCGGAGTCGCTGAGCGGCGGGGGTTCGGACGGCAACTTCACCGCGGCCCTGGGGGTGCCGACGCTGGATGGGTTGGGAGCGGTGGGCGAGGGCGCGCACGCGACGCATGAAAGCATCCTGGCGGACCGCATCGACGACCGCACAGCGCTGCTGGGCAAGCTGGTGGCGGCGCTGTAGTCGCGGGGTGACAGCGCCGGCTTACGCCATCTGCCATTGGCGGTAGACCCGCCGCATCACCTCCATTTTGGCGGGGTCCGAGGCCACCGCGTGCGCGGTGAACATCATCACGCCGGTAGCCCCGCCGCCCGCTCCCATCCGCAACACCCGCTCGAATTCTCCGGCCGGGATTGCGCGCGGGTCGTTGTGCGCCTGCACGATCGGCCAGATTCTGGCCTTTGAGTTCACGCGGCCCGAAAGCCATTCCACCGACTCGCCCACCCACTCCGGGTTCCGCCGCATGCGGCCGTGGTAGACCATGGGGGAAAGCACATCCACGGCCGCGGCAAGCCGGTCAAGGTCGAGCCCCAGCACGCGCCCGAGTGCGCCGTCGTACTCCGTATCCTTCCAGGGACAGTGATAGACCCCGACCAGCGCGCCCGGCCTCCGGCGGCGCACCGCGTCGCCGATCTCACGCGCCCAGCCGAGCAGGCATTCCACCCGCCAGCGGCGCCAGGCGCGCTCGTGCCGGCCCAGGATCCATTCCGCGCGCCGCGCCGGCGTGCCGGAGGGCACCCGGATTCCGCTGGAAGCCTGGAAGGCCGCCAGGCAGCTTTCCGAGAAGCATGTCTCGGGCAGCACCGGATCCGGGTCTTCGAACTGCGCGTGCCAGTGGAAGTAGTCCATCCAGACGCCCGCCAGGTCAAAACGCTCCAGCAGATCGTGAAGTTGCTGCATCCGGTAGGCGCGGAATCCGGGGTCGGTGGGGCAGACGCCCAGAAACCAGGTTGCGGCCGGAGCCTTCTCGCCCTTTTCGTTGAGCGGCCAGGCTTCCGGGCGCCGCTCGACGTAACCCTTCCCGTTCCATGTAGGGAACTCGGCGAAGACGCGCGCGCCCTCCTCGCCGGCCCGCGCCATCAGTTGGGATGTGATCGCGCCTCCGTGCACGAACAGTGCGTTGACGCCGTAGTCGCGAAGGTTCGCGCCTTTCTCCCAGAACGGCGCAGGATTTGAGTACATGCCGCGGATCTCCACCCGTTTCGCGCCCCTCGCGCAGGCGGGCAGGAAAAGAGAAAGCGCGCCCCTCCGAGTCATGCTTCGACTGTACCGCATCTCCGCGCCGCTTCCGGGCACGGCGAGGGTTTGTGCCGCGACCGCGGCCGCGGCCCGGTATGCACGGTCTTCCCGGCCCAGGATGATTCGCAGCGCAGCGCCGGTACGGAACTAGCCGGCCGTCATGTTCTCCGGATCCCAGGTGCAGATCCGTCTTTCGAAATAGCTGGTGTTGGCCAGCAGAGCCGGTCCGGCCGCCCGGAAACCGAAGACCGCGTCCTCAAAGGCCGGCCGCCCCGCCCGGATGGCCGCATAGAAATTGCGGTGGTGCTCCTGGTGCGCCTCGTGTCCCCGGGGAGGGGTGTACCTTTCGGTCTTCTCGGGCAGCATGGTTTCCAGGCTGGCGGGCCGCTCCGGATACTTGCGCCGGTACTCGCGCAGGAACTGCTCCTGCGCGGCTTTGGAAAACGTGCCGATCGTGTACCCCGGCTCCATTTCACGCCCGGTGGTTGAAAGCGTGATGCCGGACATGCTGGTCTGCATGACGCCCTCACTGCCCACGAAGCGGAAACCGAACTGTTCCTGGGCCACGCCGCTCTTGAAGTTCACCCGCAATGCCAGAGTGAACTCCGGGTGGCGGCCGGCCGATCCGGGATAGTCCAGCAGCGCCAGCATCACGTCCGGCACATCGCGCCCGTCCTTCCAGTAGCGCAGCCCGCCGGTCGCGTAGATGCGGTTGGGGCCGGTCGAGTCGGTGGCCACGTGCAGCCCCGAGAGCAGGTGCACGAAAAGGTCGCCGGCCACGGCGGTGCCGTAGTCCCGGTAGTTGCGCCAGCGGAAAAGACGGACGGGCTCGAAGGGGCGTTTCGGGGCGTTGCCCAGGAAGCGGTCCCAGTCGATGTTGGCGGGAACCGCGTCCGGCGGAATGGAGTACTGCCAGGCGCCCAGCGCGGTGTTGCGGTCCAGCCAGGCCTCCACCATGTTGATCTGGCCCAGGGCGCCGGAGCGGATCAGGTCGCGCGCTTTCAGATAGACCAGTGAACTGACGTACTGGCTGCCCACCTGAAACACTTTGCCGCTTTTCCGCTGGGCCTCGATGACCGCCTTGCCCTCGCCGACGTCCTTGACCATCGGCTTCTCGCAGTAGACATGCTTGCCGGCGTTCAGCGCTTCGATCGAGATGCGGGCGTGCCAGTGATCGGGGGTAGCGATAATGACGGCGTCCACGTCGCCGCGGGCCAGCACCTCCCGGTAGTCCCGGGTGGTGAAGATGTGATCGCCGAACAGTTCGCGGGCGCGGGTGAGACGGCCGTCGTAAATGTCGGCGACCGCCACCAGTTGCACCCCGGGCACGTTCAGCGAGTACCGCGTGTCCCCCATGCCCATGCCGCCGAACCCGATGACCGCGATGCGGATCCGGTCGCTGGGCGAGGCTCCAGACGCCTGTCCGGCGGGGGCGCCGGCAGCGGCCGCCAGGCCGCTCGCCTGCAAGAAATGCCTGCGCGTCGTGCTCATTCCGCTTTCGTCCCTTTCAGAACTATCATCATACTGGAGCGGCGCGGAAACGGCTCCTGCTGAAAGCGCTATCCTGGTGCTCCATGTTCTGCAATCGTGCATTTCTTCCGCTCCTGGTGGCCGCCGGGCTTGGGGCCCAGGAGATCGTTTCCGTCGAGCGGATCTGGGACTACGCGCCGCACAATGCTTTCACCGACCTGATCCGTTTCAAAGACCACTGGTATTGCACCTTCCGTGAGGGCCGGGGCCACGTCTCCCCGGACGGCGCGCTGCGCGTGCTGGTCTCCCCCGACGGAAAGGAGTGGAAATCGGCGGCCTTGATCACTTCGGCGCTGGGCGACCTGCGCGACCCTAAAATCACGGTCCGCCCGGACAACCGTCTGATGCTGACTTCGGCCGTCGCCCTGTCCGGAGACTCGCCCTACAAGCACCGTTCGCTGGCCTGGTTCTCCGCGGACGGAGCCGATTGGGGCGAGCCGGTCTCCATCGGCCACCCCAATCTCTGGCTGTGGCGCGTCACCTGGCACAAGGGTGCGGCTTACAGCGTGGGATATGCCACCGCCGGGCAGAAATTCGCACGCCTTTACAGCAGCACCAACGGGGTGCAGTTCACGCCCCTGGTTGACCGTCTCTTCGAGGAGGGGTATCCCAACGAGAGCTCAATGGTCTTCCTCAAAGACGATACTGCCTACTGCCTGCTGCGGCGGGACGATGAAGGCGCGGTGGCGATGCTCGGCACGGCCCGCCCTCCCTACCGCGAGTGGACCTGGAAACCGCTCAACGTCCGCTTCGGCGGCCCGCACATGCTAAGGCTTCCCGACGGCCGTTTCCTGGCCGCCGGCCGTCTGTACGACGGCAAGGTAAGGACGGCCCTCTGCTGGCTCGATCCGGAGAAGGCCGTCCTGCGCGAGTTTCTGCCCTTGCCCTCCGGCGGCGACACCAGTTACCCGGGGCTGGTCCTGCACAAAGGCCAGTTGTGGGTCAGCTACTATTCCTCTCACGAGGGCAGGACGAGCATCTACCTGGCGCGCGTGAAGCTTCGCTGAGAGATCCGGCGAACCGGGGCAGCCGATTGCGCTATCGTAGTCAGGTATGATGCCGCCTTCGCCCCAGATTCAGATGGTGAACCGCTCCGATTATCGGGAGAATTACGCCAATAGCGTGCAGATCCGCGTCAATCTCTGGGATTTCTTCCTGCTGTTCGGCCAGGTCAATCAGACCGCGCCGGACCGCGTCTCCATCGAGAACTTCCAGGGTGTCTATCTGAGCCCGCAGCAGGCGAAGGCGCTGCTCAACGTGCTGCAGCAGAATGTCTCGCAGTACGAAGCCGCCTTCGGTGAGATTCGCCTGGAGCCCCGCCAGGGAGCGGGAGTCGTGCAGTAGCCCGTCTATGCCGGTGCGCAGGCGTGTCCGCCCCGGTGTTTACCTGATGTTCTTCGCGGGCTTCGGCTGCCTCGTGCTGCTGAGCCATCTGCCCTTCCTGCGGTTGCCGTACTTCTGGGACGAACTCGGCCAGTTCATCCCGGCCGCCCTGGATCTCTACCGGGAGAGCGCCTGGGTGCCTCGCTCGGCCGTTCCCAACGTGCATCCCCCGGGATTGATGGCTTACCTGGCCGGCTTCTGGCTGCTGACCGGCCACTCAATCGCGGCCACCCGGCTGGCCATGCTGCTGCTCGCCGCGTGCGCCTTGCTGGCGGCGTTCCTGCTGGCCATCGAACTGGGCCGCGGGACCAAGGGCACGCCGGCCTTTCTGGCCGTGACGCTCCTGTTTGCCTCGCCGCTATTCGTGGCCCAGGCGCTGCTCGCCCAGCTGGATATGCCGGCCATGCTGCTGACTTCGGCGGCGCTGCTGCTGTTCCTGCAGGAGAGGCACCGGGCGGCGGCGCTGGCTTCCATCCCGCTGGTGCTGGTGAAGGAAACCGCCGCCCTGGCGCCGCTGCTGTTCCTGCTCTGGCTGGCCGGCGAGAAACGCTTCCGGGAAGCGTCCTGGTTCCTGCTGCCCCTGGCGGCGCTGGGCGCCTGGCTCATCGTCCTGGCCCGGACGACAGGCCACGTTTTCGGCAACCCGGAGTTCACCGAGTACAACGCCTTCTACCTGCTGCACCCGGTGCGTTTCCCGTTGGCCCTGGCGCGCCGGCTGTACACCATCCTGTTCGGCGATTTTCACTGGATCGGCGTCCTGGCCGTTCTCGCCGCACTTCGGGAAGGGGCCTTCCGGGAACGGGCCTGGCGAGTCTCGTTCTCGCTGCTGGCGGGCTATGTGCTGATGCTGAGCCTTTTGGGCGGCGCGGTGCTGGAGCGCTACCTGCTGCCCGTGCTGCCGGTGGTGTACGCCGCCATGGCGATCGCGATCTCCACCCTCAGGCGCCCGCTCCGCAGGGCGGCCGGCGTCCTGTTGATCGCCGGACTGCTGGCCGGCAACTTCTGGAACCCGCCCTACCCGTTCCCCCTGGAGAACAACCTGGCCTTCACCGATTTCGTGCGGCTGCAGCAGGCCGCGGCCGGCTACCTGGAACGCGCCCACGCCGGCAGCACCGTAACCACGGCCTGGCCTTTGGCGGCTGCGCTGCGGCGGCCGGAATTCGGATACGTCTCCCGCCCGTTCCACGTGCGCAGGCTCAGGGATTTCTCGGCCCGGGGTGTGGCCGCGCTCCATCCCGCCGAAGTGCAGGTGTTCGTCCTCTATTCCCGCGACGCGGAGCCCCCCTGGAGCCTGCTGCGCCTCCCCTTCCTCCGCGAGATCCGCAGGCGGGTCTACGGCTTCGAGAGGCCGGTGACCGGGGAGGAGCTCAGGCAGCGATTCCGCCTGCGCCAGGAGATGCGCTGGGAGCGGCGCGGCCAGTGGGTGGAGATCTATGTCAAGGACCGGCAGTCCGTCCCCGGATCCAGCATTGAAGCTCGCGCCGTCTCTCCCCCTGCCGGCGCCTCCGCGCGGCTGTGAAATAATCCGGAGGTGCTCCACCGCCGGCAATTCCTCTGTACCGCCGCGCTGGGCGCGGCCCGCGCCCGGGAGTCCCTGCGGCCGAACTTCGTCGTGATTGTAACCGACGACCACGGCTACCATGACCTGGGCTGCCAGGGAGCCCGCGATTTGCAGACGCCCCACCTGGACGCCCTGGCGGCTTCCGGCGCACGGCTCACACACTGGTACAGCAACGCGCCGATGTGCGCTCCCTCCCGGGCTTCGCTGCTTACCGGGCGCTATCCGGCCCGGGCCGGCGTTCCCACGAACGGCCCCGCACTGCCTCCGGGGGAACTCACCATTCCCGCGCTGCTCAAACCGCACGGGTACGCCACCGGCCTCACCGGCAAGTGGCATCTCGGTTCCGGCCCGGATACCGCTCCCAACGCCCGCGGCTTCGATTTCTTCTTCGGCTTCCATTCCGGCTGCATCGATTTCTACTCGCACCGTTACTATTGGGGCGAGCCGCGCCGTGTGAACCACCACGATCTGTGGCGCAACCGCGCGGAGGTTTTCGAGGACGGCCGCTACATGACCGAACTGATCACCGCCGAAGCGCTGCGCTTCATTGAATCCCGGCGCTCCCGGCCGTTCTTTCTCTACGTGGCGTACAACGCCCCGCACTACCCGATGCATGCGCCGCGCCGCTACACGGAGCGCTTTCCGGACCTCGAGCCCGAGCGCCGCATGTACGCGGCCATGCTGGCCGCCGTGGACGACGGCGTAGGGCAGATCGTCTCGCTGTTGAAGAAACTCGGTCTTACGCGCCGGACCATGATCTTCTTCCAGGGCGACAACGGGGCCACCCGCGAGGCGCGTGCGGGTCTCAACCAGCAGCCGGCCCGGGGGGGCAGCAACGCTCCCCTGCGCGGCTACAAGTTCAGCCTGTTCGAAGGCGGCATCCGCGTGCCCGCCCTGGTGAACTGGCCGGGAACGATTCCTTCCGGACAGGTGATCGCACAGCCGGGGGCCGCCATGGACCTCCTGCCGGCCATCCTCGGCGCGGCTGGCGCTCCGCTACCCGCGGGCCGCGTCATCGACGGGCGGGATGTCCTGCCGATGTTCCGTCACCGGACCGGCTCGCCGCACGAGGCGATCTTCTGGTCGTCCGGCCGGCAGCTTGCCGTGCGCCGGGGCAGATGGAAACTGGTGCTCAACGGTATTGTGTCCGACGGCACCCCCGAGGGATCGAAGCCGCTGGCGGGCGAGGACAGCGTATTCCTTTCCGACCTGGAGAACGATCCCGCCGAAGCCGCCAACCTGAGGCGCACGGAGCCCGGCACGGCGGAGGAACTGGAGCGCCTGGCGCGCGGCTGGCTGGCAGGTTTGCAGAGCGGAACGGAGGCCTGACGCCGGTTGCGCGATACTCTCGGGAAAGGCGAATCCTGAGCCCATGCGCAGCGGGCGGGTAAACGCGTTGGAATGCGATCGAAGCGGGCCGGCGCGGCGAAGCTGACTGGAGGATCATTCACACCCACCAGCCGTTCCAGTGCCCGCCGGAGGAAGGTTCGGGCGGCCGGCAGTGAGCGCCCAGTGGCGCTGAAACACTCACGGCCGGCCGCTGTTTGCGGACCTCTGCCTACCAGTCCACCACCGAACCGTCGTCCGGATCGAACCGCGGGCGGTACTCCATGGGCTCGCCGACCTGCGCCATCAGCTTGTTCTCGTCGATGGTGATCCCCAGCCCGGGATCGGTCAGGATCGGCCGGTGTCCATTGCGGACCGGCGGCAAGGGCTTGGCGAGCAGGTCCGAGTATTCGTTGTCGCCCCTCTCCTGAATGAGGAAATTCGGGATGCAGGCGGCGAGTTGCAGGCTGGCCGCGAGCGAGCAGGGCCCCTGCGGATTGTGCGGTGCGACCGGGGTGTAATACGCCTCGGCCATTCCCGCGATCAGCCGCAGTTCCGTGATGCCGCCGGCGTAGCAGATGTCCGGCTGGATGATGGTGGCGGCCCGCTTCTCCAGAATCTCGCGGAATCCCCACTTGGTGAAGATACGTTCCCCGGTAGCCAGGGGGATGTGGGTCTTCCTGGCGATCTCGGCCATGACGTCCACGTTGAGGCACTGCACGACCTCTTCGTAGAACCAGGGCTGATAGGGCTCCAGAGCCTTCACCAGGAGCATCGCCGTGGGCGGCTGGACCGCGCCGTGGAAGTCGATCCCGATGTCCACATCGGGACCCACCTTCTCGCGGAGAGCCTTGAAGTTGGCTACCACTTCATCCACATACTTCTGTCCTTCGACGTACTTGATGGCGCCCCGCCCCATACCGCGCGGGCCCGTCTTCATGGCGTTCACGCCGGTTTCCTTGCTGAGCCTCCCGTAGACCCGGATGCGGTCGCGGGTGGGGCCGCCCAGCAGCTTGTAAACCGGCACGCCGTAGACCTTGCCCTTGATGTCCCAGAGCGCCTGGTCGATGCCGCTGGAAATGGCGGTCTTGATCGGGCCGCCGCGGTAAAACGCGCCGCGATGGATGGCCTGCCAGTGGTGAACCACCCGGCAGGGGTCCTGGCCGACCAGGTAGTCGCCCACTTCCAACGCGCCCGCGGCACAGGCTTTGGCATCGTCTTTGAGCATCTCGCCCCAGCCGACGATGCCCGCGTCGGTGGAAATCTTGACGAATACCCAGGAATTCTTCAAGACAAAACTTTCAACTTTCGTGACTTTGATTTTGTCGTTGGGCCCGACCTGGGCGGCATCGGTCGGCTTGGCGGTGAAAACCGAATCCAGGCCGAACAGGCCGGCGGCTCCGGTTAGTCCGCGAAGCCAGGAACGACGGTTGATCTGCGACATAAGAAATGCCTCCATCAGAACTGTACTCCGGCCCTTGCGCGCGGGACCGGCAGGCCAGCCCCGGTTCTCCAATCATGAGGAGGGTGTCTCTTGCGGCGCAGGTCACTACTGGAGCCGAACCGGGCGCCTGCGTCCTCACAGCGCGATGATCACCTCGAGGCCGGGAACGATAGCAAAATGGCTACTGGCCGTAGACGAGTATATTGCAGTCTCCAATCCCTCCACAAGCACGCCGGTCCCGGAACCTTCCATTTTCAGGTCCTGTTAGCCGGAATCGTGGCTGTCCCGATGCGGCGGGCGTTACAATGGACAATCCCGCCAGTAGCCGGGCAGCCATCTGGCGGCCAAAGGAGGCCTGACATGAGCAGCGAAAGCGATCGGTATAGCGGTATGCCCCAAGCCAGCCGGAGGGATTTCGGCAAACTGGCTCTGAACGGCGCGCTGGGAGGCGCCGCCCTGTTGTCGTCTTCCGGCACGGCCTCGGCCACGCTCCGGCCGATTCCTCCGGGCATCAAGATCGGCACCGGCGGAGGACGGCCGACTCCGGAGAACATGCAGTACCTCAAGCAACTGGGGATCACCTGGCTGAGCCTCGGCGCAACCCCTGAAACCGCCACCGCCGAAGGTTTTCTGCGCATGCGCGAGGCCTGGGAGGCGGGGGGCTTCAAGATATACAACATCGGCAGCGGCGTAGGGCCCAGCGGCAGCCTCCACAACATGCCGGAGGTTACCCTCAACCTTCCCGGGCGCGATCAGAAGATCGAGGAGTATCTGAACTACATCCGCTACCTGGGTAAGGCCGGCATCCCCTACTCCACCTACGCCCACATGGGCAACGGGATCTGGTCGAGCGGCCGGCTCATGACGGCGCGCGGCTACGAAGCCCGGGACGGCAACGCCAACAGCCCCGAGTGGCGCGGCCACTGGGCGGGCAAGGTTTACGAGCAGCCCCTCTCCCACGGCCGCGTGTACAGCAAGGACGAGATCTGGGACAACTACATTTACTTCATCCGCAAGGTGGTTCCGGTAGCCGAGGAAGCGGGCGTGCGCATCGGGATTCATCCGGACGATCCGCCCCAGCCCGTGCTGGCCGGAGTTCCGCGCTGCATCTTCAGCAGCTTCGAGGGCTACAGGAAAGCGCTGGAGATCGCGAACAGTCCCAACATCGGCATGTGCCTGTGCGTAGGCTGCTGGCTGGAAGGCGGGCCCCTGATGGGCAAGGACGTGGCAGAGACCATCCGCTATTTCGGCAGCCGGAAGAAACTATTCAAAGTGCACTTCCGGAACGTCAGCGCTCCCCTGCCTCATTTCACCGAGACGATGCTGGACGACGGCTACTACGACATGTACAAGGTGATGAAAGCCCTGGTGGAGGTGAACTTCGACGGAATCGCCATCCCCGATCACATCCCCGCAGTGGGCAGTATTCCCGGTGCGTCGCGCCAGCCCCGGGGAGGCGGACAGGAGTTCCGGCCCAGCCCCGGCCTGGCCTATCTCATCGCCTACATGCGGGCTTTGCTGAATGCGGCGAATTCGGAGTTGAAGAAGGCGTAGCTCGCCGGTGAGGCCGCCCGCCGCCGCGAGGCTGCCTGCCGCCGGCGACGCTCAGGAAAACACCGGCGGAGCCGGGTCTTCCCGGCCCGCCGCCGGCCGGTCCCCCGGCGCGCCGCGGAAACCCGGCAGCGGCCTGGAAGGGCCGCCCCGCCGGGCGGAGCCGCATTCAGAAGTGTGACTGTAAGGTGACTGCTCGAATCCTGGCCGGGCAGGCGTCTACAATGAAGAGCAGCCGCCCAACCGGATGAGACAGCACCTCCTGATTGATGCCGACGATACCCTCTGGGAGAACAACATCTACTTCGAGCGGGCCTTCGAGGAGTTCGTCGCCTTCCTGAACCATTCCTCCCTCGGGCCGGCCGGAATTCGAGCCGTTTTAGACGAAATCGAGACCGCGAATGCCAAAATCCACGGCTACGGCGCTCTGAATTTCGGACGCAACATGACCCTGTGCTACCAGCGCCTCTCCGAGAGACGGGTGAAGGAAGAAGACCTGGCCACCGTGCTGTCGTTCGCCGAGCGCATCCTGGAGTGCCCCATGGAACTGATCGCGGGGGTGGCCGACACTCTGGAGTACCTTGCGACGCGGCACGACCTGGTCCTGTTCACCAAAGGACATCCGGAGGAGCAGAAGCTCAAGATCGACCGCTCCGGACTGGGCGTCTATTTCGGCCACACGGCCATCGTGAAGGAGAAGGACGCGGCTGCCTATGAGCAACTGGTCCTGGAGATGCGCTGGCCGCGCGGCCGGACCTGGATGGTCGGCAACAGCCCGAAATCGGATATCAACCCTGCCCTCGAGATCGGCATCAACGCCGTGTTCATCCCGCACTCGCATACCTGGACGCTGGAGCGGCAGGAGATCCGCCCCGGCAGCGGACGCCTGCTGGAACTGGAACGGTTCACGGACCTGCGACGCCACTTCTGAAGACGGGAGCGGGAAAACGAAAAGCCCTGCGAGGTGTGCGGCCTCGCAGGGCGATGAATGAAGCTAGGTACAAAGTGCCCGTAACACCTGGCACTTTTCCATTGTAATTCTAATCCGCCGATCCACGCAAATCCCGGAAATTCGCAAGCCCGGCGCCCCTCTCCTCCAGTGCCCGGCGGACTTCCGGCGCCGTCAACGCCTCCAGTTCCCGCACCCGGCTTTCCTTCAGCCGCGTGCGCGCGCCGCGCAGTTCTCCGGTGCAGAAACCGGGATGACACATGAATTCGGTGGAGCCGGAGGGCAGGGCGCGAATGAAGGCGGCCAGTTCGGCGGTATGGAACCGCCCGGTGGCCACGAAACCGGCGAAGTGATCGGTGGTGCGGCAGCCGTGCTCCCGGAGCACCCGGCTGAAGCGTCCCTGCAGCAGCCCCAACCCCCGGGCGGCAGCCCGCACGCGCCAGGGCGGCAGAAAGTGCGACGCCATGCCGGGCACGTCGAACGGGCGGCGAACCCACGGAATCCCGAACTCCGCGGAGATCCGGGCCACGGCGCCAAGCACGGGCGGCGCCAGGTGGGTGTGCTTGTGCGTGTCCAGGTGGCTGGCAGGCACCCCGGCATCCAGGATCTTCCGCACCTGGGCGGCCAGCTCCGCGTAGACGTCCAGGCGTCCCCAGGCGAGGGCCTCCAGCAGATCGGGCACCCCGGCCGGCAAGTCCTGAGAGGCCTTGCTGAGGGAGCCGCCCCCGACCAGCACCAGGTGGCAGCCCACGTCCAGAGAAGGATTGCGCCGCCACAAGGCCACGGCGTGGTCGAAGGCCGCCCCGTTTGCCATCAGGGTGGCGGCGGTGACGATGCCGCGCTGGTGCGCTTCGACGATACCCTCGTTGACGTCGCGGGTGAAACCGAAGTCGTCGGCGTTGACGATGAGCTGTGCACGGAGCATCAGAACAGGGACAGCTTGATGCGCAGGTACTTTCTGGGATCGGCCCGCACGTCCCGCACCAGCTGGTTCAGCTCCCGCGTGGCGCCGTTGAGCGATTCATAGAGCTGCGGGTTGATCGCCAGCTGTCCGAGGGTCCCCCTTCCGCTGTTGACGCCTTCCAACAGGTTGTTGAGCTGGGCGATGGCATCGTTCAGGCGGTTGTAGAACTGCTCGTCCTTGAGAAGCTTGCCCGCAGTGCCGCGGCCGGCGTTCAGGTCCTCCATCACGCGGTTGAGCTGCGCCACCGCCTTGCGGGCATCGTCGTATAAGGCCGGGTCCTTGAGGAACTTTCCGGCGCTGCCTTCACCCCGCTGGATTCCGGCCAGCACCTCGTCCAGGCGGCGTACGGGCGCGCGGATCTCCTCGTAGAGCTTGTCGTCGTAAATCAGGCGCCCGATGGTGCCTTGTCCGGAGGTTACCGCCGCGACGGCCTTCTGGGCCTCGGCGATGGTGGCGTTCAGGCGGCGGTAGAGTTCCTCATCCCGAAAGAACTTGCCGACGTTGCCGCGTCCGGCCTCGACGTCCGCCAGGATCGCGTCGATTCGCGCGATGCTCACCTTCAACTGCTCGAGCAGGCTGCTGCTTTGCGAAACCAGCTCGGGGATATCCTGCGCCTCCAGGCTGCGGATCTCGCCGCCTTCCCTGATGTGCTGGGCACTCTTGCCCTTGGTGATGTTGATGAACTTGTCGCCTAGCAGGTTGGAAGCCGTCACGCTGGCCACCGAGTCGATGGGAATCTCGCGCAGGTACTCGGAACGGACCTCCATGGGGATCTCGACCACGCGGCGCGGGTCCTTCGAACCGGTCAGGCGCGGCTGCTTGATATTGCCGATCGGAATCCCGTTCAGCCGGACGGGGGCGCCGCTGGCCATGCCGGCCGAGTCGCTCATGAAAGTGCGTACGGTCGCCGTGGACGTGAAGACGGTGCCGGAACCGGTGAGCAGGAAGATGAGCACGGTGAGGATGATCATGGCCACCGCGGCCACGATCCCCACCCTCAATTGAGCCCACGAGACTTTTTTTTCCGAAGGCATAGTTTACGCTCTGCGCGCCACGAATCTCGAAATGTACGGGTCCGTCGAGGCCTCCAGTTCCTTCTGGCTCCCTCGAAAAACCAGGCTTCCCTCCTTCAGCACCATGAAACGGGTGCGAGTGCCCGGCCCCGTCCCGTTGGGGGACGGCCGGAGCCCGCCCGTGGCGGGGTCGAAACGGAAATCCGCAACCAGCCTGCCATCCTGGTAGCGATGGGTCACCATCAGAGAAGTGACGTTGCTCACATCGCGTTGTTTGATGATAACAGCCACGATGGTGTTGGCTGTGATGGGGTCCAGCCCGGCGGTGGGCGAGTCGTACAGCACCAGCGGCGGCCGGGTGGCGATGGCCCGGGCGATACCCACCCGGCGCCGCATGCCGCCGGAGAGTTCGCTGGGGAATTTCTCCAGGGTGTGTTCGAGTTCGACGAAGCGCAGCACTTCTTCCACCCGGCGCCGGGCCTCGTCGGGCGTGGAGTGGATGGACTTCTGGTTGAGCAGCGGGTAGGCCACATTCTCCTCGATGGTGAGGGAATCGAACAGCGCCCCTTCCTGGAAGAGCATGCCGATCCGGCTGCGAACGTCGAACAGTTCCTCCTCGCGCATGTCCGTGATGTCCTGCCCGAAAACGCGCACACGGCCCGAATCGGGCTTCAGCAGGCCCAGGGCGGTCTTCAGCAGTACCGTCTTTCCGCTGCCCGCCGTGCCGAAAATCACGCAGCTCTCCCCTTCGTTCACCGTGAAAGACACGTGGTCCAGGACCGGAGGCCCCTCGAAGGACAGGCTGACGTCCTCGAACTCGAGAACCGGGCTGCGAGTCTCCTCCGCCATATCATGGAGTCGCCAGCTTGGTGAAGATCTTCGTGAGAAAGAAGGTCAGGAAGAAGATCATCACGGAAGCCACCACAACCGCCTGCGTCGTGGAGCGGCCCACACCCTGCGTGCCTCCGGTGGTCCTCAGCCCGTAGTAACAGCCCACCAGCGAAACCGCGAAGGCGAAGACGAAGGGCTTCAGCAGGCCCTGGGCGACGTCATTCCACTCGAGCGCGCGCCAGGCCGAACTCCAGTACTCGGTGGGCGTCAGGTTGAGCAGGTAATAGGCGATGATAAACCCGCCGAAAATGCCCACGAAATCCGCAATAATCGTGAGCAGCGGCAGCACCGTGCAGGTGGCGATCATGCGCGGCGTCACCAGCTTCTGGATGGGATCGGTGCCCAGCGCCCGCATGGCGTCGATCTGCTCGGTCACCTTCATGGAACCGAGTTCGCTGGCCATGCCGGAGGAGTTGCGTCCCGCCACCATGAGCGCGGTCAGCACGGGGCCCAGCTCGCGCACCACGGCGATGCTGACCACCATGCCGGTCCTCCCTACCTGCCCGTACTGCGACAGCGCGCGGGCCATCTGCAGGGCCATTACCGCACCCGTGAAAAAACCGGTCAATATGACGATGGGCAAACTGCCGACGCCGATAATATCCATCTGAATGAAAATATCGTCGGCGTAATGGGGCCGCCGGAAAACGTTCTTCAACGCGGCGCCAAACAGCAGGTAGAATTGCTGAACTTCAAGAACAGGCCGCTTCAGGAAATCGAGCAAGGCGTATCCACCCTGTGCTTCGATGCTACCATACACAAGAACCGCTATCGGGCCGGCCAGCCGGTTCGGATCTGAAAATGCCGATGAAAGGGCTCACCGATATCGACGGCATCCGCGTGGGCCACGCCTCGGACTACGACGCGCTCACCGGGTGCACGGTGGTGTTGTGCGAGCGGGGGGCGGTGGGCGGCGTGGACATTCGCGGCTCGGCCACCGGAAGCGAGGAGATGGATACGCTCTCCCCCGGGCACGTGACCCCGGAGGTGCACGCCGTGGTGCTGGCGGGAGGCAGCGCCTTCGGACTGGAAGCGGCTTCCGGCGTCAGGCGCTTTCTGGAAAAGCGCGGAGTGGGCTTTCGCACGGCGGCGGGGCTGGTGCCCATCGTGCCTTGCGCCATCCTGTACGACCTGGGAATCGGCAAGGCGCACGTGCGCCCGACCCGCGAAATGGGCGAAGCGGCCGCGGCTGCGGCCGGCAGCGGGCCGGTGGCGGAAGGAGCCGTGGGGGCGGGAACGGGCGCCACGGTCGGCAAGATTCTGGGGATCCGCCAGGCGATGAAGTCGGGGCTCGGATCCGCCACCGTGGAGTTGGAAGAGCGTTACGCCGGCGTTCGCGCGGCCGCCCTGGTGGTGGTGAACGCGGCCGGAGACGTCCGCGAACCGGGCAGCGGCAGGATTCTCGCGGGGGCCCGGCGCGCGCCGGACAGCCCCGACTTCGCCGACGCCGAACGCCAGGCCAAGCGCGGCCAGCGCCTGGGCTTCAGCCGCGAGAATACGACCCTGGCAGTGGTGGCCACCAACGCGCGGCTGAACAAGGTGCAGGCCGGCAAGCTGGCGCAGATGGCCCACCTTGGCCTGGCCCGCACCATCTACCCGGTCAACACCATGAGCGACGGCGACCTGGTCATCGCGCTGTCACTGGGAGATGCGCAGGCCGACTTGACCGCCCTGGGCGTGGCTGCCGCGGAAGCCGTGGCGCAGGCCGTGCTGCGCGCGGTCCGCATGGCTCCCAGCATGGGAGGACTCCCCGGGTTGCGGGGCGCCTGACCGCCGCCTACGCCTTGGGCCGGTACGCCACGCAGTCGATTTCCACCTTCATGCCCGGCGCCACGAACTTCGCCTCCACGGTGGTGCGGGCCGGCTTTTGCTGGCCGAAGAACTCGGCATAGACCTCGTTCATGGCCCCGAATTCGTTCCCGTCCGAGAGGAACACCGAGCACTTGATGACATCCGCCATGCCGGCCCCGCAGCCTTCCAGGATCCGCTGAATATTGGACAGTACCAGCCGCGTCTGCTGCCTGATGTCGCCCAGCACCATCTGATCGGTGGCCGGGTCGATGGGACCCTGGCCGGCAACGTAGATGAAGTCGCCGGCCCGAACCGCGGGAGAATAAGGGCCGCGGGGAATCGGAACTCCGGGTGGGTTGATTCGTTCGATCATGAGCAGTTTCCTCTCTGTTAATGTCCTTCCGCTTCCAGGAACCGTTCCGCCTCGATGGCGGCCATACATCCGGCGCCCGCCGCGGTGATGGCCTGCCGGTAGACGCGGTCCTGCACGTCGCCGGCATGAAAGACGCCGGTGACGCTGGTGCGGGCGCCGCCCTTGGAGATGATGTAGCCGTCGGCATCCAGTTCGATCTGTCCCCGGAAAACGGAGGTGTTGGGGATGTGCCCGATGGCCACGAAGAAGCCGTCCACGGCCTGATCCCAGACCTGGCCGGTCACCGCGTTTCGCAGCCGGACCCCGGTGACCAGGTTCATGCTGACGTCGTAGATCTCCTCCACCACGGTGCTGGTGAGAAACCTGATGCGGGGGTTGCGGCGGGCGCGCTCCAGCATGATCTTGGAGGCGCGGAATCCTTCCCGGCGATGCACCAGGAAAACTTCCTCGCCGAACCGGGTGAGGAAGTTGGCCTCTTCCATGGCCGAGTCTCCGCCGCCAACCACCATGATCTTCTTGCCGCGGTAGAAGAAACCGTCGCAGGTGGCGCAGGAGCTGACCCCGTGGCCGATCAGCTTCTGCTCCGATTCCAGACCCAGCCAGCGGGCCGAGGCGCCTGAGGCGATGATGAGGGTGCGGGCTTCCTCCCACTGGCCCTCGATATTCAGGCGGAACGGGCGCCGGGAGAGGTCGGCCTCGGTGACGGCGCCTTCCACATATTCGGCCCCGAAGTTCCCGGCCTGCTTCTTGATATTCTCCACCAGGTCGGGGCCGTTGATTCCTTCCGGGAATCCAGGGAAGTTCTCGACCAGGGTGGTGAGCGAGAGCTGGCCCCCGGCCTCGTAGCCCTTCACGACCAGGGGTTGGAGGTTGGCCCGGGCGGTGTAGAGGGCGGCCGTATTTCCCGCACATCCCGAACCGACGATCACGACGTTGCGCATGAATCAGCCTCGACAGGAGTCATCAGACTTTTCAATGTAACATCGGGCGGCGCGTAATTGGACATAACGCGCCGGGTCTCCCCTGATCCGCGCATCGGTATGGGGAAGGCCGATCCGCACTGCACGGAGGCCGGCAGAACCGGGTCGTGCGGTCGGCGTACGGACGGACTTGGGGGTTCCGGCCGCGGAGCGGGATCCGGAAAGGCGTCAAGCCAGGCATCTTCGTGTTAAAATTCAGCGTGTCCGGCAAGGTGACCAAGGAGATTCACACGGTTGAGGATGTCTGCCGGATGCTGCGGATCTCCCGCCAGCAGCTGCGCAGCTGGCAGCGCCTCGGCTACTTGCCCCAAAGCGATCAGTTCACCTTCTCCGACCTGATCGCGATTCGCACCCTTGAGAACCTGAAGAAGAACCGGGTGTCGGCGCGGAACATCGCCCGGGTTATCGAGAGCCTGCGGCGGCGCCTGGCGGGTGTGGAGCGGCCGCTTTCCGAGTTGCGGATCGTTTGCGACGGCAAGACCATTTCAGTCCAGGTTGCCGGCCGGAAGATGGAGGCGATCAGCGGCCAGTTCCTTTTCGATTTTGAGACGGCGGGGCTGGATAACGTGAAGTCGCTGGCCTCAAAGCCGGCCAGAGAGGGCCGCGCCGGCCAAACCACCCTGCGGGCGCAGGCTGAGCACTGGTTCCAGAGGGGCTTGTCGCTGGAGGAGACCGGCGCACCGATTGCAGAAGCCGTCGAAGCCTACCGGAAAGCCCTCGAACTGAACCCGTCAGCCGCCGGAGCCCTGGTGAACCTGGGCACGATTTACTACCACCAGCACAAGTTCAAAGAGGCCGAGGAACACTACCTGAGGGCGGTCAAGGCCGATCCCAGATACGCCCTGGCGCACTTCAATCTCGCCAACCTCTGGGACGAACAGGGCGACCCGGTTCGAGCCCGGCAGCACTATGAGAACGCCATCCGCCTGGACCCGGGGTACGCCGACGCGCACTACAACCTGGCGCTGCTGCACGAGAAGACCGGAGATTTTCTGAAGGCGACCTACCACTGGCGCACGTATTTGAAACTGGACTCCTCCAGTTCCTGGGCCGACATCGCCAGGCGGCAGTTGGACAAACTGCGCCAGATCACCATCGTGCGCGGCGCAGGCGAGAGCAGTTGAGGAGAGTGCTGTGCCCGGAGCCTGAGGGGCCGCACCTTCTCAACCCGCCCTGTCCCGGCTCGCCGGGACGCGACCTCGCCGGCCGGGAAGAGAGCAAGTCCGGCAGTACAGGGCAGCAGGTGACTGCAGGCGCGCCCGCGCCGTATCCTGGAAGTCTGGAGAGAGGTTCACTTTCTTGAAACGCATCCTGCTGGCTTTCCGCGGCTTTTTCGGAATCCTGTTTTCCGGAAAGCTGTCCGACGAGACCGCCGCGGCGCTGGGGCTCTCCCGCAAGGCAGACGCCCCGCCTCCCGCGCCGCCTCCCCCGCCTGCCGCCTCGGCATCCGACGGCGCTCTGCAACTGCTGGCCATCCTGCAGCGCGATTCCCGCCTGCTGGATTTCCTCATGGAAGACATTTCGGGCTACGCGGACGACCAGGTCGGAGCGGCTGTCCGGGAACTCCACGGCCAGTGCCGCGAGGCGCTGCGGCAGTACCTGAAGCTGGCGCCGGTGATCGACGGCGTGGAAGGCACATTCGCCCGAATCCCCGCGTCGGATCCCTCCGCCGTCAAGCTGATCGGCAACGTTCCCGCCCAGCCGCCGGCGGGCGGCATCCTGCGCCACAAGGGCTGGAGAGCCGCGTCGGTGCAGCTGCCGCCGTTGAATCTTCGTCAGGATCTGACCGTGATCGCTCCGGCGGAAATCGAAATCGAGTGAGGCGGCGGTGGCACAATTTGTAATCGGAATCGATCTGGGAACCACGAACTGCGCCCTGGCCTACATTGAAGCGGGCGAAGAGGCCCTGGCGGACCCCTTCCATCTTCCGGAAGTGAAGGTGATGCCCGTGCCGCAGCTCGTCAACCCGGGCGAGGTACGGGACGAGGGCCTGCTGCCGTCGTTCCTGTACCTGGCCGGGCCGCGCGATTTCCCGGAGGGCTCCCTGGCCCTGCCGTGGGACCCGGAAGGCAACCCGCTGGTGGGGGCGCTTGCGCAGAAACGGGGCGTCGAGAACGCCGGGCGGCTGGTGGCATCGGCCAAAAGCTGGCTGTCCTATCCCGGAGTGGACCGCAGCGCGCCCATCCTTCCCTGGCGGGCCCCGGATGGCGTGGCGAAGATTTCGCCTCTGGAAGCTTCCCGCCGCTACCTGGATCACCTCCGCCGTGCCTGGGACTGGAAGCACCCGGAGGCGCCTTTCGCGGCGCAGCAGGTACTGGTGACCGTCCCGGCTTCCTTTGACGCCGTAGCGCGCGAGTTGACCCTCGGCGCGGCCGAGGCGGCCGGCTTTCAGAACATTACCCTGCTGGAGGAGCCGCAGGCAGCCTTCTACGCGTGGATCGAACGGCACCCGGACTGGCGCGAGCGGGTCAAGGTGGGGGACCTGATTCTGGTGGTGGACGTCGGCGGCGGCACCACCGACTTCACCCTGATCGCGGTCACAGAACGGGAGGGCGAACTGGCCCTGGAGCGGGTTGCGGTCGGCGAGCACATCCTGTTGGGCGGCGACAACATGGACCTGGCCCTGGCCCGCTCGATCGAGCAGGAACTGGCGGCCAAGGGCACGCGCATCGACCCGGTACAGTTCCACACGCTGTGGCACAACTGCCGGGTGGCTAAGGAGCACCTCCTGGAGCCGGGGACCAGGAAGCGCGAACAGCCGGTCACCATCCTGGGACGGGGCACCGGCCTGGTGGGAGGCACGATCCGGGCCGGCTTGCGGCGGGAGGAAGTGGACCGCATTCTGATCGATGGGTTCTTCCCGAAGGTTTCCAGCCACGACCTGCCCCAGCGCGCGCGCAGGGCGGGGCTGCTGGAGATCTCCTTGCCGTATGCCAGCGACGCCGGGATCACCCGCCACATGGCCCGGTTCCTGCGCCAGCAGGCGGCCGCGAGCGAGCACGGCATGGTGCGCCGCGCCGCCAGCGGCCTGGCCTGCCCGACCCACGTGCTGTTCAACGGCGGCGTCTTCCGGGCCCCGGCGCTTCGCCAGCGAATCGTGGAAGTGCTGAACACCTGGCTGGAAGAGGAAGGGATGGGCGCCGTGGCCCCTTTGGCCGGGGAAAACCTGATGGAAGCGGTGGCGCGCGGCTCCGCCTACTACGGAATGGCCCGCTTGGGCAGGGGCGTACGCATCCGTGGCGGAGTGCCGCGCAGCTATTACGTGGGCATCGAAACCGCCATGCCGGCCGTGCCGGGCGTCCCCAACCCGCTGAAGGCCCTGACAGTGGCCCCCTTCGGCATGGAGGAGGGAACCCAGGCGCGGATCCCCGGCCAGGAGTTCGGCCTGGTCGTGGGCGAACCGGCCGAGTTCCGGTTCTACTCCTCGAGCGTCCGTAAAGACGATCAACCAGGGACCATCATCGAGGACCTCGGTGAGGAACTCCAGGAGTTGTCTCCGATCGAGGTGGCCCTGCCGGCCGGCGCTGACTCCAGCGAGGTGGTGCCGGTTTCTTTTGAGACGGTCGTGACCGAGACGGGAATGCTGCAACTCTGGTGCGTGGCGCGGGACGGCCGCCGGTGGAAGCTCGAGTTCAACGTCCGCGAGCGCGTGGAAGCATGAAGATCGGCATCGACCTCGGAACCACCAATTCCGCCCTGGCCTACATCGATCCGGACGAGGCCGGCGATCTGGATTTTCCGCCCATTCACATCTTCGAAATACCCCAGATGGTGGCGCCCGGACGAGTGGAACCGCGCCGCGTCCTGCCCTCTTTCCTGTTTCTCGAGGACGGGCAGCCGGTCGGCGAGTATGCGCGGGAGCAGGGCGCGCTGGTGCCCACCCGGCTCGTGCATTCGGCCAAGTCCTGGCTGTCGAACGCCGAGGTGGACCGCACGGCGCGGATTCTTCCCTGGGATTCCCAGCAGCGGGTTCTGTCGCCGGTTGAGGTGTCGGCGCGGTTTCTGAGAAAGTTCCGCGAGGAGTGGGACCGGGCACAGCCGGACCGCCCGCTGTCCGGGCTTCCGGTGGTGCTTACGGTTCCGGCCTCCTTCGACGAGGAGGCGCGCGAGCTGACCGTGCAGGCGGCTCAGGATGCCGGTCTGACCCTGCAAACCCTTCTGGAAGAGCCGGCTGCGGCCTTCTACGCCTGGATCGCCAACAACCTGGCCCGCTCCCGCAAGGCCCTGCACGACGGGCAACTGGTGCTGGTGTGCGATGTCGGGGGCGGCACCAGCGATTTCAGTCTGATTCGTGTATCGCGGCAGGACGACCGGGTGGATTTCACCCGCACCGCCGTAGGCCGGCACCTCCTGCTGGGCGGGGACAACCTGGACCTCACCCTGGCCTGGCTGGCCGAAACCAAGCTCGGCAAGCCGCTCTCGCTGCGGCAGCGGAACGGCCTTCGCAGGCAGTGCGCGGCAGCCAAGGAGCGGCTGCTGTGCGATCCGAATCTGCCCGCCGTCGAGATCACCGTGCTGGGAACCGGCACTTCGCTCATCGGCGGCGCTCTGAAGACCTCCGTCAGGCGGGAAGAGGCGCTGGAACTCGCGCTGGAGGGTTTCCTGCCGTTCACGGAACGCGGCGAGCGGCCCAAGGAGGAAAAGCGCAGCCTGTTCCGCGAACTGGGCTTGCCGTACGTTTCCGACCCGGCCATCACCCGTCATCTGGGCGCCTTCCTGGAGGACTCCGGACAGCCCGGCCCGGACGCCATCCTGTTCAACGGCGGGTTCTTCATCCCCGAAGTGTGCCGGCAGCGGGTAGCGGACGTGGTGGAGCGCTGGTACGGCAAAAGGCCGGAGGTGTTCGAGAACCGGGACCTCGACCTGGCGGTGGCGGCCGGAGCCGCCTACTATGCTTACGCTCGCACGACCGGCAGCGGCGTGCTGGTGCGCGGCGGGCTTCCGCGGGCCTACTATCTGGGCATCGGGGAGCCCGAGCCCGACAAGCTGACCACTGTCTGCCTGGTGCCCCGCGGAACCGAGGAAGGGGTGACGCTGGGACTGGAACGGGAGGGCCTGCAACTGGTGGCCAACCGCCCGGTCGCTTTCCGCCTCTACAGCTCGCTGACCCGCGTCGAGGACCGGTTGGGCGAGGTGGTCGAGTTCAGCCCGGGCGACGACAGCCTCCACACCCACGCTCCTTTGCATGCTGTCATCCGGTTCGGCAAGCGGGCCGAAGAACGGCTGATTCCGGTGACCATCGGCGCGCGGTTGACCGAGGTCGGGACGCTGGAGACCTGGTGCCAGTCCAAAGTCAGTGAGAACCGCTGGCGGCTGCAGTTCCAGCTTCGCAAAAGCGCGGATACGGCTGCGGTGCGCGCCCGGCCCGCGGCGGTGATTTCCGACGCCGCCCAGAAGCAGGCGCTGGATTTGGCTGCGGCGGTGTTCTCTCCCACCGGGAAGTCGCCGATCGAGCCCGAGGAACTGCCCTCGCGCCTGGAGCAGGTCCTGGGGCTCGGGAAGAATTCGTGGCCTTTGAATACCATCCGGCAGATGGCCGACGTCTTCCTGGCCGCGGCGGCCGGGCGCAGAAAAAGCCCGGCTTACGAGATCCGCTGGCTCAACCTGGGCGGTTTCTGCCTGCGGCCCGGCTTCGGGTTTCCCGGCGATGACTTTCGGATCGAGCAGGCCCGCAGGATCTATGCAGCCGGGCTGCAGTTCGGCAACCAGGTGCAGTGCGAAATCGAGTGGTGGATTTTCTGGGGGCGGGTCGCGGGCGGGCTGAACCGCAACCAGCAGATCGACATCTTCCAGCGCCTCTCGCCGGCGCTGCTGCCGCGTGCGCCCCGCAAGCAGCGGATCAACACCAGCCTGCTGCGGGAAATGTGGCGAACGGCGTCCAGCCTGGAGCTGTTGCCGCTCCAGACCAAGATGGAGCTGGGCGACACGCTGATCCGGGCGGTGAAGGCCGGATCCGCGAAGCAGACCGAAGTGTGGTGCCTCTCGCGGCTGGGCGCGCGCCAGTTGTTCTACGGCCCTGTCAACCAGGTGGTCCCACCGGCGGCGGCCACCCGCTGGGTGGAGGCACTGCTGGGCGTGCCGGCGGCGGGCGAAGCCCTGGCATCGATAGCGCGGCTGACCGGGGACCCCACCCGCGACCTGGCGCCGCCGGTCCGCGAAGCGGTGCGGCGGAAACTCGAAGCCTTGCCCGACGCGGAACGGGTGCTGGCGGCGTTGGAGGGCGAGGAGGAACGCGACGCCCGGGCCCTGGAAAGGATCTTCGGCGAGGAACTGCCTTCGGGGCTGGTGATTGGGGAGCCGGGTGGATAAAACTCGCGGAAGGCGGATGCGGCTGCGGTCGTCGGAGTGGGTGATCGCGGCCTACTTCAGCTACGCCGCCCTGCTGGCCTGGCTGCTCCCGGTGCCGCGCCGGGTGGCCGCTGTCACGCTGGTTCTGAACCTCACCATCCTGGCCGGCCTGCTGCTTCTGGCCTACGCCGATTCATTTCGGCAGGGGCGCTTTCTGGGGACGGTGCGGGACTGGTTCCCTCTGCCGCTCATGCTGCTCGGCTACCGGGAAATGGGGTGGTTCGCGCCCCAAGTCCACCGCTTCCACTGGGAGATGATCTGGGTCCAGTGGGACCGCGTCCTGCTGCGCGAGTGGGGGCTGAAGGCGGCCATCGAGTCCCTCGGCCCGCTGCTGCCTTCGGTGCTCGAGATCTCCTACTCCCTGGTCTACACCACGGCCGTGTTCTCCCTGGCCATGCTTTACGCCTACGGCCGCCGGAAGCGCGCCGCCAGCTTCAATTTCACCTTTCTGCTGGGCATCTACCTGGCCTACGCGCAGTTCCCGTTCTGGCCCAGCGAACCACCCCGGACCGTCTTTCCGGGCGAGGATTTCCCCGCCTACTTCACCGTTTTTCGGAAGTTCAACTGGTGGCTGCTGGGAGGTTATGGAATCCACACCAGCGTGTTTCCCAGCGCGCACACGGCAGGCGCTTTTTCGGCCGCCTTCGCCATGCGGCGCCTCCTGCCGGAGAAACCCTGGGTGGGCCGGTTCCTGCTGACCCTGGCGGTCCTGATTGCCACCGCGACGGTCTACGGGCGCTACCATTACGCAGCCGATGCAGTGACCGGCCTCGCAGTGGCGGCCGCGGCCGAGACCGTCAGGCGGGTTTTGGCGCGCTCTTCGACTCGGCCGGTTTAGACGTATCCGAAGCGGACTTGCCGGATTCGTCGTTCTTCTTTCCGGACCCGTTCTCCCCCTGTGCCCGAGAGGCAGACCCGTTGGAAGAACCGCGGGCATAGTCGGTTACGTACCAACCCGTACCTTTGAACTGCAGCGCCGGAGGCGAGAGGAGGCGCTCAACCGAACCGCCGCAGCCCTCGTGAGAGGTTAGCGGGGCATCGGAAAACCGCTGAAGGACTTCGAAAGTCTTGTCACACAAACGGCACTTGTACTCGTACAGAGGCATCCTTGCTACTTCCCATGAATCAAAATCTGAGTCTCATTATAGCAGCCCTGGACCCGGGGAACGAAGAGGCGCAAAAAACTGCTAACCGGAGGCTCCGAACTCCGTCTGAAGAAGTGAACCATGCGGCGGACGATCACAGTGCTGGCATTGGCGGCCGGGCTCAGCCTTGTGGCCGGAGCCGGGCGGTGTCTGCCACACAACGCAGGCGGACGTTTCGCGAAATACTCCGCGGCGCTCGGCAGCACCGACGTAGGGGTGAACCCGCTGCAGCGCTTCTTCCTGAGCCTGGTCCTGGCCCAAACCGAACCCCGCGACGACAACCCGACGATGTGAGGAGGCGGGCGGCAACGCCCCCCCACTCGCAGTCTACTTCTTCTTCCGAGTGACGGCCTTCTTGGCCGCCTTCCTGGCAGGCGGCGCGGGAGCCGGCCAACCGCTGATCTTGGAGGTCTCGTCCACGTCCAGCGTGAGCATGAAAGGCTCCTTCTGGAACTCCGCGACCACGCCTTCGAACTCGATGGCCGTGCCGGGCTCGGCCTTCCCCCGCAGCGGGTTCTCCAGCCGCAGCGTCACTTCAGGCGTGTTCTCGTCGGTGATGCCAAGAACCAGTTCCTTGGGATTGGCGGCGGGCTTCTGGGAGATCAGCGCGCCGCGGAACTTCTGCACGCCCTGGGCGCCGCCCGGAATAGCGGCATGCTTCAGATTGCTCTCGAAGTACTGCTGGCCGTTCTCGCCGGTGAGTTCCTTCTTCAAGGTCATCCACATGGCCATGGCCGGGTTCTTCTTGCGGAATTCCTCTTCGTTCTCGGCCTGGATCTCGTAAATGTTCTTGATCTTGAAGCCTTCGGGCGGAAACGCGTTCTCGCGGGCGGTCTTGTGCAGATCCGCGAGACCCTGCTCGTCCTTCCCGTGGTACCGCGTGTAGGCGTTGGTCAGGTAGGTCTCGATGGTCTTGCGCGCTTCCGGCGCCAGCGCACCCTGGCCGTCATAGGCGGCCGCCCGGGCAAAGTGGTAGAGGGCCTCGCCCTGCTTCTCCGGCTTCTTTTGAGCCAGCATCACCAGACCCAGCCAGTACGAGGCTTCCGCGTTGTTGGCATTCAGCTGCAGGCTCTTGATGAATGCCTGCTCGGCCTGCTCGTTCTGCTTGCGCTGCATGGCGATCCAGCCCAGCGTCTTGTGCCCCAGCGACTCGGCCTCCACCCGGGCCTTCTTCCAGGCGTCTTCGGGCGTATTGGCCGGTTTCTTTTCGGCGGCGAAGGTGGCGTCCAGGTTGGCCAGCATGCCATTGGCCGACTTCTCGCCCAGGTCCAACGCTTCCGGAGGCGGCGCCGACGCGCTGTACAGGCTGGGCGTCAGCAGGGTGATCCAGTAGAGCGCGGTGAACTCCTTCGGGTCGTCCGCGATCATCTCCTTGGCAACCTCGACCATTTTGGCGGGCTGGTTCAACTGTTGGTAGGTGGCCAGCATGAGCTGGTTGCGTTCGAGCTTGAAGTCCGAACCCGGGTACTTCTGCTTCCACTGCTCGAGCAGCGCCAGTTTCTTGTTGGCGTCGGTCTCCTTGACCGAATTCACGTAGAGGTCGTATTCGACCTGGTCTTTGGGTTGCTTCTTGGGCGCCTGCGCCTGCGCGAACGCCGCGCTCACCCCCAGGACCGCAACCACTGCCATGGATAAGAGGGATTTGCAGAGTGGATTCCGCACGTTGCCGCCTCCTGATTTCTTGTCACTCATTTAAATGTTTCAGTGTGAACTGCTGAATCGTGTTTCATCGAAGCGGCCTCGATGGAATCATGGCCGCGGACACTTGGGGAGTATAGCCGAACAGCAGGATCACCGCAACTACAGGTGTGACGGCTGGAACCCCCGTCCGGTTCCCCGAAACTAGCCATCATATCGCCCTGTGCTAGAATTCGCCAAGCCATGCGCTTGCTCGATTTGGGCATCATCCTGGTCTACCTGATCGCCATCACCCTGTTCGGAGCCCAGTTCCGCCGCAGGCAGCGCGACCTCAAGGACTACTTCCTGGGGGGACGCACCGCGCCCTGGTGGGCCATCGCGCTGTCGATCGTCTCGGCCGAGACCAGCACCCTGACCATCATCGGAACCCCGGCCCTGTCCTTCGCCGGCAATCTGGGATTTTTGCAGGTGGTATTCGGATATTTCCTGGCACGGCTGGTCATCTCCTTCATTTTCCTGCCCCAGTACTTCCGCGGCGAGATGTTCACCGCCTACGAGCTGATGCGCCGGCGGTTCGGGGAACGCATCCGGCGGCTCACCGCCCTGACCTTCCTGGTGACCCGGGCGCTGGCCGAGGGGGTGCGCGTCTTCGCCATCTCGATCGTGGTGTCGATCGTCCTGGGTTGGGGTGAAATCGGGTCCATTATTCTGATTGTCTGCCTGACCCTGTTCTACACCTTCGAAGGGGGAATGACGGCCGTGATCTGGACCGACGTCGTGCAGATGTTCCTCTACATATTCGGAGCCGCCTTCAGCTTCTGGGTGATCCTCCAGGAAATTCCCGGAGGGTGGGGACACGTCTGGAGCACGGCGGCGGAATTGGGCAAGTGGCAAGTCTTCGATTTCCGCTTCTCGGCCACTCCCGAGTTCTTCGCCCGGACGTACACCTTCTGGGCCGGACTGGCGGGGGGCTGCTTCCTGACCATGGCCAGCCACGGCACCGACCAGCTTATGGTGCAGCGCCTGTTGGCCGCCCGGACGCAGGCGGAAAGCCGAACCGCGCTGATCGCCAGCTGGCTGGTGATCTTCGTCCAGTTCTCGCTGTTCCTGGTGATCGGGGTGATGTTGTTTGTGTTCTACTCCGACGCCGGCCTGGCCGCTCCCCGGCCCGCCGACCGCATCTATCCGGAGTTTGTCTGGAAGCACCTCCCGGCCGGGACCGCGGGCATCGTGATCGCCGCCATCCTGGCCGCCGCCATGGCCAACATCAGCGCGGCCCTCAATTCCCTGGCCTCCACCACGATCGTGGACTTCTTCCGGCCGCTGTCGCGTCGCAGCCGTACGGAAAGCGACTACCTCAAACTGGCGCGCGCGGCAACCGTGTTCTGGGGGGCGGTGCTGCTGGGCATCGGCATCCTGGCGCGCAAGTGGGGCTCCGTGCTGGAGGCGGGCCTGGCCATCGCGTCCATCCCCTTCGGGGCGCTGCTGGGAGTTTTCCTGCTGGGCGTGCTGACCCGCCGGATCGGAGAAAACGCGGCCATCGCCGGCATGGTAACAGGACTGGCCATCATGACCTACGTGCGTTTCTTCACCTCAATAGCCTGGACGTGGTACGTACTAATCGGCGCCTGCGTCACCTTCGGCGCCGCCTGGGTGGCCGCGCTGCTCACGGGAAGCCGCCATGAGGAGGCCGCCCGATGACCGAATTGAAGCGCGACCTGGGTGCCTGGGGGGCCGCCTCCATCGTGGTGGGCACCATTATCGGCAGCGGCATTTTTCTGGTGCCGAAATCCATGGTGCAGCACGTGGGCTCCGCCGAGATGGTGGCCCTGGTCTGGGTGGCCGGAGGATTTCTTTCCCTGTTCGGCGCCCTCACCTACGCGGAACTGGCGGCCGCCATGCCGGAAGCCGGCGGGGAATACGTTTACCTGCGGGAAGCGTACGGCCCGTTCTGGGGCTTCATCTACGGCTGGACGCAAATGTGGGTGGCCAAGAGCGGCTCCATCGCCACCCTGGCCACGGGCTTTTTCTACTACCTCGCCAACTTTCTCCCGCAACTGGAGCAGGTGTGGGGCACGGTTCCGCTGCCGCTCGGTACTGGCGGAGGGCCGCTGGAGTTGCGCTCCGGGCAGTTCCTGAGCGTGGCCCTGATCCTGGGCCTGGCCCTGGTGAATTATTTCGGCGTCAAGGTGGGCGGGGGAGTTCAGGTGGCGGTTACAGCGCTCAAGATAGTGCTCATTCTCTTCATCATCGGGGCCGGTGTGCTGTGGCGCGGCGCGGCCTCGGGAGCCGCGGCGCCGGTGGCGGCCACCGGCGGAATGGCGGGATTCTTCGCGGCCCTGGTGGCGGCCCTGTGGGCCTATGACGGCTGGAACAATCTCAGCATGGTGGCGTCCGAGGTGCGGGCCCCGCAACGTAACCTGCCGCGCGCCCTGATCTGGGGAACCGCCGCGGTAATGCTGATCTATTTATCCGCGAATTTCGCCTATTTTCACGTGCTCTCGGCCGGTGAAGTGGCCGCCACCGAGCGGGTGGCTTCGGAGATGATGCGCCGCGTTCTCGGCTCCTGGGGGGCCGACGCGGTTTCCCTGGCGGCCATGATCTCCATCTTCGCCGCGCTGAACGGCACCATCCTGAGCGGCTCGCGGGTCCCCTACGCGATGGCGCGCGACGGGTATTTCTTCCGCAGCCTGAAAACCGTGCACCCGCAACATCACACCCCGTCCGTTTCGATCCTCGCTCTGAGTGTGTGGGGCGCCGTGCTGACGCTCTCGGGGCGTTTCGAGCAGCTGTTCACCTACGTGATTTTCGCCAGCTGGATTCTGTACGGCATGACGGCGGCATCCGTGATCGTGCTGCGCCGCAAGCGGCCGGACCTTGTGCGCCCCTATCGCACTCTAGGATATCCAGCCGTTCCAGTACTCTTTGTACTAGCGGCTTTAGGCCTAGTACTTTCGACATTATTTATGTCGCCGCGTGAATCTCTGCTGGGTTTGGCGATTATTTTTGCGGGATTGCCCTTTTATTTTTATTGGCAAAAACGCCGCTCGTGATAATATGGGGCCGGACGCTGTTCCGGCCGTATATCGCCCGGGCCGTTATCACTCCGTTTTTCGAGAACGGCTCTATTGAATTTTCGGCGCGCATGGAGCAGGCAAGCCAGTGGGTGCCCGGGTGCCGGGGTGAGGGCTGTTAGCCAGATATGCGGGTCCGTCCGGGGATGGCCGGTCTATTTTTTCAGGACACGATATGGATGTCACGAAAATTCTGGCGGAACTCCGTCAGGAACGCGAACAGATTGAAGAGGCGATTCTAAGCCTGGAGAGGCTCGCCAGAGGCCGCGGACGCCGCCGGGGAAGGCCGCCGGCCTGGATGGCTGCCGTCACGAAGAAGCGGGGACGCCCGCCGGGGAGCAAGAACAAGACACTGGCCGCCACCAAGGCCGCCGTAGCGTAACGCTACGCCGGCGTGGGCGCCCGCCACCTGCGAAGAACGCGGATGACCAGCAGCAGCCCGAGCAGCAGGACTGCCACCGGAATGGTGTGAAGCCAGATCCGGCCGGCGCCCTCGGGTTCGGCCAGCACCCGCGCTCCGTAACGGGCCTTATAGGTGTCCAGGATTTCACGGTCGCTCTTGCCCGCCATCACCCAGGCGGCGATTTCCTTCTGCATCTGTACCGCGACCTCGCTGCGGTGCCGGGCCACGTTTTCCGTATAGCAGCAAGGGGCCAGCAGCATCTTCTCCAGTTGCTGGATGCGCGCGGACTGCCCGGCGGCCGGGGGAACGGCGGCCTGGCTCAGCGCCAGGACAAGCAATAGCGGGAACACAGTGGAATCTCTTTAGGTTTGATCGGCGGCGGGGGCGGGCTCGCCGGTTAGATCTTCAAAGCTCTGGGGCGGGTTGTGGTACAGCAATCGGCCGCAACTCTCGCAGTACATGATCTGATCGCCTTTGTTCAGGTCCTGCAGCAGCTGCAGCCGCAGGACAATGTGGCACTGCGAGCAGCGGCCGTCGACTACTTCCGCCACGGCCACGCCGCGCCGCAGCTTGCGAATTCGCTCGTAGGTGGAAAGCACCGCCGGGTCCATGCCCCGGACCAGTTCGGACCGTTCGGCCTTTAACTCCTCCAGCTGCTTCCGGTCCCGCTCGGTCCTCTCGCGCGCCGCCGACTTCTCGCGCTCCACCTGGGCCCTCTCGATCTTGAGCGCCTCCTCGGCCGCCTTCACGTTCTTCTCCAGCGGTTCCGATTCGGCCATCTGGTCCAGAATCCTGTCTTCGGCCTTGCGGATTTCGTCTTCGCAGAACTGGATCTCATGCTGGAAGGCCCGGTACTGCTCATTGGTCTTGGCCTGCAGCATCTGGTCTTTCAACTTGGAGATCTTTTGTTCCTGGGCCTGAATATCGCTTTCAAGCTTGCGGCGATCGCGCTGATTAGCGGCCAGCGCCGCCCGGTCGGCCTCGAGCTTACGCTGGTGAGAGTCGAGCTTTTTTTCAATCCCGGCGGTGTACTTGGGAAGCGCGGCAATCTCTCGCGTCAGCTCGGCGACTCGCGCATCCAGTTCCTGCAGCCGGATCGCCAGCTTGACATCGGAATGCATCTCAAGGGCCAGTTTAGCATGCGGGCCCCGGGCGCCGCGAGAAAGGGCCGGGCAGCGCCCGCCGGGCGGCTTCCAGTTCCTCCACCCTGAGCAGGCGGCACACGGCGTAATAGATCACGATGCCCAGCGGGATCGTGAGCGCCAAGTCCGCAAGCCGGGCGGAATTCGATTCTCCGAGCCTTGCCAGGACGGCCCGGCTGGCAAAGGCCACCGCCAGACCCATCGCCAGCGAAGCAGCGGCGATCTTCACTGTGCTGGCCGCCAGGGCCCGCCCGCGAATGCCTCCCAGGCGCGCGCGCAGCAGCAGCAGCTGCGCCACGCAGCCGAACCAGGCCACCGCCGAGGTGGAGAGGGCCAGGCCCACGTGTCCGATGGCGAAGTGCCGCACCATGCTGAAAGCCACTGCGTAATTGACGCCGATCGACGCCAGGCTGATGAACATCGGAGTGCGGGCGTCACCCAGCGCGTAGAAGGCCGGCGCCAGCACCTTCAACGCGGCGTACCCGGCCAGTCCGACCGCATAGAAGGTAAGCGCGCGGGCGGTCTGCTCGGTCGCCGCGGCGCTGAAAGCGCCTCGCTGGTAGATGGCTCCGATCATCGGCTCGCCCAACACCGCCAGCCCGACCGAAGCAGGCAAAGTCAGCAGCAGCACCATGCCCAGCGAACGGGAGAGCGTACCGCGAAACGCTTCCAGATCCGATGCCGCGGCGCTTCGGGAGATGGCGGGGAGGGTGGCCGAGGCGATGGCCACGCCGAACAACCCCAGGGGCAGTTGCATGAACCGGAAGGCGTAACCCAGCCAGCTCACCGGCCCGTCGATCACGTGCCCCGCGGCATCGGTGATGGACGAGGCGAAGTTGGTGTTCACCATCACGTTGATCTGCACCGCGGCGTTTCCCAGGATGGCCGGTCCCATCAGATGCAAAATCTGCCGCAGACCGGGGTGGGACCAATCGAGCCGCGGACGGAAGACGAATCCGGCGCGCACCAGGCTGGGCGCCTGGCTCAGCAGTTGCAGCATCCCGCCGAGCACGACGCCCCAGGCCATTCCCGCAATGGGATCCAGGCCCAGCCTCGGGCCCAGCCAGAATCCCAGCAGCAGCCCGAAAACCACCGAGCCGACGTTGAAGTAGGAGGAAGCCAGGGCGGGCACTCCGAAACGGTCGCAAGCGTTCAAAACCCCCATCGCCTGGGCCGCCAGGGCGACCAGCAGCAGGAACGGGAACATCACCCGGGTGAGGTTCACCGCCAGCTCGAATTTGCCCGGGACTTCGGCGAAACCGGGCGCCAGCAGCCGGACCAGTTCCGGGCTGAAGATCATCCCCAGCAAACAGAGGGCGCCCACGATGAGGACGAGGGCGGTGGCAACCAGATTGGCCAGTTCGGCCGCCTGGCGCCGGCCGCCGGTCTGGAGCACCCGCGTGAAGGTGGGAACGAACGCCGAGGAGAGGGCGCCCTCCGCGAACAGGTCGCGGGCCAGGTTCGGTATCCGGAAGCCCAGCAGGAAAGCGTCGTAAGCCTGGCCGGCTCCGAAGAACCGGGCCATCACCATCTCACGGGCCAGGCCGGTCAGGCGGCTCAGGGCGATGGCCGCCGAGACGACGCCGGCCGACCGGAGCACGCTGCGATGAGAGTGTGGGGAGGACACGGCGAGGCAATCAGGCGTCGCGCACTTCCACCTGCTTGTATACCTCCTCGGCCTGCTCAAGGGAGGCGAAGCTTACGCCGGGCAGGCGGGCCGAAGCCGTGCCGGCGGCGACTCCCCAGCGGACCGCATCCGGGAAATCGCCCTTGCGGCGCATCGACCAGGTGAAAGCGGCGGCCAAAGCGTCGCCGGCGCCGATGGGGCAGACCACGTCGACCGGAGGCGGGATCGCCTGGATGGTTCCGGAACCGTTACTGGCCACCGCACCCTGGCTCCCCAGCGACAGCACCACCGCCTCGGCGCCCAGGGAGCGTATCCGGGCCGCCGCTTCCGCCACCTGGGTGCGGGTAATCAACACGGTGTTCAGAAGGCGCTCGGCCTCGGGCTGGTTCGGAGCGACTACCGTGGGATGCGCGCGCAGCCCTTCGCGCAAGGCTTCGCCGTCGGTGTCGAGCAAGGTCTTGACCCCCTCCCTCCGCGCCTCCACGATCAGCCGCGCGTAGAAGTCGGCGGGCACGCCCGGCGGGGTGCTGCCGCACATCATCAGCCAGCTCGCTCCGGGCAGCTTGGCGATGACCGCCTCCTGCACCCGCTTCACCTCCTCCTCGTCCATGGCCGGGCCATGTTCGTTCAGCTTGATCGTCAGCCCCTGCCGGTCCGAGATCGTGAGGTTGGTGCGGATCTCATTCTGCACCGGCACCACCACAATCGGAAAGCCGCAGCAGTTCAGCATGGCTTCCAGGCGGGCGCCGGCGGTTCCGCCGGAGGTCAGCAGGGCCAGGGTCTTCGCCCCGAAGGCGTGAATCACGCAGGACGCGTTAATCCCGCGCCCTCCGGGCGAATCGTGCTTGGAGGTGATATAGGCCCGGTCCTCGAAAGCCAGGCGGTCGGCCGTAAGATTCCGGTCGATGGCCGGATTTATGGTCAGGGTCAGAATCAAAACTATATTCTACTGAATGGGGTCCGGAACAGCCTGGGAATTCACTTGCGGAAGCGGAAACATCCGCTGGACGACCTCGGCCAGCGTGCTCGGGCTGTAAGGTTTCTGCAAAAACTCGGCCTGGTCCCTGCGGGTCAGGAGCAGGCGCGAGGCATCGAACGGATAGCCGCTCGAGATCACCAGCCGCAGATCGGGGTTGAGCTGCAGCATGCGGTTGGAGAGTTCTTCTCCGGAGATGCCGGGCAGGTTCAGATCCATGACCACCAGGCCGAAACAGGCCGGTTCGGCCCGGAATCGGGTCCAGGCCTCCTGCGGGCTGGTCAGGGCCAGGACGTCATAGGCCAGGCGTTTCAGGTAGTATTCCAGCAGGCGCAGCAATCCCGCTTCGTCGTCCACCACCAGAACCTTTTTCATTTCACCGCAAGCCAACCGTCGCCACCTCCTACCACAGCGTCAGCGGGATTTCTCCCGGGCTGAAGGTCACTCCCAAGGTGACCCGGTAGATCACCCGGTCGAAGTCGGGACGCAGCGAATTTCCGACGATGTACTTGCGCCCGTCCAGCCGTGCGTTCAGGTGGGTGGACTCGAACATTCGATACGTCGCCCCGATACCCGCGTGGTAATTCTCGTACTTCCCCAGAGTCAGGGTCAAGCTGTTGTAGGAACTGTAGCCGGCCCTCAATTGCAGACCCCATCTCCGGATGCCGTTGTAGTGGTAGGAAACGTCACCGCCCTCCCGCACCGAGGTCAGGTAGAGGCCGTTGCCCGGAGTCACGCCCCGGGTATAGCCGAAGGTCAGGTTGGCGCGGCGGAATGCGCGGGTGAGTTTGAGCTTGGCGTTGGGGACATAGTTGACCAGGTGCGCGGTGCGGATGCCCACGGATCGCCCGATGATGGCCGCAATGGCCGGATCCAGCTGCACCCGGGCCACACCCAGGGTTTCCACCCGCGACCCGCCCAGCAATAGCGAGTATTCCCAGAAGCGGCCCAAGCGGTGCGCATGCAGCAGGCCCACGGTGTGGACGTCGGTTCCGCCGAATGCCTTGGTGAAAGCGTAGTGGTCGAAACTATAGCTTGCGCCGATCGTCCCCATGCGGCTGTAGCGGTATGCCACGTCGCCGCGCGCCCGCCCGCCGGTGACCCCGAACAGCGAACTCGAGCGGTGCCGCACCAGGAAGTAGTCGCCCCCCAGGTTGAAGGACAGGCGCGCCGTCTTCTGCCAGGTGAGGTCGCCCAGCGTGTTCAGGTAGTAGACCCGCCCGTCAAACAGTTCGTCCTGCGGCACGTTGGCGAAAAGCGGATCGACGAAGTTGAAAGCGCTCGAGACAAAGAAATTCCGCGCGTAGGTGCCGGCCGCCTCGCGGATGGAAAACGTCAGGCGCGGGCTGAGGCGGTGCGACACTCCCAGGCTCAACAACTGGTCGGTGCCGTCGTAGTAGGTATCGCGCGTGTAATGGCGGTACCGGCCCTGATAGTTCAGCCCCACCACCGTCCGCTTCCAGGGACGGTACCCGTAAACACCGGCTTCAGCTTCGACGCCATACAGGTCTTTACGCTGCAGGTTCCCCTGCTCATCGGTGGAAATCGACATCAGGCCGGTGTCGTAGATGCCGTTGACGCCTACGTACGGGCGGAAACGGATGGCCTCGCCCGGAGCGCTGATACTGGGACCGCCGCCCCGGCTCAGGATGGCCGGTCCCCCATACTCCTCGGGCTGCTCCGTCGACGTGTCCTGCCGGGTCTCCTGGGCGGACAGGGCGGAAGCCAGGACCACCGCGGCGGCACAACGCAACAATCTCAAGATAGACCTCCCTCCCGATTGGGACATACCTTCCGACGAGCCGTCCGGCCGGCCACCACCAAACCCCGCTCAGGAATGTTTCCGCGCGGGTGATTGCGGCCCTGCCGTTGCGGCGGAGGGGCGCAAAGTTAGCAGTCTGACGCCTTGCCGGACGCTGTGTCAAGCCGCAAGCCTCCAACGGGCCCGCCCCCGGCGCGCTCGCGTACAGTATCATCCCCGGTATGCGATTCCATACCGAATACCTCACCTTTCGAACCTCCCGGCACCGCGAGTACCTGAACATTACACCGCAAGTGGAGGCCGCCTTGCGCAAAAGCGCGATCCAGGAGGGTATGATCCTGATCTCCGCTATGCACATTACGGCCGGAGTGTGGGTCAACGATGCCGAAGACGGCCTGATCGCCGACATCGACGAATGGCTGGAGAAGCTCGCGCCCTTTCGCCAGGACTATCGCCATCACCGCACCGGCGAGACCAACGGCGACTCGCACCTCAAGAGCCTGCTGGTACACCACCAGGTGGTAGTGCCGGTCACCGCCGGCAGGCTGGACCTCGGCCCCTGGCAGCAGATCTACTACGCCGAGTTCGACGGGCAGAGAGCCAAGCGCGTGATCATCAAGGTGATGGGGGAGTGACGTCGCAGGAACCGGGTCCCCGGAACCGCCGTCTATAAGCCCATGCGACGCGCCGTTGTATTCCTTACTGTTTTGCCAGGCCTCGCCTGGACCGCTGAGCTGCCGGTGAGAAACGTAGTCCTCTACAAGCACGGCGTTGGCTACTTCGAACGCGCCGGACAGCTGGGGCCCGGAGAATCGGCCCGCCTGGAGTTCAAAGCCGCGGAAATGAACGATGTGCTGAAATCGCTCACCGTGGAGGAGAAAGGGGGAGGCAGGATTACCGGCCTGCGCTACGATTCGGCCGAGCCGTTCGAACGCAGACAGGGTGATTTCCCGTTCAAAATCGGAGAGGCCCAGCCCCTGAGCACCGTCCTGGACCAGCTAAAAGGCCGGCGCGTGGAGCTGAAAATGGGCTCCCAGTCCGTGTCCGGAACCATCGTCGGGGCGCGTGTGGTTCCCGGGGGGGAGAACCGGCCCGAGCAACAGCAGGTCACGCTGCTGCTGGATTCCGGCGAGGTGCGCGTGTTCGATCTCGGGACCGTCACCGCGCTGCGGTTCCCCGATCCGGTCCTCGAGGCTCAGTTCAAGGATTACCTTGCGGCTCTCGCCGCCTCGAGTTCCAAGGAAAGCCGCAGCGTCTACATCGACTCCACCGACGCCCGGGCCCGCGAGATCGTTCTCGGCTACGTCATCCCCACCCCGGTCTGGAAGTCCAGTTACCGCCTGATCTTCGGCCAGGGAGACAGCGCCGTCCTGGAGGGCTGGGCCATTGTGGACAATACGACCGGCGAGGACTGGACCAAGGTGCGGCTGGCCCTGGTCTCCGGCCGCCCCATCTCATTCGTGAGCCCGCTGTTTGAGCCACGCTACGTGGAGCGCCCGGTGGCCGGATTGCCGGAAGACCGCGCTCGCGGCCCCATCGTGCACGCCGGGGCGCTGGAGTCCGCCAAGGAAGCGGACACCGCAGCCGAAGGCGCCGGCGGCGTGGTTGGCGGGGTGATCGGCGGGGTGGCGGGCGGCAGGTTCAGAACCATGGCCGCCCCCCCTCCGCCCCCGCCTTCGGCCAAGGCGCCCTCCCGGGCCCAGCTGGCGAGTTCTGTTGGTCCCGCGGCCGCCACTCGCGAGGTGGGCGAGTTGTTTGAATACCAGATCGCGGCGCCGGTCACCGTCCGCAAGGGCGAGTCGGCCATGCTGCCGTTCATCCAGCAGAAGATCGAAGCCCGCAAGCTGCTGATCTACGCCGACCAGTCCACCGAGAATCCCATGAACGCCGCCGAACTGACCAACGCCACGGGGAAGACCCTGGATGGCGGCCCGATCACCGTGTTCGATGCCGGGGCCTACGGCGGCGAGGCGCTGATGGCCACCGTGAAGTCAGGAGACCGTCGGCTGATCAGCTACGCGGTGGACCTCGGAACCCGCATCAGTACGCAGTTCGACTCCCGCGCCGACATGGTTCGGGAGATTCACCTGCGCCGCGGCGTCCTGACCACCCGCAGCGCGGCCGTCGAAACCCGCATGTACACAATTCGCAACGTGGATCAGAAAGCCAAGACGCTGATCGTCGAGCACCCCGTCCGGCCGCAGTTCACTCTGCTCGATCAGAAGCCCTGGGAAACCACGCCGGCGGCCTACCGCTTCCAGGTCAAGCTGGCGCCGGGCGCCACCGAGAAGTTCCCGGTGCGGGAAGAGCGGCTGTTCGAGACGACGTTCGCCGTCGTCGACATGACGCCCGACGTGCTGGCCACCTATGTCCAGAACAAGGCCTTGAGCCCCGCCGGCCGGAAGCAGCTCGAGCAGATCCTGGCGCAGAAACGCGTGCTGGCGGAAACCGAGGCGGAGATCCGCTCCACCGAGACGCAGTTCAACGACCTGACCCGCGACCAGGAACGCCTGCGCAAGAACATCGAGAGTCTGAACCGGGTGAGCGGCCAGCAGACCCAGGTGCAGGACTATGCGCGCCGCCTGGCCGACCAGGAAGCGCGCCTGGCCTCCCTGCGAGACCGCATCGCCGAACTTCAGAAGAAGCGCGACGCGCTCCGCCGCGACCTTGCGGACCTGATCGAAAAGGCGGATTTCTGAGAGCCACGAGCCGGAACACGCGCCGGCGGGGCCGGGCCTTCCGGCCCCGCCGGCGCCGTTGCGGCGGTCCGGAACGGCGGTCCCAATCTGTCAGGCGGCGGCAGGCGTGCCGCCACCAGCATCAAAGCGCGTAGGTTCTTCCCCGATGCTGTCCGATCAGCACCTGGAAAATTCGATGCGCGATCAGTTCGTGCAGTGTGAGCAATTCCCGGTTGGCGGCAACCACCGCGTCCACATCCAGCGCATCGGCCGCGCCGCCTCCGGCTTTCAGCGCTTCGACAGCCTCGCCGATCACCGGGTCGGAGATCAGATCCCCCGCCATCTCCCACAGCGTGATGAAGCGGTCCACGGCGGTGGGGAAGCTCACCGTGAAGACGCCCCACTTGCTGGTGGTCCGCGGCGGCTTGTAATCCAGGTTGAAGGGCCCGTTGTAACCGTGGCTGCGTAACAGCACCAGGACATTCAGCCAGTCCAAAGGGTTCACCAGCCCGATGGCGATATCCACGTCGTGCTTGAGTCGGTAGCCGTCGTTGATGTCGAAGTGCCACAACTTTCCGGCCAGCAGGGCCCGCGCCAGGGCCGCCCGGGGAGCGCCGCCCCACATCAGCTCGTGCAGATATTCCGGATTCAGTCCCACCATTTCCGGGTGCTTCAGAAGTCCGGAATGAATGAAGGCCAGCATGGCGTCGGAGGTGGGCAGCAGGATCTCGGCCTGGGGCTCGAAGGGCTTCGCTTCCAGGCAGTGCTTGAGCGTGGGCCGCCCGCGGTGCTTCGCCACTTCGATGTCCATCTCGCAGGCGGCATTCAGGCCGTCGGCGTACCAGCGCAGCGTCTGGGTCTCGTCAATGGCGCCCTGAACCTGGTAGCCCAGCGAACCGGGCCAGTAGACGGCGAACTGCGCGCCCAGTTCGTGGCCGATCTTGACCGTGTTCTTGAGCCGCCAGGCCGCGTAGTCGCGGATCTCGGGCGATTCGGCGGCGGGGCTGGCCGCGAACACGGCGTGGTGGAAGGACTCCGTGGTCACCATGGAGCATTTGAGACCGTTGTCGGCCAGGGCCTTTGCTATACGCTCGCAAATGGCCCACTGCTCCTCTTTGCCGAGGCTCGCGGTGGGGATCACGTCGGTGTCGTGCGTGGCCCAGTAGGGGATGCCGATCTCGGCGTACTTGCGGATCACCTCTTCGAAGCCAGCAGCCTCGCGGGTCGGGGCGTGGAACAGCGCCTGGCCTTCATAGGCCGCGGCCCACTGGGGGCCCGAGATAAAGTATTTGCGGCGCGACTCCGGGCTGTAGGATCCTCCGCAGGCTGCCAGGAGGCGTGCAACGAGTTCTTGTTGGCGGTTGGCTGGGATTGGGTTCATGATTCTATCCGACACAGTCATCATAAGGCAGGCGCGAGCCATCCAACAGCGGCCCGCCGGACCCAATCGCTATGATAGGGAAGGGGCAAGGGAGGAATCATGGCAACCAGCGACCGTGCTCTGCGCGAGCACCTGCTGTACCTGTTACGGGGCGGAGGGGCGCACCTGGATTTCGAATCGGCGGTCAAGGACCTGCCGGAGGAGTTGCGCGGCAAGCGGCCAGCCCGGGGTCCGCATTCGCCCTGGGAGATCCTGGAGCACATGCGAATCGCCCAATGGGACATCCTGGAATTCAGCCGCAAGCCGGCCCACGTTTCGCCGGATTTCCCGTCCGGCTATTGGCCGCGGGAGCAGGCCCCGCCCAGCCGGGAAGCCTGGAACGAGACGATCCGGGCCTTCCAGGACGATCTCAAATCCATGCAGAAGCTGGTGGAGGATGAATCCAGGGACCTGTTTGCGAAGATTCCGCACGGTGAGGGACAGACCCTCCTCCGGGAGGCGCTGCTGGTGGCGGATCACAACGCCTACCATCTGGGCGAACTTGTATTAGTGCGCCGCCTGTTGGAGGCGTGGGGGTGAAACGGATGGGGAACGCCGCCGCACGCGGCGCCGTTCCCTCTAAATGACAGCGCTTACCAGCGCGGCTCGCGCCGCTGGCGGCCCGAACCGCCGCGGCCGGCGCCGGCTCCGAAGCCGCCGCCGCCCCGCTGCTCTCTGGGCCGGGCTTCGTTGACGTTCAGCGCGCGGCCGTTCAACTCGCGGCCGTTCAAGGCCTGGATAGCCTTCTCCGCTTCGCCGTCACTGGGCATTTCCACGAATGCGAAACCGCGCGACTGGCCGCTATCCCGGTCGCGTACCACCGATACGCGGTCCACGGTCCCGAACGCGGCAAAGGCGGCCTCAAGCTCGCTTTCGGTTGTCTGATAAGACAGGTTTCCCACAAAAATGTTTTTCATCGATTCTCCTTAAAGGTTGCTGCCATGGGGCAGTTTTCTCACTGGCGAGCTAATCTAGGCCGGACACTCAACAAGGCAGGCGAAGCTAACACGCAGAATATGCCACCTCAACGAGGCACACAACTATCATAACGTGGAAACCGCTCGGTCCGCCCGCAATTTTTGCCCGAAATGCAAAAAACCGCACATCGCGGTCAGGCTGTGCCGATCACCACCACTTCGTGGTCCAGAATCGAGGGCACCTCGAAACTCCCCCAGCCCCGGCTGATGGACAGGCTCCCGGCGGCGCCGGAAACCAGGAATCGCAGGCCGCGTCCGGATTCCTGCGGCAGTCGTACCCGGACCTTCAGCGGACCGATCCGGATGAGTTCATCCATTGGGGCCCTCCAGGTCCCCGCGCTGGTCAGATTCACGAGGTGCAGAACCAACCGGCCCGGCTGGGCGTACAGGTTGCATTCGACGAGGCCGGAGCCCTGTATTTCCAGCGGGATCCGGCCGTCCGCCGCCCAACGGACGAGGTTGGCCAGCAGATCGGCGTGGTCCGGCAGATGGTCGCGGCCGTAGCGCCGGTCGAGATCCGCCGGCAGGTAGGCGATGCGGCTGTTGCCTCGCGTGGATAGAACCATCCCGGGGAGGTCCGTCGCCGGCTCCCGCATCCAGGCGGTTTCCGGCGGATAGACCGGGAAGGCAGGCACGAAAGTCAGCGGGACCTCCGCTCCCGCCTCCGCTTCCACGCCCCGTAGCATACCCCCGAAGGGGAGAATATCGGTTTCTTCAAAGCCCGCCAGCACCGGGTGCCGCCGGCCGCCGGGCGCCGGCTCGTCTCCGGCCCGGGGCCCGTCCACCCCCGCCCGCAGCTCCGGGCTCAGCCGCAGGTAGGTGTGGAAAGAAGATGACGCCCAGGTACGCTCCGGCGCGGGCCCGCGGAGGTGCGCTTTGAATAGATCCGCCAGGGCGAAGTCGGGGCGGCGCTCGCCCGATTCATTGCAAAGTGTGCTGATCCCGGTGGCAATGAGGCTCCCGCCCTTTTGGACAAAGCCGCGGATCGCGGAACACTGGGCGTCGGAAAGAGCGGCTACATCGGGCAGGATCAAAACCGCCAGCCCGCTACCGTCGCGCTCGATCTGGCCGGCGTGGATGGGCAGGTAGGGTATGCGAGCGCGAACCAGGACTTGCACAATTCCCCGGTAGGGCAGATCCACCAGGTCTTCGGGCCGGTCCCGCCCGTAGAAATCGGTGTTGGCCTGCGACCATACCACGCCCGCCGCCGCCACCGGCCGCCGGTTCACCAGGAATCGCTCGTTTTCCTGGTGCCAGCGCATTACCGGCTCGGCGGTCCGGTACGCCCGCCGGTCCTCGTGATAGGCGCCCACGTGGTGCCACCATGGCTGGATGCCGCCGGCGAACCCGGAGAGCATCCACATGCGCGCCTCCGCGGCGGGCTTGGCCGACAGGCGAAAGGGAGTGCGCCCCGCCTGGTACATGGCCATGCTTTCGGGAATCAGCTTCTCCCAGCCCAGCAGTCCATGGATCAGCTTGCCGGAATCCGCGTTCTGTTGAAACCCTCCGGCATCGCTGCGCGACTGATGATCCAGCATGATGATCCCGGCTCGCCGGCAGATCTCCCGATAATCGCGGAACGCGCGGCTCTGGCTGCTGATGGACCCGCTGTTCATTCCGATCCAGAGGCAGTCCTTCCCCCCGGCGGCCTGCGTGGCGCGGTTGTTGAGGTCCCAGATCTCCAGCCGCCGGTCGTAATTCCAGCGGATCCACTCACGGTACACCGGATCGTCCCAGTCCTTCTTCGGCGGGATGGACTTGCCGGAGCGCGCGCGGAACTTGTCCTCGCAATTGCGGCAGTAGCAGATGCTGTCGCGCCCCAGGCCGCTCCAACTGTTGTCGGTGACGCCTTCGGGACGCCCGCGCTCGACGATCTCGCGCAGGATCTTCGGGATCCACTCCCCGTAGTACGGGCTGTTCACACAGCTGACGTACTTGTCCGCCGCCCGGTAGGGCCGGCCCGCAGCGTCGTGGGCAAACCAGTCGGGATGCCGCCGGTAGAATTCCTCCGAAGCCCGGTTGGAATCCATGCGAGCCAGCACGAACAGGCCGTCCTCGTGCGCCGCCCGGGCCAGCTCTCCGTACAGATCGCGGCCGCCCAGGAATTGTGCGCGGTAATGCAGGGGGTACTGGCTCGGATAGTAGGCCACGATCCCCCCGGCATTGATGATCACGCCCTGCACACGCGTCCGCTTCCAGTACTTCCGCCACCAGCCGATGTCGTATCTCACCGGGTCGCGTTCGGTGATGTTGGTTTGTCCCCAGCGACAGGCGCGCCGGTACCAGGGCGCGCCTGGATCCTGCGAAGCCGGAGCGAACCCGGCCAGGGCCAGGGGCGCGGCCTGGGCTCCGGCCATGACTGTACGCCGTGTTTCATGGTCCATACTGTCTCCCCTGCCAGCCCTCACAATTCACAGCGGATGGTGTGATCGACCGGCGTGGAGCCGCAAAGGTAAACAC